>CALGVD010000001.1 GCA_937920275.1 uncultured Pseudomonadota bacterium
GGCTCCTCGATCTGCACCTGTAGCACGCGGAACAGGCTGTCGATGAACTCCTTGCGCTCACCGGCAAGGCGTGTCTCGTCTTCAGGGCTGAAATCGTGGGCGTCCAGCTCGCCGCTCGCCAGACTGCCTTGGCGGACCTGGATGGCCTCGAGCGCGGCGAGCCGTTCGCGCAGCGTCCACACTTCGCTACCGAGCACCACGACCATGGCGAGGATCTTGTCGATGGCCGGATCGCTGAAGAAATACGGGCGGCCGCCGCGGATGGTGCGACGCATCGGGCGCCGGGCTGTGCGCGCCGCGCTCATTTGAAGGCTCCAAAGCAGTACCACAGGATGCCATCGGTCAGCCGACCGGTCTTGTCGCTGTCCACCGAGGGCGGCCGCTCGGCAGCCTCGCGCCATACCTTCTCGCCGTACCAGCCGACCGAGGGGATCACGAACTGCAGGTACTTCTCGGGGGCGAAGCCGGCGCGGCGGCAGATATCCTCGGGCTTGAGGTCACGGAACGGCTTGTAGAACGGCTCGTTGTTGTAGGCGCCGTCCCAATCGAGATAGAAGGCATCGTACGGCGACAGTTGCGAGTTCGGCGGCAGCTCCATGTGCAGCATCAGGCCACCGGGCTTCAGCACCCGATGGGCCTCGGCGAGGATCCGCTCGATGCCCTTGCGCGGCACCTCGTGCAGGAACATCGAGGAGAACACCACATCGAAGCTCGCGTCCGGGAAGTCGAGCGATTCGGCGTCCATCTGGTGGAAGTGCAGTTCGCGGTCCTGCGCTTGGGCGCGCGCGTGGGCGTAGCGCAGGCAGGGCGCGGCGACATCGATGCCGTGCACTTCGGCTGCGGGGAAGTGGTCCTTCCACGAACCGGTGTTGTGGCCGATGGTGCAGCCGAGGTCGAGGATCTTGGCGGGCTTGAGCTGCGGGAACTTGAGCTTGATGAAGCCGGCGATCGACTGGCCGATATCGTCGAGGTTCTGACCCATCAGCCCGAACGAGAACACCGCGAGGCCGTTGTCGTAGAGCGACCCTGCCGCAAGATCCCCCTCCTCGTACTCGCCGTCGTAGTTGCCGGCCATGAGGTGGACATCGAGCGCGGACACGCTGCGGGGGACCTTGAAGTCAGGCCGTAGCGCGAGCGTACCGCGGACCTTGCTGCTTCGGGACTGGCTGCTGCGGGAGAGCCGCGCCGCTTTCTCCTTGAGTGCACCGCGGTTGCGCTCGAGCGCCGGGAACACCGACTGCCAGACGAGGTCCTGCGTGGTCACGCGCAGGCTCGAGTAGAACTTGAAGCACTCGTTCGGCTTGAGCGCCGCATGGACCTCTGGACCGTCCTTCGGACGACGCCCGCGGCTGCGGCGGAAGGCCGGCTCCACTTCGGCGTCCCACACGGCACGCATTCCGCCTGCCATGTCGTTGAGGACATGCGCGCGCAATCCCGAGACGAAGTTCATCCGCGCCTTCTCGTCCCGGGTCTTGTCGAGCTTGAGTTCGTGCTTGAGATCCAACATCGGCATCCTCCTCGCGTTCGGTACGGGTCGATGGTACCGCACCCGGACGATTGCGCGCCCCGGGGACACGACCACACAATGCGGACATGAACGCGCCGAACCCGCGACCCCGCCGCCGTCACCCCTCCCCGCTCACCGCCGGTCTGGCCGTGCTGCTCACGCTGTCGGCCACCGCCGCTTGCACTGATCGGATCGAGGCGGGCGCCCCGGTCGCGGACGCGCCCACGGCGCGGGCGGATCTGCTGCGCATCGCCACCTGGAACCTCGAGTGGCTGATCGCGCCCAATGCCTTCCGCAAGCTCGCTGCGGAATGCGTGCCGCAGGGCGCTTCGCCCGGCAGCCGCAAGCGCTTCATCCCCTGCAACGTCGCCGACCGCCTGGAGCGCAGCGAAGCGGACTATCGCGCCCTCGCCCGCTACGCCACTGAGCTCGATGCCGATGTGGTGGCGCTGCAGGAGGTCGATGGCGCAGATGCGGCGCGGCGTGTGTTCACGGACCACGACTTCTGCTTCACCCGCCGCGAAGCGGTGCAGAACACCGGCTTCGCCATCCGCAAGGGGCTGCCCCACCGCTGCGGCAAGGACTTCGAGCCCCTGTCCCTCAACGGCCGTGTGCGCCGCGGCGCCGAGCTGATCATCTACCCCGGCGAAGCGCGCGAGATCCGCCTGCTCTCGGTGCACCTGAAATCCGGCTGCGCACGCCGCCCGCTCGACGACCCGGGCGAGGCGTGTCGGGTGCTGGCGCGACAGGTCCCTGAACTCGAGCGTTGGATCGATACGCAAGCGGCGGCCGGGCGGCACTACGCCGTGCTCGGCGACTTCAACCACGACCTGCTGGCGGGGCAACCCCCGGCGCGCAACGCGGAGGGTGCCGTGCGCCATCTCTGGTCCGAGATCGACGATGGCGATCCGGCTGGGGCACGATTGGTGAACATCGCCTTCGCGCAACGCTTCAGCAACTGCCACCCTGGCCAGAACTACCGCAGCTACATCGATCATGTCGTGCTCGGCGGCTCGCTGGCCGCGTGGCGCGTCCCCGGTTCCTTCATCCGTCAGGGCTACGAGCCGAAAGACGCCCTGCAACGCAAACTCGCCGACCATTGTCCGATCGGCGTCGATCTGCGCCCCCCTCCCTAGCCCGCGTATCGCCCCGCCTCGCCTCTCAAAGACCGGAGCCCGCCATGCTCGATCTTGTCTTCGAATCCGCCACCGTCATCGACGGCACCGGCAACGCACCACGCACCGCCGATGTCGGCGTGCAGGACGGGATCATCCGCGAGGTCGGACGGGTGGACGGCGCAGCGCACCGCCGCATCGACGCGAGCGGCGCTTGGCTCACCCCGGGGTTCATCGACCTGCACACCCACTACGACGGCCAAGCGAGCTGGGACGAGACCTTCAGTCCGAGCGTGCAGCACGGGGTGACCACGCTGCTGTTCGGCAACTGCGGCGTCGGCTTCGCCCCGCTCGCACCGGGCGACCGGAACCGCGCCATCGAAGGGCTGATCTCGCTGATGGAAGGCGTCGAGGACATCCCCGGCGCCGCCCTCGTCGAGGGCGTCCGTTTCGATTGGCAGTCCTTCCCCGAGTATCTCGACGCGCTGGAGCGGATCCCGCACACCCTCGATTTCCTCGCGCAGGTGCCGCACGACCCGCTGCGCATGGCGGTGATGGGCGATCGTGCGCAGGCGCAGGAAGCGGCCACGGCCGCGGACATCGCCGCGATGCAGCAGCTGCTGCGCGAAGCGCTCGCGGCGGGTGCCGCCGGGTTCTCGACCGGACGCACCGACAACCACCGCACCACGGCCGGCGTGCCGACACCCGCTGCAGACGCCACAGCGGCGGAGCTCGCCGGGCTTGCGCAGGTGTTCCGGGACCGGCCGCGTGGCGTGCTGCAGCTCGTGAGCGACTTCGACCTGCTGCACGGCCCCGAACGGTTCGATGCCGAGTTCGACCTGGTGGAGTTGCTGGCGCGCCAAAGCGACCGACCGCTCTCCATGACCTGGCTGCAACGCGATCCGGGCGGCGCGCAATGGCAGGCGATCCGCGCGCGCACCGACGCGGCGGTCGCCGCAGGACTGCCGCTCTGGCTGCAGACCGCGCCGCGCGGCATCGGTGTCATCCTCGGTCTCGACACCAGCTTCCATCCTTTGATGGGCCATCCGGGCTATGTCGAGGTGGCGCATTTGCCGCTCGCAGAGCGCGCGGCGGCGCTGCGCGACCCACTGCGCAAGGCGCGTATCCTCGCGGAGCAACCAGGCCGCATGTCAGGGGACGGCACACCCATCCCACCGATCGTCGATCTGATGC
The DNA here is from genome assembly GCA_937920275.1 of uncultured Pseudomonadota bacterium. GTDB lineage: Bacteria > Pseudomonadota > Gammaproteobacteria > Steroidobacterales > Steroidobacteraceae > UBA964. The sequence continues at coordinate 3,817 of CALGVD010000001.1, forward strand.
TGGCGCGCGTCGATCTGCTGAGCGGCCGCATGTTCCCGATGGAGGCCGGCTACGAGCCGACCCTGGCGCAGAGCTTCCTCGCCCGGGCCCGCAGCCGCGGTTGCGGTGCGCTGGAGGCGATCTACGACCATCTGTCCGCCAACGACGGCAGCAACCTCATCCACTTCCCGATCTTCAACTTCAACGACGGATCGCTCGAGGTCGTGCGCGAGATGCTCGGGCATCCGCGCGCGCTCTATGGGCTCTCTGATGGCGGTGCACATGTCGGCACCCTCTGCGATGCCAGCACCACCACCTTCATGCTCGCGCATTGGTGCCGCGACCGCAGCACCGGACGCTTAGCGCCGGAGACCGCCGTCGAGATGCTCACGCACCGCAACGCGCGCCACCTCGGCCTCACGGACCGAGGCCTCATCGCACCAGGTCTGCGTGCCGATCTGAACCTGATCGACCCGCTGCGTCTCGCCTGCGGCACCCCACGGCTGGTGCACGACCTGCCGGCGGGCGGCAAGCGACTTTTGCAGATCGGCGAGGGCTATCTCGGCACTTGGGTCGCCGGCGAAGCCGTGGCGCTCGAGGGGACGGTGCAAGAGGCGCGCCCCGGGCGGCTCGTGCGCCTGCGGTAACGCAGAAGCCGCCGGGGGGTCGAAGCCGTCCCCCGTTCCGTATTATCATAGGAAGTTAACCCGGGTCCTGCCCATCGATCGGGCGGGTTTGCCCGTTTTCCAACCTTTTCGCTCCAGCCACGGAACCCGCCATGCCCCGTACAACCGCCCTCGCCGACATCCGCAACATCGGCATCATCGCCCACGTCGACGCCGGGAAGACGACGACGACCGAGCGCATCCTCTATTACACGGGGCGCAAGCACACCATCATCGACATCCACGACACGAAGGACCTCAAGACTTCGACGACGACGGATTACCTCGAGCAGGAGCAGAAGCGCGGCATCACCATCCAGTCCGCCGCGGTCTCGACCTTCTGGCGCAAGAAAAAGATCAACGTCATCGACACCCCGGGGCACGTCGACTTCACCATCGAAGTGAACCGCTCGCTGCGCGTGCTCGACGGCGCGGTCGTGGTGTTCGACGGCGTCGCGGGCGTAGAACCGCAGTCCGAGACCAACTGGCGCCTCGCCGACAACTACGGCGTGCCGCGTATCTGCTACGTCAACAAGATGGACCGTAGCGGCGCCTCGTTCACGCGCTGCGTCGACATGATCAGCAAGCGTCTCAACTCGCGGCCGCTGCCGGTGCAGATCCCGATCGGCTCAGAGGACAACTTCAAGGGCATGATCGACCTCGTCGAGATGAAGGCCCTGGTGTGGGACTCGGACGACAAGGACGCGCAGTGGGCCGTGCTCGATGTCACGGCCGACCTTGCCGACACGCTCGGCATCACCGTGCCGACCGATCGCGCGATCCTCGCCAGAGTGTTCGAGTACCGCAAGGAACTCGTCGACACCTGCCTCGAGATGGATGACGTCGCCATGGAAGCCTATCTGCTCGAGGAGAAGGACCCCACCGTCGAGACCCTGCGCGCCTGTCTGCGCAAGGGCACGGTGACCGGCGTCTTCAACCCGGTGCTCTGTGGCTCTTCATACAAGAACAAGGGCGTTCAGCAGGTGCTCGATGCCGTCGTCGATTACCTGCCGGCGCCGACCGACGTCGCCGCCATCAATACCGTCGATGCCGACGGCAACCCCATCGGCGAGCGCCTTTGCTCGGACGACGAGCCGTTCTCGGCGCTCGCCTTCAAGGTCATCAACGACGCCTACGGCGCGCTGACCTTCGTGCGCGTCTACTCGGGCGTGCTCGCCAAGGGCATGTCGGTCACGAACACCACGCGCGGCAAGCGCGAGAAGATCGGTCGGATGGTCGAGATGTTCGCCAAGGAGGCCAACCCGATCGAGGAGGCGCGCGCCGGCGACATCATCGCGCTCGTCTCGCTCGCCGAGACCGACACCGGCGACACGCTCTGCGACACCGACCATCCGGTGGTGCTCGAGCGCATGCGATTCCCCGAGCCCGTCATCAGCGTCTCGGTGCAGCCCAAGGTCAAGGGCGAGCTCGAGAAGTTCGGCGCCGCCCTCGGCAAGATGGTGCGCGCCGATCCCTCGCTGCGCCTCGAGACCGACCGCGAGACGGGTCAGACCATCCTGCGCGGCATGGGTGAGCTGCATCTCGATGTGACACTCGATCGCATGCGCAGTGAGTTCAACGTCGAGGGCATCATGGGCGAGCCGCAGGTCGCCTATCGCGAGGCCTTCACGAAGCCGATCGAGCAGCAATACGTCCACAAGAAGCAGACCGGTGGTTCGGGTCAGTTCGCCGAGGTGTGGATCAAGTTCGAGCCGCTCGAGCGCGGCAAGGGCTTCGAGTTCGTCGACGATACCGTCGGCGGATCGGTGCCCCGCGAATACGTCCCGGCGGTCGAGAAGGGACTGAAGGTCCAGCTCGAGGAAGGCGTGCTCGCGAAGTTCCCGACCGTGGACTTCCGGGCCACGCTGTTCGACGGCAGCTACCACGATGTCGACTCGAACGCGCTGACCTTCGAGATCGCGGGCAAGGCCTGCTTCCGCGAGGCGATCCCGAAAGCCTCGCCGGTGCTGCTCGAGCCGGTGATGAAGGTCGAGGTGGTGACCCCGGGCGATTATCTGGGCGATGTCATCGGCGACATCAACCGCCGCCGCGGCTCGATCCAGGATCAGCTCGAGCGCGGCACCAGCATCGCGGTCGTGGCCACCGTGCCGCTATCGGAGATGTTCGGCTACATCGGCCAGCTGCGTGCGATGTCGAGCGGCCGCGCCTCGTACACGATGGAGTTCTCGCACTACGACCTCGTGCCGCGCAACGTCGCGGAGAAGGTCATCGAGGAAGCGCGCAAGCCGAAGGCCTGATCGCCTTCAGCGTCCGACCTGCCGACGGCCGGGATCCGAAAGGGTTCCGGCCGTTTTCTTTGGTGATCCGGTCATCGACCCCGGGTGCCGTCCTGGTCGCGGGCGAGCACGGACCAGATGTCCATGTAGACATCGTGGCGGCGGCGCTCGGCCACCGTCGCCTTGAAGTTGCCGTAATCGATTCTGCGCACGGCTTCGGCGATCCGCGCCACGACCCGCTCGCGCGGCAGCCGCGCGCGATAAGCGTAGTCGCTGCCGCTGTTGATCGAGACGACGGCCTCGGGGAACACGCGTCCGATGTCGCCTTCACGGCGTGCGCGCACCAACAGCGTGTCGCCGCTCGGATCGCCTTTGTCGACGATGCTCAGAAAACTGTCGTTGAGGCAGATCCACATCAGGGCGTCTCCGGGCAGCGGGCGTCGAGCGCGTCCAGCAAAGGACGGTCGTTGGGATGGGTGATGACCTCCCGCAGGCGCGCACGCGGCACCAGCCAGACGGCCTGCGACTCCCAACCCATCGCGGCCGGCGTACCGCCGATGCGGCGGGCGAGGTAGTAGCGGGTGAAGGTCGTCGAGCGCGGCAGGTCGATGAGGAAGCCTGTGATCGCGATACACAGACCGACCTCCTCGTGGGCCTCCTTGCGGGCGGCGGCGCGCGGGTCGAGTCCCGCCTCGAGCCGTCCTTTCGGGAATGTGAGGCTGTACCCGCCGAAACCGTTGGTGGGTGCCACCGACCAGACCCGCCCGTCGGCTTCCCGGATCACGACACCCGCCGCAGCTGCGAGCCCGGCGGGCGCCATGAACGGCGGCTCCGTGGATACCGCGCCCAGTACGGCGTCATCCGACGCGTCACCGGGACGGGCGACGTCATCAGCGGCGCCCCAGCCGGCAGCCTCGCTGGGCGCCGGACAAGGTTCGAACGGGATGCCGTTCAAAGACTCGATCATCAAGCCTTCGGGGACGACCACTGCGATCGCCCCAGGATCCCGCCATTGGACGATGGGGGATGCAGTGGAGGGACGACGGATCGACACTTCGCGTCCGTGATCGTCACGGCACGGATGCAGCGTGGGGGCAACGGTCTTCGACATCGACCCATGAGACCCCATCACCGGCTCAAAAAATGAGCCGGGACAGCTAGCGAGCGCTCAGTCGCGGTGTACGACACCGCTCTTCATCACGAACGAGACGCGCTCGAGCGCGCGGATGTCGGCGAGCGGGTCTTCGGCGACCGCGATCAGGTCTGCATGGGCGCCGACCGATAGTTCACCGACCTGCCCCGCAAGGCCCATGGAATCGGCTGCATTGACCGTCGCGGCCTGGATGGCCTGCATCGGCGTCATGCCATAGCGCACCATCACGGCGAACTGGCGCGCATTGTCGCCGTGCGGATAGATACCGGCATCGGTGCCGTAGATCATGCGGACGCCCGCCTTGAGCGCGCGCTCGAAATTGCGGCGTTGGATGTCGCCGATCATCTGGTCCTTGCGGATGAACTCCTCGAGCTCGCCGCGGCGCTTGGACTCCGACTGGGTGTAGTCGGTGTTGTAGATGTCCATCGAGAAATAGGCTTTACCCTTCTTCGCGAGCTCGAGGCCCTCGTCATCGATCAGGCTCGCATGCTCGATGGTGTCGACGCCTGCGCGCAGCGCGATCTTGATGCCGGCCGCGCCGTGCGCGTGCACCGCGACCTTGCGACCGTGCATCCGCGCCTCATCGACCAGCGCCGCGACCTCTTCGGGCGTGAACTGCTGCATGCCGGGCTGTGTGCCCTTCGAGAACACACCGCCGGTGCCACAATATTTGATGACATCCGCGCCATACCGCACGTTCTGGCGCACCACCTTGCGCACCTCGTCCGGGCCGTCTGCCGTACCGAGCGAGGTCTGCCGGAACTCGGGCGCGAGCAGATTGCTGCCGCAATGCCCGCCGGTGATGCCGATGCCGGGCCCCGACACCTGAAGCCGCGGCCCCGGGACATCGCCCAAATCGATCGCATCACGCAACGCGATATCGGCGTAGCCGTCGGCACCGACATTACGGACGGTGGTGAAACCGGCCTGCAGCGTGCGACGGGCGTTGGCGGCGCCGATCAGCGCGAGGCGCGGGATCGACAGCCCGAGACGCGCGTAGCGCAGGATGGTCGGATCCGAGGTGAGATGCGTATGCGTGTCGATGAGTCCAGGCAGCACCGTCCGGTCGCGGAGATCGACGGTCTGCGCACAGCCTGCAAGCGCCGCCGGACCATCGTCGAGCACTGCCAACACGCGTCCGCCGCCGATGCGGATGGCCTGCGAGCGACGGACCTTACCCGCGAGCGGATCGACGAGGCTTCCGACCCGCACGACCGTCGCGCAGGCGGGGGCAGCCGCGGCAGCGCCCGATTCGACAGGCGACGCGCCCTGCGATACGGCGATCGAGGAGGCCGGGACGAGCGCGATCGCAGCGAGCAAAGCGCGGAAAGAGACGGCGGCGTTGTGACGGATCATGGCGAAACCCTGCCTTGGCACTGACCGGCCGACGGACCGGCATCATCCGGAGTGTATGCCAGTCGCCGTTTCGCCGCCCGGCCCAGCCCGGCGCGGCACGGCGCGACCAGGCCCGCGGGCGGATCAGCGTCGCGTGCTAGCATCTTCCCAAGGGAGGACACCATGACCGATCACGCTGACATCGCCGCATTTTCAGACCGTTTCCTGGCCGCGCTGGAGCGCGCCTCGCCGGACGAAGTGCGCGCGTTCTACACGCCGGATGCGCGCTTCTGGCACAACTTCGACGGCCTCGCACAGACCGTCGACGAGAACATGAAGGTCCTCGCATGGATGGTGCGCAAGTTCCCGGACCGACGCTACCGGCTCGTGCGACGCGAGATCCTGACGGATGGCTGGGTACAACAGCATGTCCTCGAGGGGCGGCTGCCGAACGGCACGGATGTGGCGATGCACGCCTGCTGCATCGTGACGATGCGCGATGGCCGCATATCACGCATCGAGGAATACCTTGATCCCGCCCAAGCGGCGGCGATCCGCAGCGCCTAGATCGACCTACACAGGTCGGCGCGACTGCGTGATCCGGAAGCGCGCAGCCACGAAAGCCGCATCGGTGAGCGTGGCGTTGCCTGCTGGATTGAGTCCGGTGACGTGATAGTCGCTGTAGGCGGCGGCGAAGTTGAGCGGCATCGGACCGGTCAGGTTGACCGTGAGCTGTGCGCCCGAGGCGGAGAAACCGTCCTCGGCCCGCGCGATGTAGCGCTCGTCCGACGAATACAGGAACGCAGTGATCGCGCCGCCGCGGCGTGCGTCTGTCGTCGCCTGCTGCAACGCGTCATCCCCATCGACCGATCGGATCACGAAGCCGATCGGCCCGAAGCGCTCCTCGCCGTAGAGGGCTCGCGCAGCCTCGCCAGATGTCACGCCGAGCAGCAGCGGCGTGCGTGTCCGCGCCTGCGGGAACTCCGGGTGGAGGTAGGGGGCGGATCGAAGCAGCACATGGCCACTGCGCTCGCCCGCCTCGCAGAGTTCATCGATCAGGGTCGGCGTGGCCGGTGACTGGATGGCGGCGAGGATGCCGCCGGCACGCTTCGGTTCGGCAGAGATCGCTGCCATCGCGGCAGCCAACCGCACGCCGAACTCCTCGGCCGAGACCCGACCGGAGTCCGTGGCGATGCCGGTGGCCGGGACATAGATGTTCTGCGGCGAGGTGCACATCTGCGCCGAGAACAGGCTCATGGTGGTGGCGAGCGACTTGATCACCGGCTCGATGTCGGCGGCAGACTCGACCACCACCGTATTGACGCCAGAGGTCTCCGAGTAACAGAGCGCCGGCCAGGCATTCGCCTCCACCCAGGAGCCGAAGCGCGCGCTGCCGGTGAAATCGACGATCGCCGTGCGGGGGTCTTTGATGAGCCGCTTGCCGAGCGGCTCGTCCGCCGTGTCGAGGCATAAGGTGACGAGGTCCGGCTCGAAACCTGCGGCGGCGAGCGTCTCGCGGCAGATGCGCACCGCGATCGCCATCGGCAGGACGGCGGTGGGATGCGGTTTGACGATCACCGGATTGCCGGTCGCGAGGTTGGCGAACATCGCCGGATAGGCGTTCCAGGTGGGGAAGGTGGCGCAGGTGAACACCACCGCGACGCCGCGCGGTACGAGGCGGTAGCGCTTGTGCAGGCGCAGTGTGGCCGCACCAAAGCGCCGCTCCCAGAGCGCCTCGCGCGCGACCGCCGACATCGCCTGATCGGCGTACACCAGTGCCTCGACGCCGCGGTCGAGCGCGTTGGTGCCGCTGCCCGCATAGCTCATCAGGGCACCCTGCCCTGCGGTATGCATCACGGCCTGCGCCGACTCGAACACCGCATCGTAGAGTCGATCCACGATCTCCATGCACACGCCGACGCGCAGCGCCGGATCGGCGGCGGCCCAACGCGGCATGGCGCGCGCTGCAGCCTCGTAGAGCGCATCGGGATCGGCACGCGGATAGTCGATACCGAGCGGTTGCTGCGTGTAGGGCGACACTTCCCCCGTCAGCCGTCCGAGGGTGCCCGGCTGCGCGAGCTCGAACGGACGACCGAGCGCCGCCGTGAACGCGGCCTTGCCTGCCGCTGCCGCCGCCGCGCCGCCCCGATGCCGATCGGGCGTCTCCGGGAACAAAGAATGATACCGCCGGTCGCTGCAGGCGAGCGCTGCGGAGGCGAGCGCCTCACGATGTTTGGCGTAGAGGTCTTCGGTCATCGTGGCTTGCTCCTCGGAAGCGCCCGCGGTCGTCGCCACTCGAGTTCGTGGCGTCGCAGGCCATGCACCGTGGTCTCCTCGGCCGACAGCACCAACCGGCGGCCGGACAACCGGGCGTGACGGAACTGGCTCGTGCCGACCATGGCGGGGTTGGCTGCGATGCTGACGATGTGCTCGACGACCCCACGCACGAGACGCCAGCGTCCGGCATAACTGAAATACCCATCGAAAGCGTCTGCGCGCTCGCGCAGCGTCGCCTCGCGCGGATTGGGGCGCGCGAAGGGCTTGCGGTCGCCCGCCATGATGCAGGCGCTCATGAAGCCGTCAGCGGTGTAGAGCAGCAGTCCGGACGCATCGGCGCCGAAGGGTTCGGTGATACGGCCGTCCTCGTAGGTGATGCGCCAGGCGTGATACGCCCAGGCCCCCAGGATTTCGGAGCGCCGCACCACCGGTGCGCGGCTCATGCCTGCACTCCGGCGCCGAACGCGGGCAGGACGCAGGCCTCGCGATACCCACGCTCGTAACGCGACACGATCTCCTCCACGGACTCGATGCGGCGCACGTCATCCACGCCCTGACCCGCCGACCAGATGTCCTTCCAAGCTTTGACCTGGTCTTGGGTGCCGCTGAGGTCCATCTTCGACTTGCCCTGCAGGTTGTCGGGATCCAGACCCGCGGCGACGATGCTCTCGCGCAGATAGTACGCCTCGGCGCCGGTGAAGACCTTGGTGAGCACGAGGTCCTCGAGCGAGGCGCGCGTCACCATATCTTTGTAGTCGGGCCTCGCGAGGCTCTCGGACGCGACGATGAACGGTGTGCCGGCGTTGGAGAGATCGGCACCGGCGACCTCCGCCGCGCGCACCGCCGCGCCGGAGCCGATCGCACCGGACAGCACGATGACACCGTCGAAGAACGCTCGCACCGCCGCGATGAAGGCGAACGGCGAGATCTTGCCGGTGTGGCCACCCGCACCCGCTGCCACCAGCATCAGGCCATCGACGCCGGCCGCCACGGCCTTGCGCGCGAACGACAGCGTGCTGACATCGGCGAACACTTTGCCGCCGTAGGCGTGCACGCGCTCGATGGCCGGTACGGGACTGCCGAGTGCAGTGATCACGAGCGGCGGGCGATGGCGCGACACCAGATCGAGCTCCGCGGGCAGACGCTCGTAGGAGCTGTGCGTGACGAGGTTGAGCGCCCAAGGACCCAGATGCGGCGGCCGCTCCGCCGCGAGCGCCGCATGACCGGCCGCGATACGGCCCATCCAATCGTCGAGCGCCTCTGCGGTGCGGGCGTTCGGCGCCGGGAAACTGCCGACGATGCCCGCACGGCAGCAGGCCAGCACCAGATCGGGCCCCGACACCAAGAACATGGGTGCGGCGATCATGGGCAGGCGCAGGCCGCGCCCGAGCTCGCCCAACCGTTGCTGCCCACCTGTCGCTGTGCCGACCATGACCGTCTCCCTGATGACTTGCATAATGATACTATCGTGGCGGTTCAGGCGACACGCATCGGATACCGGAGATCGCAACCATGGGCAGCGGCGTCTATATCCTCGGTGGCTACCAGACCGACTTCTCGGCGAACTGGGCGCGCAACGGGTGGGAGCTGGCCGACGGTATGCGCGAAGTGCTGGAGCAGGGCCTCGCGTCCACCGGCCTCGAGACGCAGGACCTCGACACCGCCCATGTCGGCAACTTCGCGGGCGAACTCTTCTGCAATCAAGGCCACCTCGGTGGACTCCTGGCAGCAGCGCTTCCCGGGCTCGCCGGCATCCCCGCCTCCCGCCACGAGGGCGCCTGCGCCTCCGGCAGCCTCGCTGCGCTCGCAGCCGGGGCGGAGATCGAAGCCGGCCGCTACGGGCTCGCCGCGGTGGTCGGCATCGAACAGATGCGCAATGTCCCCGGTGACCAGGCCGCGCAGCTGATCGGCCCCACGGCGATGTGGGCTGGGCACGAATGCATCGGCATCAAGTACCCCTGGCCCCATGTCTTCAGCGAACTGGCGGGCGAGTACGAGCGCCGGTACGGCCTGCGCTACGAACACCTCGCGCGCATCGCCGAGATCAACTTCGGCAATGCACGCCGCAACCCCAATGCGCAGACGCGGCGCTGGGAGTTCAACGAACGCAGCTTCACCGCAGACGACGCCGCCAACCCCGTCATCGACGGCCGTATGCGCAAGCAGGACTGCGGACAGGTCAGCGACGGCGCGGCCGTGGTGTTCCTCGCAAGCGAGGCGGTCGCCCGCGCGTGGGCGCAGCGGCAGGGACGAAGCTTCGAGTCGGTCTCCCGCATCGAGGGCTGGGGACATCGCACCGCGCCGATCACCTACGACGCGAAGATCGCACTCAGCGCGGGTGAGCCTTATGTGTTCCCGTTCGTGCGCGCCACCATCACCGATGCGTTCCGGCGAGCAGGTATCTCGGGCGTGGAACAGATCGACGGCATCGAGACCCACGACTGCTTCACCAGCACGCAATACATGGCGATCGATCATTTCGGCATCACGCCGCCCGGACAAAGCGGGCAGGCGATCGACAACGGCGATATCGAGATCGGCGGCCGGATCCCCATGAACCCGAGCGGCGGGCTCATCGGACTCGGGCACCCGGTCGGTGCCACCGGCGCACGCATGCTGCTCGATTGCCACAAGCAGGTCACCGGCACGGCCGGCGGCTATCAAGTGGATGGCGCACGCCGCTTCGCCACCCTGAACATCGGCGGCAGCGCCACCACCACCGTGAGCTTCATCGTGGGCCGCGCCGCCTGAGGCTCGCCTGCACCTGTCGATAGAGACGAGGAAACCCCCATGCGTAAATACTCCGACATCAACCCCGCCGACCCCGAAGACCGACCGACCTGGGTCGATGCGATCGACAACCCCTATCTGCATGGCCCCTACACGCCGGTGGTATCAGAGGTCACCGCGGTCGACCTGCGCGTCACGCAAGGCAGCGTGCCGGACGATCTCTACGGCGCCTACATGCGCCAAGGCCCCAACCCGGTGTTCGAGCCGAAGGGTCAGTACCACTGGTTCGACGGCGACGGGATGATCCACGGCCTTTATCTCCGCGACGGCCGCGCGAGCTACATCCGCAAATGGACGCAGACCCGCGCGCTGCACGATGAGATCGAGCGCGGCCAGGTCGAGCTCTCCGGGATCATGGGTCCTTACGAAGTGTCGCGCATCGCTGGTCACGAAGATTCCGCGACGAACAGCGAGTACTGCAAGGACACCTCCAACACCACGCTCAACCTCCACAACGGCAAGCTGCTCTCGGCCTGGTACAACGCCGGCAGCGTCTACGATGTCGACCCGCTGACGCTCGAGACCCGCGGTGAAGAACGCTTCGGCGGCGGAGTGGACACCGCCCTGAACGCGCACGGCAAGGTGGATGTCCGCACCGGCGAATACATCAACTACGGCTACGCCGACTTCCAGCCCTGGCTCACCTATTACGTGATCGCCCCCGACGGCACGCTGCGGCACAAGGCGCGCATCGATCTGCCGGGACCGCGGCTACCGCACGACACGACGATCACGCCGCGCTTCACGATCCTGCACGATTTCCCGCTGTTCCATGACACCGCCGTGCTACGCCGGACCGGCCATCGCGTCGTGCAGTTCCGTCGCGACCTGCCGAGCCGCTTCGGCGTGATCCCACGCTATGGCACGCAAGAGCAGGTGAAGTGGTTCGAGTTCGAGCCGGGTTATGTGCTGCATATGGTGAACGCCTGGGAAGACGGCGACTGGATCACGATGGACGGCTGCTTCCAGCCCGACCCCACCATCCGTCGCAACCCGGAGGAAGGCGCGCTCGGTTCGATGCTCGCCTACCTGCGCTACAAAGGACACCTGCGCCGCTGGCGCATGAATGTCGTGACCGGCGAGAAGAGCGAGCAGCAACTCGACGACCTGAACGTCGAGTTCTGTCTGCCGGACCTGGACCTTTACGGCGTGAAGAGCCGCTACTCCTACCACCAGCTCATCCCGACCGACCTGCAGACCCTGGCCTTCGAGGGCTTGGTCAAATACGACCACGACAAGGCCACACGCGAGGTGTACCACTACCCGCGCGGCTGGTTCCCGAGCGAGACCGCGTTCGCGCGTAGCACGCGCGCGACGCAGGAAGACCACGGCTACTGCGTGACGCTCGCCACGAACATCTCAGACCACCGCTCCGAAGCCTGGATCTTCGACGCACAGGACATCACCGCCGGTCCCATTACGCGCATCGCGATCCCGGGACGCGTACCCGTCGGGTTCCACGCCAGTTGGTGCTACGGACGGGATCTTTGGCCCGCTGCAGCCGACCGTCGCGTGTCGCACGCCGCCTGAGGGACCGCCGCCTCTGCCGCGGGGTCTATATCCCGGGGTCTACCC
>CALGVD010000002.1 GCA_937920275.1 uncultured Pseudomonadota bacterium
GCAGCCCGGTCTCGAGGAGCGCGATGTGGACGGCGAGCGAGCAGGCACCGGGGGAATAGTAGAGTTTCACAGCGATCATCCTAGTGTAAGTCGGGCAAGGGCGGCAGTCGTTCGAGGGGCGTTCAGCGTGGCAGGTCGTAGCGATCGGCCTCCATGACTTTGGTCCACGCTGCAACGAAGTCACACACGAACCGTTCGCGGTTGTCGTCCTGCGCGTAGAACTCGGCGTAGGCGCGCAGGATGGAATTGGAGCCGAACACCAGGTCGACCCGCGTCGCGGTATAGCGGTTCTGGCCGCTGCGACGCTCGACGATATCGTAGGAGTCCTTGCCCGTCGGCTTCCAGGTGTAGGCCATGTCGGTCAGGGTCGTGAAGAAGTCCGGGGTGAGCTGTCCGACGCGCTCTGTGAACACGCCGTGCCGGGTGCCGCCATGGTTGGTGCCGAGAACGCGCATCCCGCCGACGAGCACGGTCATCTCGCGGGCGGTGAGGCCCATCAACTGCGCCCGATCGAGCAGCATCTCCTCCGGCTTGACCACATAGTCCTGCTTCTGCCAATTGCGGAATCCGTCGGCCAGCGGCTCGAGTACGGCGAACGATGCGGCGTCCGTCTGCGCGGCCGACGCGTCGCCACGCCCTGGCGAGAACGGCACGGGGATGTCATGGCCCGCCGCCTTGATCGACTGCTCGAGGCCGACGGTGCCCGCGAGGACGATGACATCGGCGAGGCTTGCGCCATGCGCCTCTGCGATGGGGCCGAGCACCGCCAGCACTTTCTGCAGACGGGCGGGTTCGTTGCCTACCCAGTCCTTCTGCGGCGCCAGCCGGATGCGCGCGCCGTTGGCGCCGCCGCGATGGTCCGAGCCGCGGAAGGTCCGCGCGCTGTCCCAAGCCGTCGACACCAGATCGGCGATGCTGAGCCCGCTGCCGGCGATCTTCGACTTGATCGCGTCGATATCGATGTCCATGGCGCCGGTCGGTACCGGGTCTTGCCAGATCAGGTCTTCCTTCGGGACCTCAGGTCCGGTGTAGCGGCTCTTCGGACCCAAGTCGCGATGCGTGAGCTTGAACCAGGCGCGGGCGAAGACATCGGTGAAATACGCGGGATCCTTGTGGAAGCGTTCGGAGATCCTGCGGTAGGCGGGATCCATCTTCATCGCCATGTCTGCATCGGTCATCATGGGGTTGTAGCGGATGGACGGATCTTCGATATCGACGGGCTTGTCCTCTTCCCTGATGTCGACCGGCTCCCATTGCCAAGCACCGGCCGGGCTCTTCTTGAGTTCCCAGTCGTAGCCCAGCAGCAGCTGGAAGTAGCCGTTGTCCCATTTCGTCGGGTAGGTGGTCCAGGCGCCCTCGATGCCGCTCGTGACGGTGTCGCGCCCGATGCCGCGTCCCTTTTTGTTGAGCCAACCGAGGCCTTGCGCTGCCACATCCTCGCCCTCCGGGGCGGGGCCGAGGTCCGCCGCGCTGCCGTTGCCGTGCGCTTTGCCGACCGTATGGCCGCCTGCGGTCAGTGCGACGGTCTCCTCGTCGTCCATCGCCATGCGGGCGAAGGTGAGACGGACATCCTGCGCGGTGCGCAGCGGATCAGGCTTGCCGCCGACGCCTTCCGGATTGACATAGATGAGTCCCATCTGCACCGCTGCGAGCGGGTTTTCGAGTGCATCACGGTCCTCACCCTCGTAGCGGCTCGACGCCAGCCATTCCTTCTCCGATCCCCAGTAGATGTCCTTCTCCGGGTGCCAGATATCCTCGCGGCCGAAACTGAAACCGAAAGTTTTGAGGCCCATCGACTCGTAGGCCACATTTCCGGCGAGGATGATGAGGTCCGCCCAACTGAGGCGGTTGCCATACTTTTTCTTGATCGGCCACAACAGGCGGCGCGCCTTGTCGAGGTTGGCGTTGTCGGGCCATGAGTTCAGCGGTGCGAAACGCTGGTTGCCGGTGCCGCCGCCGCCGCGGCCGTCGGCCACGCGGTAGGTGCCCGCAGCGTGCCAAGCCATCCGGATCATGAGGCCGCCGTAGTGGCCCCAATCAGCCGGCCACCAGTCCTGACTGTCCGTCATCAGCCGGGTCAGATCCGCCTTCAAGGCCGCGACATCGAGGGACTTAACGGCTTCGCGGTAATCGAAGCCCCGCAGCGGGTCGGTCTTCACATCGTGCTGGTGCAGGATGTCGAGGTTCAGGTTGTTCGGCCACCACTCGGTGTTCGTGGTGCTGCCGGTAGTGTTCGCGCCGTGCATGACGGGGCATTTTCCTTGGGATGACATGAGGGAGTTCCTTTGATGGTATCGTCCGGATGATGGGTCTCAGACCTCCGCATAGCAAATAGATTTCTTCGATGATCCCGATACAGGGAATCTTGGGTCCATCGAGGGGATGGCGACCATCGTGAAGACCATCATCCGCTGCGCTCTTCAGCGACGGCTGGACTCGTAGGCGCAGAGCAGGACGGCCGCCGCGAGGTTGAGCGATTCGACGCCGGGTCCCTGCGGCGCCGGCGCGCCGGGGATCGAGAAAGTGGCTTTCCCCGCCAGCGAGAGCATCTCTGCAGAGGCACCGCGCGCCTCATTGCCGAACATGAGGCAGTCGAAATCTTTGAGGCCGTCCTGTCCGATCGGGCGGCCGCCGATGTCGAGCAGCGCCTTTCGGGGGTATCGCTGCGCGAGCGCGTCCA
>CALGVD010000003.1 GCA_937920275.1 uncultured Pseudomonadota bacterium
CCGCGCATATCTCCATGAACCCACCCGATTTCCCGCTCGCCGGCGGGGGTGGGGAGGGGGAGACTGCACCCATCGATTGCTCCTGAGGGCAATATACGATATAAAACTATTATTCGCTGCGCAGCAAATAACGGGTAATTAGGGTGACTTCACCAGACGAACAAGACCTGCTCGAGCAGTTCGCCGCCGCCCTGCGTGCCCTCCCCGGGGTGCACGCCCGCACCGACTCATCGCCGAGCGTTGGCCTCGACGCTCGACTCGCGCTGGAGGTGGCCGGCAAGGTTGTCGACGCCCACATCGAGCTGCGCCGAGCGGTCTACCCGCGCGATGTCCCGCAGTTCGCCTGGCGGGTCCGGGACATCGGCTCGGGTGACGCCGTTGCGGTGCTCGTCGCGGACGCCATCTCGCCCGGCGCGAAGGAACTGCTCCGGTCCGAGCGCCTCGGCTACTACGATCGCGGCGGCAGCCTGTACCTGCCCGCGCCCGGCGCGTACCTCTACATCGATCGACCGCCACCGAAGCCCATGGCTCGGAATCTGCGCACGCTCTACACAGGCCGACGCGCGCAGGTGCTGCACGCGCTGCTGCAAGCTCCCGGCGAGTGGCTCCAAGTCAAAGATCTGGCCGCGCAGACCGGTGCAGCCGCCGCGACCGTATCCCAGCTGCTGGCCGAGTTGGAGCGCCTCGACTGGATGGACTCGCAAGGGCAAGGACCGGCGAAGCGACGGCGACTTCGCGATCCAAGCGGCTTACTCGATGCCTGGGCCAAGCATGTGGCCTCGCTGCCGCGTCCCACACCGCGCCGCTACTTCGTGCCTGCGACCGACGGCGCCGAGATGCTCTTACGCCGTCTCGATGCTGAGTGTGAAGCGCAGCACGTTGACTACGCCGTGACGGCTGAAGCCGCCGCACAGCGCTACGCACCCTACTTGACCACGGTCAGCCAAATTCAATGTTGCATCCCCGAGGGGTCCGGACCCGTACTCGCTGCCCTCGGTGCGCGCGCGGTCGACGAGGGCGCCAATCTCCTCCTCATCGACGGAGCGCCATCGGCAGATCTTCGCCTGCACCAGCGCATCGATGGCGTATGGCTCGCAGCGCCGGTGCAGGTGTATCTCGATCTTCAGCAGAGAGGGGGTCGCGCGAAGGAGCTGGCGGACCATCTTCGACGGCAGACCATCGGGTTCTGATGACGAAGCCCACGACCCGCGACGGCTACAGCCCGCGACACGCGCTCGACTGCGAGCGCGTGCTCGTGACGCTGCTGCGCGGCCTCGGCCCTTGGAAGGATGCTGTCTATCTGGTCGGCGGCCTGACGCCGCGGTATCTCGTGAACCCTGATCCACCGCGCGTGCCCGAGCACTCCGGCACGCAGGATGTCGATATCGTCATCGACCTCCCGCTGCTCACCGACACGGCCGCATACAACACACTCGAACACAATCTCAAGCGCATCGGCTTCGTGCGCGCCGAGAACAGCGACGGTGCGAAAGTCTCATGGCGATGGCAGATCCAGACAGAGAACGGGACACTGGTGCTGGTGGAACTGCTGACCGAAGCGCCCGATATCGCCGGTGGACGACATCAGCCCTTGCCTACGGATGGCGCGCTCTCCGCGATCAACATCCCCCACGCGTCGATCGTCCACGACATGTATCGCTGCGCCGAAATCACCGCCGAACTGTTGGGCGACGACGGTACTGCCACCGAACGCATCAGGCACGCTGACCGCGTGGCCTTCACTTGCCTCAAGGCCTTCGCCTTCGACGATCGCAAAGAACGCAAAGATGCCCATGACCTCGTCTACTGCATCGAATATGCACCGGGCGGGCTTGACGATGTCGCCGCAGACTTCCGTCGCGCACTGACCGGTGCGCACACGATGGTCGTGCGGAAGGCGATCGACGTCCTGCGGAACCGGTTCGCGGATGACGCCGCCGTCGACGGCTACCGCAAGGACGGTCCGATCGCCGTCGCGAAGTTCGAACTGGGCGACAGCGCCGAGCCCGCGCAGCGCGACGCCCGTGCCCTGAGGCAGCGGCAGGTCAGCGACCTCATCGAGCGGCTTCTACGAAAGATCGCGTAGCCGCGCTCGGCTCCGACCCGCGCATATCTCCATGAACCCACCCGATTTCCCGCTCGCCGGCGGGGGTGGGGA
>CALGVD010000004.1 GCA_937920275.1 uncultured Pseudomonadota bacterium
GGTCCCCCGCGGCCCTTGAGCCGCGTCCGCCCTAGCCCACCTGCTGTACCGTCAGCACGGCGCCGTCGACGCCGGTGACGCGTACGGTGGTGCCGGCGGCGAGCGCGGGGCCGCTCACCTTCCAGGCGCCATCACCGATGCGCACCTTGCCGACGCCGTTCTCGATCGGCTCGACGAGCTCGAACACCTGGCCGACATACTGCAGGCCGCGCTGGTTGAGCACGGGCTGCTCGGTGTAGTCGGGGTGGGTGTCCTTGAAGCGGCGGTACACGATCATCGCGGCGAGACCGAGCACCGCCCACAGCACCCACTGCCACTGCCAAGGCAGCGGGATGACGACCATCAAGAGGCCGATGACCGCGGCGGCGGCGGCGAACCAGATCATCACGGCGCCGGGGATCAGGGTCTCGAGCGCGCCGAGCGCGACCGCGAACACGAGCCACTGCCACCAGGTGAGCGAGGTGAAGAGCTCGCTCATCAGCGGTCGCCCTGCGGCGGCGTGACACGCGGCACGGCGTTGCTCACCGTCCGGCTGCCGCTGTCTTTGGTGAGTTCGGCGATGCCGGCGATGGCGCCCAGGATGCCGGTCGCCTCGACGGGCATCATGAACACCTTCTGGTTGGGGGAGGTCGCGATATCTTTGAGCGCCTCGACGTACTTCTGGGCGACGAAGTAGTTGATGGCCTGGATGTCGCCCTTGGCGATGGCCTGCGACACCATGTCGGTGGCGCGCGCTTCGGCTTCGGCGAGGCGCTCACGCGCTTCGGCGGTGCGGAACGCGGCTTCTTTGTCGCCTTCGGCCTTGAGCACGGCGGACTGCTTCTCGCCCTCGGCCTTGAGGATGGCCGCGGCGCGGTAGCCCTCGGCGTCGAGGATGTTCGCGCGCTTGTCACGCTCGGCCTTCATCTGCCGGCCCATCGACTCGACGAGATCCTGCGGCGGGCTGATGTCCTTGATCTCGATGCGCGTGCACTTCACGCCCCAGGGCGTGGTGGCCTCATCGACGACCCGCAGCAGACGGAGGTTGATCTCATCGCGCTTGGAGAGCGTCTCGTCGAGGTCCATGGAACCCACGACGGTACGGATGTTGGTCATCGTGAGGTTGATGATGGCGAGGCGCAGGTTGTCGACTTCGTAGGCGGCCTTGGCGGCGTCGAGCACCTGGTAGAACACGACGGCGTCGATCGACACCATGGCGTTGTCCTTGGTGATGACTTCCTGGCGCGGCACATCGAGCACCTGCTCCATCATGTTGATCTTCTGGCCGACGCGCTCGATGAAGGGGATGATGATGTGGAAGCCGGGCCCCATCACCTTGCGGAACTTGCCGAAGCGTTCGAGCGTGAACGCGAAGCCTTGCGGGACGGTGAGGAACGCGCGCGTCGCGATGACGATGATCGCGAAGACGAGGACCAATACGACTGATAGACCTTCCATCACACACCCCCTGATTGAACGGCAGAACTCCAACTGATGTTGGACAAAGATACCCTAGATTAGTTTCACCAGCTGCTTGCCGGTGTTGGCACCGGCGAGCAGGCCGATGAAGGCGCCCGGCGCCGCTTCGACGCCTTGGGCGATCGTCTCGCGGTACTTGAGCTGGCCGGCGGCCAGCCAGCCGGCGAGGTCTTTGACCGCCTCCGGATGGCGGGCGGCGAAGTCGAACACGATGAAGCCCTGCATCTTGATGCGGTTGACCAGCACGCTGCGGAAGTTGCGCAGGCCGTAGGGTTCGGTGACGTTGTACTGCGAGATCAGGCCGCAGACCGGCAGGCGCGAGAACGGGTTCATGCGGGCGAGCACGGTGTCGAGGATCTCGCCGCCGACGTTGTCGAAGTAGACATCGACGCCGTCCGGGGTCGCGGCCTTGAGGTCCTCGCGCAGGCGGCCGGCCTTGTAGTCGATGCAGGCATCGAAACCGAGATCCTCGACGGCGTGGCGGCACTTGTCGGCGCCGCCCGCGATGCCGACCACGCGACAGCCTTTGATCTTGGCGATCTGGCCGACGATGCTGCCGACCGCGCCCGCGGCGCCCGAGACGACGACCGTCTCGCCGGGCTTGGGCTCGCCGATGAGGAGCAGACCGCACCAGGCGGTGACGCCCGGCATGCCGCAGACCGAGAGCTGTGCCGCCGCGGGGATGTCCTTGAGGATCTTGCGCAGGCCCTTGCCGTCGTGGGTGGCGACGGTCTGCCAGCCGAGATCGCCCGCGACCAGATCGCCGACCGCGAAGCCCGGGTGGTGGGATTCGATCACCTCGCCGACGACTTCGCCGCACATCACGCCGCCGATCTCGACGGGTTTGACATAAGACTTGGCGTCGCTCATTCGGCCGCGCATGTAGGGGTCGAGCGAGAGCCAGTGGCCGCGGATGCGCAGCTGGCCGTCGGCGAGCGGTGCGAGCGGCGCTTCGGCGACGCGGAAGTCCTCGAGCACGGGCGCCCCGGTCGGGCGGCGGGCGAGCAGGACCTGGGTGGTGGTGGTCGGGATCGGGGAGGACGAGGCGTTCATGGGGTTTCTCAGCCGGTGGCCCGGCGCTTCAGGTGGATGAACAGCACCGACACGGCGGCCGGGGTGATGCCGGGCAGGCGCGCGGCCTGACCGAGGGTGAGGGGGCGGGCGGCCGCGAAGCGTTGGCGTGCTTCGGTCGATAGGCCGACGACCGCAGTGTAGTCGAGGTCGTCCGGCACCGTCAGGGACTCGTGGGCCTGTTGGCGGGTGATCTCGTCCTGCTGGCGTTCGATGTAGCCGGCGTACTTGGCGCGCACTTCGACCTGCAGGCGCACGGCCTCGGGGAGGCGGTCGTCGAGGGCGGCGAGTTCGGGCAGCGGGTCTTCGAAGCGCGACTCGGGTCGGCGCAGCAGGTCGAAGGCGCTGACCCCCTGCACGCGCCGCGACTGCAGCCGCGTGACTTCGGCCTCGGTGGCATCGCGCTTGTGGCAGAAGAACGTCCAGCGTTCGTCATCCACCAAACCGAGTTCGCGCCCGCGCTCGGTCAGGCGCAGGTCGGCGTTGTCCTCCCGGAGCAGCAAGCGGTACTCGGCACGACTGGTGAACATCCGGTAGGGCTCGGTGACCCCCCGGGTCACGAGGTCATCGACCAGCACGCCGAGGTAGCCCTCGCTGCGGGTCGGCACCCAAGGGGTCTCGTCCCGCACTTGGCGGGCGGCGTTGAGACCGGCGATCAGACCTTGGGCACCGGCCTCTTCGTACCCGGTCGTGCCGTTGATCTGGCCGGCGAAGTAGAGGCCGCCGATGGCGCGGGTCTCGAGGGTCGGTCGCAGGTCGCGGGGGTCGAAGTAGTCGTACTCGATGGCGTAGCCGGGGCGGGTCAGGTGCGCCTGCTCGAAGCCGCGGATGCTGCGCACGAACTCGACCTGCACGTCATAGGGCAGGCTGGTCGAGATGCCGTTCGGGTAGACCTCGTGGGTGTCGAGGCCCTCGGGCTCGACGAAGATCTGGTGGGAGGTCCGGTCGGCGAAGCGCTGGACCTTGTCCTCGACCGACGGGCAGTAGCGGGGGCCCACGCCTTCGATCTTGCCGGTGTACATCGGCGAGCGATCGCTGCCCTGACGGATTAGGTCGTGAGTACGCTCATTAGTGCTTGTTATGAAACAATCAACCTGTTTAGGGTGTTCTTTGGCTCGCCCGAGGAACGAAAAGACCGGTAAGGGCGTGTCCGAACTCTGAGGCGCCATGACGCTGTAATCAAGCGTCCGACCATCCAAACGAGGGGGTGTGCCGGTCTTCAGGCGGCCCACCCGTAGGGGCAGTTCACGCAGCCGGGCGGCGAGCCGATTGGAGGGCGGATCGCCCGCGCGACCCCCCGCATGCTGCTCGAGGCCGACATGCATCCGACCACCCAAGAAGGTGCCGACGGTGAGCACCACGGCGGGGGCTTCGAACACGATGCCGCTGACCGTCACGACCCCCGTCACCCGCCCGCCCTCGACCCGCAGGTCGGCGGCCTCTTGCTGGAAGACGGAGAGGTTCGGTTGGTTCTCGATGAGGTGACGGATGGCCTGCCGATACAGCCGCCGGTCGGCCTGGGCTCGGGTCGCGCGGACGGCGGGACCCTTGCTCGCGTTGAGCATCCGGAACTGGATCCCCGCACGGTCGACGGCCCGCGCCATCGCGCCACCCAGGGCGTCGATCTCGCGGACGAGGTGCCCCTTGCCGATACCGCCGAAGGCCGGGTTGCAGCTCATCTGGCCGAGGGTCTCGATGCTCTGGGTCAGCAACAAGGTCTTTCGGCCCATACGGGCGGCCGCCAGTGCGGCCTCGGTGCCGGCATGGCCGCCACCCACCACAATGACTTCGAAGCATGATGCGGAACGCATAGGATCATATTGTAGACTTCCGCTCCAAATGACGCCCCCGCTTCGGACACCCACGGGCTTCGCCCAGATCCTCACGCTGGCCGGCGTCCTCGGACTGCTCACCGCCTGCAGCCCCGCGCCGAACGCCGCCGCGCCGTCCGCGCCGACGGACCCCGCCCTCACATTCACCCCCTGCATGCTCGAGCACCCCTCCGGACTGTCCGGGGTCAAGGCCGAGTGCGCGACCCTCGAGGTCCCGGAAAACCTCTCCGGGCAGGGTCGGCGTATCACGCTCTCCATCGCCCGCCACCCCGCCATCAGCGAGCGCAAGGCGGCCGACCCGTTGTTCGTGCTCGCGGGCGGTCCTGGGATGGGCGCGCAGGAGATGTACACCGCGGCGGCGGGGGCCTTTGCCCGCATCAACCGCGACCGCGACATCATCCTCGTGGATCAGCGCGGTACGGGGCGCTCGACGCCGCTGCAGTGCAAGGTCGACCCGTTGCTGCTCAGCCTCGACCGTCCGGAGCCGGCTGCGGCGATCCGCGACGGGCTCATCGACGCCGCGACCCAGGACTGTCTCGACACCCTGCGCGCGAAGCATGATGTGGCGCAGTACACGACCAGCGTCGCCGTCCGCGATCTCGAGGCCGTGCGCGAGGCGCTCGGCGCCGCCCAGGTGAA
Source organism: uncultured Pseudomonadota bacterium (assembly GCA_937920275.1). Taxonomy (GTDB): domain Bacteria; phylum Pseudomonadota; class Gammaproteobacteria; order Steroidobacterales; family Steroidobacteraceae; genus UBA964. The sequence goes on from CALGVD010000004.1 coordinate 5,001, forward strand.
CCTCTACGGTGTGTCCTACGGCTCGCGGGTCGCGCAGCACTACCTGCGGCGCTATCCCGATCGCGTGCGCAGCGTGATCCTCGACGGCGTCGTGCCGCCCGGCCTCGCGCTCGGCCCGGCGATCGCCTTGGATGCCGAGGCTGCGCTCGGCATGATCCTGCGCCGTTGCGCGGCGCAGCCGGCTTGCCGCAAGGCGTTCGGGAACCCGGCGGACACCTACCAGACGCTGCGCGCCCGCCTCGCCGCAGCGCCGCGCACGCTTCGTCTGCCCGACCCGCGCAGCGGCGAACTGCGCACCGTGGTGTTCGGTCCGTCCCACCTCGCGGGCGTGTTGCGCCTGTCGAGCTACAGCACGCCGACCGCCGCGCTGCTGCCGCTCGCGATGCACGAGGCGGTCGTGAAGGACAACTACATCCCGCTCGCCAGCACGCTGCTGATGCAGCTCGACACCGTGCCCGACAGCATCGCCGCCGGCATGCACCACAGCGTGGTCTGCGCCGAGGACCTGCCGTTCGTCGGCGAGGTCGATCGGGCGCGCCTCGCCGCCACCTTCATGGGGGCGGACCTGATCGATCCGCTGCGACGCATCTGCGCGATCTGGCCGCGCGGTCCGGTCGATGCGGGCCTCCGCGAACCGCTCAAGAGCGCGGTGCCGGTATTGCTGCTGTCGGGCAGCGCCGACCCGGTGACGCCGCCCGCCTACGCCGAGACCGCGATGCGTGGCCTCACCGTCGCGCGCCATGTGGTGCTGCAGGACGAAGGCCACGGCCAGCTCGGCGCGACCTGCATGGATCGTGTGCTGCGGGATTTCATCGCGACACCGGTGCCTGGGAATCTCGACCTCAAGTGTCTCGAGAAGCGCAGCCCGTCGCCTTTCTTCACCTCGATGGCAGGGCCCGCGCCATGATGGAAGCCCGCGGCCTCAGCAAGTCCTTCGGCAAGGTGCAAGCCGTGCGCGAGGTGAGTTTCCTCGCGCGCGATGGACGGATCACCGGCCTGCTCGGCCCGAACGGCGCCGGCAAGAGCACCACGCTGCGCATGCTGTGCACCGTGCTGCACCCGGATTCGGGCGAAGCGCTGATCGATGGCCATGTGGTCGAACGCGAACCGATCGCGGCGCGGCGCCTGATCGGCGTGCTCTCACATGCCTCGGGTCTTTATCCGCACCTCACCGGTGCCGAGAACATCGCCTACTTCGGCGAACTGCATGGGCTCAGCCGCGCCGAGAGCCGTCGCCGCGCCGATGAACTGGTCGCGCTGCTCGATCTCGCCGACTGCGCCAGCCGCCGCGCCAAAGGTTACTCGCAGGGCCAACGCCTGAAGACGGCGCTGGCGCGGGCGCTGGTGCATGCGCCGCGCAACCTCGTGCTCGATGAGCCGACCAACGGCCTCGATGTGATGGCGGTCCGGGGTCTTCGCAGCCTGCTCGACAAGCTGCGCGACGCCGGCCAATGCATCCTGTTCTCGAGCCATGTGATGCAGGAGGTCGCGATGCTCTGCGACGATGTCGTGGTGATCGCGCACGGAACCGTGGTCGCGCAGGGCACCCCCGATGGGCTGCGCGAGCGTGCCGGCGAGCCCGGCCTCGAGGATGCGTTCGTGAAGCTGATCGGCTCCGGCGAAGGGCTCGGCTGACATGCGCGGCATCCTCACCGTCTTCCGCAAAGAATTCTTCGAGAACCTGCGCGACCGCCGCACCATCCTCACCGCGCTGCTGCTCGGTCCGCTGCTCGGTCCCTTGCTGTTCACGCTGATGCTCAACATCGTGCAGCAGCAGGCTGAATCGCGCGACGAGCAGTCGGTGAAGGTCGCCGTCGCGGGCGGTGAGCGGGCGCCGACGCTGCTCGCACTGTTCGCCGAGCGCGGCATCGTGGTGCAGCCGGTGCAGCTCGACGAAGCGGGTGCTCGTCGGGCGATCGCGGCGCGCGACCAAAAGGCCGTGGTGATCATCCCGGCGGAGTTCCCGACGCGGCTCGCGGAGAGCCGTCCGGCGCAGGTCAGCGTGTTCTTCGACGGTTCGAGCGAGGTGGGCGGCAGCGATGCGGTCGGTCGCGTACGCGCGACCGTCAATGAATACGGCCAGCGCATCGCGCAGTCGCGGCTGATGCTGCGCGGCGTCGACCCCTCGATCATGCGGCCTGCGGTGGTGCGTTCGGTCGATGTCTCGACGCCGAAGGCGCGCGCGGTGCTCGCGCTCAGCACCTTGAGCTTCCTCGTGATCCTCGCGATGTTCACCGGCGGTCTGTACCTCGCGATCGATTCGACCGCGGGCGAGCGTGAACGGGGTTCGCTCGAGGCGCTGCTGACCACGCCCTTGCCGCGCGCGCACATCATCTACGGCAAGATCCTCGCGACCGCTGCCTACATGCTGATCTCGCTGGTGGTGACGCTGTCGGCGCTTGCGGTCGCGCTGCGCTTCACGCGGCTCGAGGACTGGGGCATGAGCGTCAACCTCGGCCTGCCGCAGGTGGGCGCGATGATCCTGCTCACCGCACCGCTTGCGCTCGCGGGAGCGGGGCTGATGACCATCGTCGCCTCGTTCACGCGCAGCTTCCGCGAGGCGCAGACCTATCTCAGCTTCGTCATCCTGGTGCCGACGATGCCGCTCGCCTTGGTCGGGCTGCTCGATCTCAAGCCGACGGTCGCCGCGATGGCGACACCGTCGCTCAGCCAGCACTTCCTGATGACCCGCGTGCTGCGCGATGAGACGCCGTTCGTCTGGGAGATCCTGCTGTCAGCCGGTGTGAGTCTGGCGCTCGGTGTGCTGCTCGCCTGGATCGCGGGCAAGCTCTACGAGCGCGAGGCGATCCTCGGCTAGACGGCGCGCCTCGGCCAAGCGAGTCTCGAAGCCCGGCAGTTCACGCGCGGCGAAGCGGCGGGCCTCGACCTCGAAGCGGTTCTGCCAGTAACCGCGGCGCAATGATTCGCCGAGATAGCGCAACACGGATAAGCGGCGCCGGTCCCATTGCTCGAGCACATGACAGTACTCGTGCAGCACCAGCTCGGGGTCGGCGAAGAAATCATCAGCCGAACCGCGCAACCAGATACGCCCCGGGCCGGTGATCGCCCGGATCCAAGGCAGGGGTTTCAGCCACCACACCCGTTCGCGGACCTGCACGGCGGCGAGAGCGTCCGCACCGAAGATCCCCGACAGCGCGGTCGCCACGCCAGCCGGTGGAGGATGAGTCTCATCTGACGCGAAATATTTGACCATATACACACCCTGCCGAAAGACAGGTTTTCCGAAACCGTTAATGGATTACAATGCGCGATTGATAATAGTGTGTCGAGATAACACTCGGCATGCGTAAAAGTGTTTGGAGTCGTATGAGGGGTACTCGTTCCGTCGTCCGTCGTCGTTTGGCGACCGCCTTGCTGGCCTTGTTGCCCATGGGTGCTTGGGCGGCCGATCCGCAGATCACCTCGATGACGGACACCCCCGATCCAGCGACGGCGGGCGGTCTCTACACCTACGCGGTCGGCATCGACAACACCGATGCCGGCGATGCGACCAATACCGTGCTCACGCTCAGCGTACCGAGCGGCGCCACTTTCGTCTCTGCTTCGCCGCCGAACGCCAATTGCGTCGCCACCAGCGCCACGCTCGTCACCTGCAGCGTTGGCACTCTCGCCGGTAACGGCACGGACGCGCGCACCGTCAACTTCACCTGGCGCGCCACCGCGGCCGGAGTCATCAACGCCACGGCCACCATCTCCGCCGACAGCGACAGCAACCTGGGCAACAACACCCAGAACGCGACGACCACCGTGCTGGCCGGCGCCGATCTGCGCCTCACCAAGACCGATTCGCCGGATCCGGTGATCGGCGGCGCCAACGTCACCTACACGCTGACCGCCTCGAACGATGGCCCGAACGCCTCGGGCAACCTCGTCCTCACCGACAACCTGCCGGGGTCGTCCACGTTCGTTTCGGCGTCGGGCACGGGCTGGAGCTGCTCGCATGCCGCGGGCGTCGTCACCTGCACCCGCAACGGTCCGCTCGCCGTCGGGGCGAGCGCACCCCCCGTCACCATCGTCGCCCGCATCGTCGCGTCCACGGGGTTCGTCACCAACAGCGCCACCATCAGCCCGGCCGTCGGGGCGGTCGCCGATCCCGACAACAGCAACAACACCGCCACGGCGACCACCCAAGTGTTGCCGGGCGCCGATGTCCGCATCGACAGCAAGAGCGTTTCGCCCAATCCAGTCATCGCCGGCGAGAACGCGACCTTCACGATCACGCCGCGCAACGGCGGCCCGGCCGTCGCCAACACCGTCGCCGTCACCGACACGCTGCCGTCGGGCTGGACCTTCGTCTCCGCGACCGGGACCGGTTGGAGTTGCGCCGCCTCGGGCCAGACCGTCACCTGCTCGCGCGCCACCTATGCGGTGGGCGCTACCGACAACATCACCCTCGTCGCCACGGCGCCCACCAATGCCGTCATCGGCCCGACGGGCCGGACGGACACCAACACGGCGACCATCACCACCACCGACAACGACCCGAACACCGGCAACAACAGCAACGGGGTCACCTTCGACATCCTGCCGGACGGCGCGGATCTGCGCCTCGCCAAGTCGAAGTCGCCGAACCCCGTCGCGCAAGGCTCGCAGGTCACCTCCACCATCACCGTCACCAACGGTGGCCCGCGCCGCGCCACCGGGCCGCTGCGCGTCGTCGATCAACTGAGCGGCGAGACCTATGTCAGCGAGTCCGGCACGGGTTGGACCTGCTCGGTCTCGGGCAGCACCGTCACCTGCGACCACCCGAACGCTGCGGGCCTCAACGCCGGCGCCTCGCTGCCGACGCTCACCATCATCACGACCGCAACGGTCGCGGGGTCGGCCACCAACCAGGCCTGTACCGGCAGCAGCTTGCCCGGGGGTGCTGCGGGCGCCACCGCTCGCCAGCCGCTCGAGGGCGACCCGAACCCGACCAACGACTGCAACTCTGCGAGCACGAGTTCCACCAGCGTCCGCCCCGACCTCGCGATCACCAAGACCACCAGCACGCCGACCGGTGGCGACAAGATCGTCTCGGCCACTGAGGATCGCGTCACCTACACGCTGGTCGTGACCAATGTCTCGCCGACCGCCGAGGACGCCACGGGCGTACGCATCTCCGACACGGTGCCGGCTTTCCTGACCTCCGGCGCCTTCCCGTCGAGCATCGTCACGCCGGTGGTCGCGACGGTCGCCGGCGTGGGCAGCACCGCCACCTTCAATTGTGCGGTCAGCAGTGCGACCGTCATCTGCACTCAGAACGGCGGCGTGCTCGCCCAGGGCGGTACGGTCACCGTGCCCATCACCGTGTTACGCGGCATGCTTGCCGGCGACTTCACCAACAGCGGCACGGTCGAGAACACCGTCGAGGGCGACCCGGACCGCTCCAACAACACCGCCACCGATACCGTCACCATCGCGCCCTTGGCCGACATGCAGATGACCGGCAAGTCGATCACGCCGGGCACGGTGAAGGCCGGCGAAGTCGCGACCTATGTGCTCTCGTTCCGCAACAACGGTCCCTCGACTGCGCAGAACGTGGTCGTCACCGACATCTTCACCTTCCCGGCGGGCGACACCGGCTACACCGTCACCCAGATCACGCCGAGCAAGGGCAGCTGCGCTTTCAACGCCGGTACCAACCCGAACGGCGTCGGCGTCGACGATGTCCTCGGCCCGGCGCGGAGCTCCTTCACCTGCCAGATCGGCAGCATGGCGAGCGGCGAGACCCAGACCGTCACGCTGAAAGGACGCCCGAACTTCCAGGCCGGCAACGCCGCGCGCGTCTTCACCAATGTCGCCAACGTCACCACCACCACGCCCGAGCGGTCGGACGGCACGGACGGCGGTAACAACGCGCAGGGCCCGGTCACGCTGAATGTCGATCCCGCCAGCCTTGACCTGTTGGTCAACAAGGACGACACCGGCTTCGATCCGATCGCCTTCACCTCGGGCAGCACCTTCCTGAGCTACCGCGTCAACGCCACCAACAACGGCCCGTCTTACGCGACGGGCGTCAAGATCACCGAGACGATGACGCCGCCCGCGGGCAAGCGCATCCGCTTCGTCTGCGACACCACGACCTTCGGCGGCAGCACCTGCAACACCGGGCCGTTGGCGCTCTGTTCCGTGAGCGATGTCACTTCGGGTGTGGGTACGGCCATCCCGGCGTTCACCTGCGATGTCCCTTCGGGCAACGCCACGACGGGTCTCGGCAAGGGTGATCTGGCCATCGGTCAGACGAAGAGCATCTTCCTGCGCTTCGAGGTGCTCGACAACCCGAGCACCACCGGTGACACCTTCACCAATGAGGCAACCGTGTCGGCCAACGAGCCCGACACGCTCGCGGCCAACGACACCGAGTCCGAGCAGACCACCCTCCGCCGCCGCGTCGACCTCGCGGTGACCAAATCCGCGAAGAAAGCGGGCGTGCCGATCACCACAATCGCGCTGCGCGAACCCTTCGAGTGGGAGATCGTCGTCACCAACAGCGGCCCGAGCGAGTCGCTGCAGACCATCCTCACCGATACGCTGCCTGCAGGCAGCGACCTCGTCGGCGTGATCAGCTGGACCAAGACCCTGCCGGCTGCGACCGGCACCTGTCCGGACAGCGGCGTCTGCACCATGGGCCAGCTCGATGCGGGCGGTCAGATCACCATCACCGTGCCGACGCGGCTCAGCGCCTATCCGTCGGGCGGCGTGGCGATCAACAGCGCCACCGTCAACACCGACCCCACGAACCTCGGCGGCATCGACACCACCCCGCTCGACAACACCGCGACCGCGAACGTCAATGTGACGCGCGCCTCGATCGCGGGCACCGTGTTCCAAGACCGTGTGCGCGACGGCGCGAACGGCGGCACGCCGCAAGCCGCCGCGCAGGAACCGCGTATCCAAGGTGTGACGCTGACGCTGACCGGCAATGATCTTTTCGGTGACCCGGTCAACGCCACGGCCACCACGGACGCGAACGGCAACTACCTCTTCAACGATCTGCCGCCGTCGTCCACCGGTGGCGTCGGCGGTTACACGATCACGCAGACCCAGCCTGCAGGCTTCATCAACGGCACGGTCGATCCACCGACCGCAGGCGGTAGCGAGCCGTCGAACGGCGGTCCCTACACGCGCGGCGGCACGAGTGGCAATTCTTTGTTCGCCAATATCGTGGTCGACGGCGACGATGCCGCGATCCGGTATCACTTCCCCGAGATCAAGCAGCCTTCGCTGTCGGGCTTCGTCTATCTCGATGTCAACGCCAACGATGTGCGCGACCCGGCGACCGACACCGGCATCAGCGGCGCGACGGTGCGCCTGCTGACCGCGACGACGCTCGCGCAGATCGCCACCACCACCACCGGCGCGGACGGCGCGTATTCCTTCACCGGTCTCGACCCGCTCGTCGCCTACACGCTCGAGCAGCCGCTGCCGACCACGCCCGTGAACCTGCGCAACGGCGCGGTCAATCCGGGTCAGATCGACGGTGTGGCCTGCACCACGGGCTGCACTGCCCAGCCGAATACACCAGCAGCCGATACCGACCGCATCGCGAGCATCGACCTCGCGAGCGGTACCGACGGCACGGTGTTCAACTTCGGCGAGCGTCAACTTGCGGGCGTCAGCGGGCTCGTTTATGTCGACAAGAACCGCAACAACGCGCTCGACGGCAGCGATACAGGTCGCCTCGCGGGTGTCACCGTGCGCCTCGTGCAGGGCGCGAGCTGCGCCGCCGGCACCGAACTGCAGAGCACCACCACCGCAGCCGATGGCAGCTACGCGTTCAGCGGCGTGCTCGCCTTTCAGAACTACCTCGTCTGCGAGACGCAGCCGGTGGGCTATGCCGTCGGTAACGCCAACGGCACCGCTGGCAGCAACCAGATCACGCTGACCAACCTCGCGGTCGGCGGCTCCGCCAACAACAACTTCGGCGCGCTGGTCGGCTCGCTCGCCGGCTCGGTCTATCAGGACACGGGCGCGGGCACCCTCGCCAATTTCAACAACGGCGTGCGCGACGCGGGTGAGCTTGGCATCGCGGGCGTTACGATCACCCTGACCGGCACTGATGCTGCGGGCGGTGCCG
>CALGVD010000005.1 GCA_937920275.1 uncultured Pseudomonadota bacterium
TCGACGGCAGGCACGCGCTCACCATAAGGCCCGTTCGGCGAAGTACACTGGGGTGTAGAGCCCGTTTGAAGTTCCTATCCGCCGATACCGACCTTGAACTCGCCCATCACGCCCGGGATTGCGTAGCCGAAGAGCGACTGGTCTAGGTTGCTCATCGTCCAGGCGAACAGGCTGAAGACGAGGATCGTCACCCATCCGGCGGCAGGGGCGTGTCTGCTGACATCGTTCGGAGCGCTCATGTCGGGGGATGGTACCCCGTCGGGCCTCGTCCTGCGATGCTCAGCGACCCGCGACGGCGCGGCCTTGAACGCGGTGGTGGTGAGGGCGTTGAGCGAGTATCTTGGTATCGGTCGGTGTCCGCTGGCGCCGGCGCGAGGTGACTGCCATGCGTGATGCGTTGCGGTGGGTGTGTGCGGTGGTGACCTACACGCTGGTGCTGTGTGTGGTCCTCCTTGCCATTGTCATCGCCATGGGTGACCCCGTCGCTGGACGGGAGGGCGGTTTCCCTTTCGGTAATCCTTCCCTTGGGGTGGCCGCCTTGCTCATGGTCGTCATCGGTGGGCACTCGCTCGCCTGCGCATCGGCGGTGTCGATCGCTCCTGCCCACAGACGGATCGTCGGACTGGTCGCCGTGGTGCTGCCCGTCGCGTATTCGATCAAGGACACGGGGTATGGGGACGCGGACGATATCTTCTTTCAGTTCGTGAACCTGCTTTTGGGTATCCCGACCGCCCTCTGCACATACCTGTGGGTTCGCAGGCTGGAAAGACGCGCCAAGATGCGTGGCTACGCGATCTGAAGCTTCAGCGCCTTGACCGCCGCGAGCGCGTTCGTTTCTTTGGCCACCTGCCGCGCCTGCCACAGGTCGTAGGCCGCCTGCTGCGCGATCCACACCTCTGCAGCCCCGCCGTGATCGCGCCCCAGCCAGCGCTCGATGCGCAGCGCCATCGCCGGGCTGATCGCCGCCCGGTCCTCGCTGACCGACGCTGCGGAGCAGGGGTTCTGCAGTCGCGGCATCGCGACGAACAATATTCAGAAGAGACAACATCTTGAAGACGATATCTCATGTCATCGGCGGGAAATCCGTCGAGGTCCGGGGCGGCCGTACTGCGCCGGTGTTCAACCCCGCCACCGGGGCCCAGACCGCCGAAGTCCAGCTCGCGAGCGCCGTCGAGGTCGACGCCGCCGTGGCGGCCGCGCGGGCAAGGATCGGATACGACGGAGAGGTGGCAGAGCGGTTTAATGCATCGGTCTTGAAAACCGACGGCCCT
>CALGVD010000006.1 GCA_937920275.1 uncultured Pseudomonadota bacterium
GCGCGGCGGGCGCTGCAAGCGCGCTGCCGAGCGTCCGGGCGACGGCGCCCGGTACCCATGTCGCTGCGCTGCTCCCCTTGAGCGGCCGCAATGCCGGTGTCGGTGCGCAGCTGCGTGATGGCCTGCTGGCGGGGTTCTTCGCACAGCCCGCTGCCGAGCGTACGCCGCTGCGGTTCTACGACATCGCCGCGCGACCCGTCGGCGAGGCGCTGGCCGCTGCACGCGCCGCGGGCGCGGTGTTCGTGATCGGCCCTTTGATGCGGGATGATGTGCTCGCCGCAGCCGCGTTCGCCACCTCGACACCGGGCGCACCGCCGATGTTGGTGCTCAATTTCCTCCCGGCTTCGGGCTCGGCGGCCGTGCCCGCCGAGACACCGGCCACGCTCTACCAATTCGGGCTGTCGCCGGAGGACGAATCGCGCAGCGTGGCGCGTCGAGCGATCGCGGACGGCCGTCGTCGGGCCGTCGCCCTGGTGCCGACCGGCGATTGGGGGGCGCGCGTGCTCGCCGCCTTCAAAGACGAATTCGAGGCAGGTGGCGGCACGCTGCTTGCGCAGCGCGCGCTGGGTGGCCGCGATCTGGGGCCAGCGGTACGCAGCACGCTCGGCATCGACGCGAGCCGCGCGCGCCATCGGCGTCTTCAGTCGCTGATCGGCTCATCGCTGGTGTTCCAGCCACGCCGACGCGGCGATGTGGATCTTCTGTTCGCGCCCGGCCAACCGGCCCTCATCCGTCAACTGCGCTCTCAACTGCAGTTCGAGGCGGCGGCCGACATCCCCATGTACTCCATCTCGGATGCTTGGGACGGCCGGGTCGATGCGGACCTGAACGGCCTCACCTTCACGGATATGCCCTGGATGATCGCACCGGGCAGCGGCCGCAGCGCCACGCTGCGCAGCGAGACTGAAGCGGCCTACGGCGACCTGCGCGACCGTGGCCGGCTGTTCGCGCTCGGCCACGATGCCTGGCTGGTCCAGGAGGGGCTGCGTAACGGTCGCTTCAGCGCCGGCAGCGGCGAACTCGAAGGCGTCACCGGACAACTCGTGCTCGATGATTCGCGGAGCGTCCGACGCGGCCTGCGCTGGGCGGAGATCCGCAACAGCACGCTGCGCTTGCTGGATGACACACCCTGATCGGGGCGAACTCGGACGATCGGCCGAAGATCTGGCGGTCGCTCACCTAGAGGCCGCCGGCGCGCAGGTCCTGCTGCGCAATTTCCGTCGACGCACCGGGGAACTCGACATCATCGCGCAGCAAGGCAGCACATTGCTCGTGGTCGAGGTGCGATTGCGCAGCCGCGCGGACTACGGAGGCGCGGCAGCGAGCGTCGATGCCATCAAGCAGCGGAAGATCATCCGCACCACCGAGCAACTCCTGCAGACCCGCCGAGACCTCGCCCGTTGGCCGGTGCGCTTCGATGTGGTGGTGGTGATGCCGGAGCTTGCACCGACGGACCGCTCTGGCGCATGGCAGGTCGAATGGATCCGTCATGCCTTCGAAGCGCGGCGCTGACGCGCAAGCGGACGCCCGGCTTACTTGACGACTGTGAGGTTCGGGCGGCCGCGGACGGGGCTGGTGGGGGCTGACGGGCCAGGCGACGCGGGCGGATAACCGGTGGGCGCGATGCCACCGTGGGCGCTGGTGGTGCCCGGCACCGTCGGAGCCTGCGGCGTCCGCGGCGCGAGCAGATCGGCGGGCGGCGCGAGTTCCCCCTCAGGCGGGAACACCATCCCCTCGCCGCTTTCGCGCGCGTAGATGCTGAGCACGGCCGCGACCGGGAAGCGCACCACACGAGGGACACCGGAGAAACGGGCCTCGAAGCTGATGGTCTCGTTGCCGAGATCGAGATGACGGGTCGCCATCAGGCTGAGGTTCAGCACGATGCGACCGTCGCGGACATGCGCCTTCGGCACATCCACGCCCTGCAGGTAGGTGTCGACGAGCACATGCGGCGTCATGCCCGCATCGCTCATCCACTGGTGCATGGCGCGCAGCAGGTACGGACGCCTCGGCAACCGCTGGTCGTCGCTCATGATGTGCGCAGACCCGCGTCGCCGCGGGTCATTTCACGTCGCGCCAATACTCCCGCTTGAGGAGCCAAGCGAGCGCCGTGAACAAGGACAGGAACAACATGACCCAGATACCGAGCGACTGGCGGTAGGCCTTCACAGGCTCACCCGCGTACTCGAGGAAGTTGACCGTGTCGCGCACGAACTCGTCGTATTGCTCAGCGGTCAACTGACCCGGCTCGACGATCTCGAAGGAGTCGAAGGTGTCCAGACCGTCCTTCTTGACCGTCTTGAGGATCGGGGCGCCCTGCAGGGACGACAGCACATGCGGCATCGCCGTGCCGGGCAAGGCGAGGTTGTTGGTGCCGTTGGTGGTCTTCTCGTCGAGATAGTAGGTCTTCAGGAAGCGGTAGACATAGTCGCTGCCTTTGGAGCGCGCGATCAACGAGAGATCAGGCGGGGCTTTGCCGAACCACGCCTCGCCGTCGGCGGCCGTCAGCTTGGTCAACATGTAGTCGCCCTTCTTGGAGCCTGGCGACAGCATTTCTTCGAGCTGATCCTCGGGGATCTTCAGATCGGTCCCCATGCGCGAGTAACGGACGTACTTCAGCGAGTGGCAACCGGCGCAATACCCCATGAAGTTGCCGGCGCCGCGCTGCAGAGAGGCGGTATTGGAGATGTCGTTCCCCGGCTGCCAATCCTGCCATGCTCCCGGCAGACCGGCGGTGGCGGCGCGCACTGCAGGCGAGAAGGACAACGCCGAGAGCACGAGTCCCGCGGCGATCAGGGCGAACGCATTACGCATGGTAGTTGACCCTCTCCGGAGCGGCCTTGGTCTTCTCCACGCTCGTGTACCAGGGCATGAGGATGAAGTAGAGGAAATAGATGGCAGTGAAGATGCGCGCCAGGATGACGTACAGATCGCTCGCCGGCTTCAACCCGAGGTAGCTCAGCACGATGAACGAGATGACGAACAGCACGAGCGCCGTCTTCGACATCCAGCCCTTGTAGCGGATCGACTTCACCGGGGAGCGGTCGAGCCACGGCAGGAAGAACAGCACCACGATCGCGAGCAGCATGATCAGCGCGCCGAGTTGCTGGTCGGGCACGGCGCGCAACATCGCGAAGAACGCCGTGAAGTACCACACGGGGGCGATGTGATCGGGCGTCGAGAGGGCGTTGGCCGCCTCGAAGTTCGGCTTCTCGAGGAAGAGACCGCCGAAGGTCGGGACGAAGAAGATCACGCCGCAGAAGAACAACAAGAACACGCCCACGCCGAACAGGTCCTTGATGGTGTAGTAGGGGTGGAAGGGGATGCCGTCGACAGGCTTACCGTTCGCGCCCAGCTTCGCCTTGATCTCGATGCCGTCGGGGTTGTTGGAGCCCGTCTGGCGCAAGGCGACGAGGTGCATCAGGATCAGGAAGGCGATGGCGAAGGGCATCGCGACCACATGCAACGCGAAGAAACGGTTGAGCGTGGAGTCGGCGATGCCGTAGTCGCCGCGGATCCATTCGACGAGACCCGGCCCGATGACCGGGATGGTGCCGAAGAGGTTGACGATGACCTGCGCACCCCAATAGGACATGTTGCCCCAGGGCAGCACATAACCCATGAACGCCTCGGCCATCAGCGCGAGATAGAGCAGCACGCCGAGGATCCACAACAGCTCGCGGGGCTCACGGTAGGAGCCGTACAACATCGCGCGGAACATGTGCAGATAGACGACGATGAAGAAGAACGACGCACCCGTCGAGTGCATATAGCGGATGAGCCAGCCCCACTCGACCTCGCGCATGATGTATTCGACCGAATCGAAGGCGGCCGTCTCGCTCGGCTTGTAGTGCATCGCGAGGAAGATGCCCGAGAGGATCATGATCACGAACACCAACATCGCAAGGGCACCGAAGAAGTACCAGAGGTTGAAGTTCTTGGGCGCGAAGTAGCCCGTCAACTGCGATTCGACGAACTCGTCGACCGGCAGGCGCTTGTTGAGCCAGGCGCGGAAGCCGCCCTTCTGGGCAGCGTCGTTATCGTGGGCGGCGGCCATCAGGCAGCTCCTTCGGCGTTGGCGTCCAGACCGATGACGAGCATCGTGTCGGACTCGAACTTGTGGGGCGGCACCGCCAGATTCAGCGATGCGGGCGAACCGTTGAACACGCGACCGGCGAGATCGAAGCGCGAACCATGGCAGGGGCAGAAGAAGCCGCCCGGCCAATCCGCGCCGAGGGTGGGCTCACCCTGCGTGAAATACTGCTTCGGCAGGCATCCGAGGTGCGTGCAAGCGGCGTAGAGCACGAGGAACTCGGGCTTGATCGAACGGGCTTCGTTCTTCGCGTAGACGGGCTGCGCGGAGGCATCGGACTGCGGGTCTTTGAGGCTGGGCCCGACCTTCGCGAGACCAGCGACGGCCTCAGGCGTGCGGCGCACGACATACACCGGCTGCTTGCGCCAGCTCTGGGTGATCATCTGGCCGGGTTCGAGTTTCGAGATGTCGATCTCGAGCGGCGCGCCGAGCGCGCGGGCGCGCTCCGAGGGACGCCACGAGGCGATGAAGGGCACCAAGGTGAAGGCGCCGCCCACTGCTGCGGTGGCTGCCGTCGCCGCCGTCAAAAATTTGCGTCGGCTGGTGTCGGCTTCGTCGGGCAGATTGTCCGGATCGCTCATCGCAAGATCTCTCCCCATATCATCTCGCGGAGCCTCGCGAGGTGCTGTTACTGCGGAACGAGGGCATTATACACGCCGTACTGTCGGCAAGCCCATTCAGCCAAACCTGATCAGCGGCATGCGGTTGTCAACGGAGCGGGCTCCATGATGCGATGGCAAAAACCCGTGATCTTCCTCACCGGCGCCTTGGTCGGCGGACTCGCGCTTGCGTTCCTGGCAGTCCTCTGGCGCCCGGAACTGCTGAACGGTCGTCTCGCCGCCCGACAGGCGGCCCTTGCCGGGGCGTCGACCGCTGGGGCGTCGACCGCCGACTCTCCCGCAACGGACTTGGGCCCGGGCGTGACCGCCACCCCCTCCCCGCCCAGCCCGGCACCGCTTGGCAGCTACGCCGATGCGGTGCGACGCGCGGCTCCGGCGGTGGTCAATGTCTACGCCGCGCGGATCGTCACCGAACGACTGCCCCGCAACATCCTGCAGGACCCGTTCGGTGAGCTCGGGCCGCGCTACCGCCAGCGTCTCGAGCAATCGCTCGGCTCCGGGGTGATCGTCGACTCTGCCGGACAGGTGGTCACCAACCACCATGTCATCGCCGACGCCGCCGCCATCCGTGTGCAGCTCGCCGACGGCCGGGAGGCGGATGCGCAGGTCATCGGTCGCGATCCCGACACCGACCTCGCCCTCCTCAGGATCACGCTGCGCGACCTGCCCGCCATCGAACTCGGCCGCTCCTCGACCCTGCGCGCCGGCGACATCGTCCTCGCGATCGGCAACCCGCTCGGACTCTCCGCCACAGTGACTCAAGGCATCGTGAGCGCGACCGGTCGTGGGCAGCTCGGCGTCGCCGTGTTCGAGAACTTCATCCAGACCGACGCACCGATCAATGTCGGCAATTCTGGCGGGGCGCTCATCAACACCCGCGGCGAGCTGGTCGGCATCAACACCGCGATCATCGCCCGCAACCTGGGGGTCGAGGGCATCGGTTTCGCGATCCCCGCGGATCTGGTGCGCGGCGTGGTGGGTGAGCTGGTGGCGCGCGGGCGGGTGGTGCGCGGCTGGGTGGGGTTCGATGTGGCGAACATCGACGACGCCAACGCCCGCGCGGCAGGTCTCTCACGCGGTGGCGTGGTGATCCTACGGCTTTATCAAGGCAGCCCCGCGCAACAGGCCGGACTGCAGCCGGGCGATCTCATCACCCGCATCGGTGGCAAAATTCCGGCCAGCGCGCAGGAGGTGCAGGTACGCATCGCCGCCATGCAGCCGGGCACGGCGCTGCTGATCAGCGTGCAACGCGGGGCGCAGACCGCAGACACGCAGTTGCAGGTCGTCGAACAACCGTTGCGGCAGCGCTGACCGGGCGTCCCGGAGGGTCAGCCGGGGATGCGCCGGATGTCGGCGCCCAAAGCCGAGAGTTTCTCCTCGATCGCCTCGTAGCCACGGTCGATGTGGTAGATGCGATCGATGACGGTACGACCCTCGGCGACGAGACCCGCCAACACCAACGACGCCGAGGCGCGCAGATCGGTCGCCATCACCGGTGCCGCTTGCAGCTTCGGCACCCCCTTGATGATCGCGGTGTTGCCCTCCAGGCGGATCTCCGCCCCGAGCCGGCGCATCTCGAGCATGTGCATGAACCGGTTCTCGAAGATGGTCTCGATGATGGTGCCGACGCCGTCAGCGATCGTATCGAGCGCGGCGAACTGCGCCTGCATGTCGGTCGGGAACGCAGGGTACGGGGCGGTGCGCAGGTCGATGGCGCGCGGCCGCCGCCCCCGCATGTCGAGTTCGATCCAGTCCGCACCGCTGGTGACGGTCGCGCCCGCTTCTCGCAGCTTCGCCAACACCGCCTCGAGATGCTCGGGCGCCGCCTGCTTGAGGTGCACACGACCAGAGGTGATCGCGCCGGCGACGAGGTAGGTGCCGGCTTCGATCCGGTCAGGCAGCACTCGATGGCTGCCGCCGTGCAGACGCTCGACGCCGTCGATGACGAGGGTGTCGGTGCCCGCGCCACGCACTTTGGCGCCGAGCGTGTTCAGACAGTCCGCGAGATCGACCACCTCAGGCTCACGCGCGGCGTTCTCGATCACCGTTCGGCCGTCGGCGAGCGTGGCGGCCATCATCAGGTTCTCGGTACCGGTGACCGTCACCGTATCGAGCACCAGACGCGCGCCGCGCAAACGCGAAGCGCGGGCGCGGATGTAGCCGTTCTCGATCGAGATCTCGGCACCCATCGCCTGCAGGCCAGCGACATGGATGTTGACGGGACGGGCGCCGATGGCGCAGCCGCCCGGCAGCGACACATCGGCCTCGCCGAACCTCGCCAACAGCGGTCCGAGCACGAGGATCGAGGCGCGCATGGTCTTGACGAGGTCATACGGCGCGACCGGCTGACGCAAGGTGCTCGCGTCGACCTCGATGTTCATGCGCTCATCGACGGTCACCGTCGCGCCCATGCGACCGAGCAGCTCGATCATGGTGGTGACATCCTGCAGGTGCGGCACATTGCCGATCGCCACCGGCTCGGAGGCGAGCAGCGTCGCGGCGAGGATGGGTAAGGCGGCGTTCTTGGCGCCCGACACCCGGACCTCACCCTCGAGCGGAACACCGCCCGCGACCTGCAACTTGTCCATCACGGCGGCCGCTCAGGCAGGCCGGTCGAGACCGGCCTCTTCGGGGGTCAACGCCTCGATGCTGAGGGCGTGGATCTCGCGGCCGACCAGTTCGCCGAGGGTTCGGTAGACCCGTTGGTGGCGGGCGATGGCTCGCTCGCCGACGAACTGCGGGGCGATGATACGGGCGGTGAAATGGGTCTGGTCGTCGGACAACACCTGGACATGGGCACCGGGCAGGCCGGTGCGGATGAGTTCAGCGACTTTTTCGGGATGCATGCTCATGGCGGTATGATGCCATCCCATGACTGATGCGCGCACGATTGCCGATCAAGGTTTGGTGGACGCCGGCCGGCGCGCCCTCGCCACCGAACTGCGTGCGCTCGGGGCGCTCGAAGCCCGTATCGACCTCAGTTTTGCGGCGGCCTGCCGCCTAGCTCTCGCCTGTCAGGGCCGGATCGTCGTGACCGGCATGGGCAAATCCGGGCACATCGGCGGCAAGATCGCCGCCACCCTCGCGAGCACCGGCTCGCCGGCCTTCTTCCTGCACCCCGCCGAAGCCAGCCATGGCGACATCGGCATGATCACCCGCGACGACCTGCTGCTTGCGCTGTCGAACTCAGGGGAGACCCCGGAGATCCTGACCTTGCTGCCCCCGGTCGCGCGCATCGGCGTGCCGTTGGTGGCGATGACCGGTCATCCGACCTCGACCCTCGCCCGCGCCGCCAAGGTCCACCTCGATGTCAGCGTGCCCGCCGAGGCCTGCCCGCTCAACCTTGCGCCGACCGCCAGCACCACCGCCACGCTCGCCATGGGCGACGCCCTCGCCGTGGCGCTGCTCGAGGCACGCGGCTTCACCGCCGAGGACTTCGCGCGCTCCCATCCGGGCGGCGCGCTCGGACGGCGGTTGCTGCTGCGGGTCGAGGATGTCATGCGACGCGGCGATGACGCGCCCAAGGTCACGGCCGACACGCCTGTCGCGCTCGGTCTCATCGAGATGTCCCGCAAGGGGCTCGGCATGACGGTGGTGGTGGACGCCCAAGATCGCGCCATCGGTGTGTACACCGACGGTGACCTGCGCCGTTCGCTCGACCGACGCATCGATGTGCACGCGGCGCGTATGCATGAAGTGATGACCCGTCCCTGCCGCAGCATCGGTCCGCGCGAACTCGCCGCCGAGGCCGTCCACCTCATGGAGACGCACCGCATCACATCGCTGCCGGTGGTCGACGAGGAGGGACGACTCGTCGGCGCACTCAATGTGCACGACCTGCTGCGTGCAGGCGTGGTCTGAGCATGTCCACGGACCCCGTCGCACGGCCGAGGATGCGGCTCGCCGCCCTCACGGCGGCCTTGCTGCCGTCGCTGTTCGGCGGATGCACCGGGGCGGAGACACCCGGGCCGGGCACGCTCGCCTCCAATGACGACCCCGGCTACTCGGCGCGCGATGCGCAGATCATCGAGACCGGCGCAGATGGCAAACCGCGCTACATCCTGCGCGCCGCCGTGATCCACCAGGATCCCGCCACGGGCAGCGTCGCGCTCGAGGCGGTCGATATGACCGTGTCGCAGCCGCAAGACCCGCCCTGGCGGGTGCGTGCGACGCAAGGAAGGCTGCCGCAAGATGCACGCTCGGTGGTGCTGGAAGGCAGCGTCGTGCTGGAAGGAGAGGCCGCGCCCGGTCAGGGCATGCTTCGCATCCGCACCGAACGCCTCGACTACGACCTCAGCGCGGGACGGGTCACCGTCCCGGACGCTGTGAGGCTCGAGATGGGCGGTCGCACCCTCGAGGCGGTCGGCCTCGAGGCCGACCTCAACCGCCGCGAGGCGCAACTGCTCTCCAAGGTCCATGGCCGCTTCCAACCCTGACACTCCGGGGCGCGAGCCGAGGCCCACCCGCATCGCCTTCGCGGCGATCCTCGCGCTCGTGCTGGCGATGCCTGCGATCGCAGCGCAGCCGACCAAAGGCCGCAACGCCGAGATCGTGGTCGATGCGGCATCGTCAGATGTCGATTACCGCAGCAACACGCTGCTCTTCCGCGATGTGGTGATCACCCAAGGTCCGCTGCGGGTGCAGGCCGAGCGCGCCCGGGCGACCGGACTCGATTTCAAGGATGCGACCTGGACCTTCAGCGGCAAGGTCAAGATCGATGTCGAGGGCGGGACGATGCGGGCCGAAGAGGCCGTCGTGAACTTCGTCGCCGACCAGCTGGCGCGCGCCACGGTGCGCGGCAAGCCTGCAGAGTTCGAACAACAGATGAAGACCGGCGGCAAAGCGCGCGGCCGCGCCGGCTCGTTGGTCTACGAGACCCGCGGCGGCACCGTGACCCTCAAGGAGAACGCGTGGCTGAGCGATGGCCGCAGCGAGATCCGCGGCCAGCAACTGGTCTACGAGATCGCGGCGCAGCGTGTCCAAGCCGGCAAGACCACGGGCAGCGACGAGCGGGTCCGGATCGTGATCCGCCCGCAGACCGCCCCCGAGCCGAAGGTGACCCCGTGAGCCTGTCGCCCGTGGGCGACGGCGGTCGACGACTGATCGCCCGTAACCTCGCCAAGGCCTATGGCGCACGCACCGTGGTCCGTGACCTGTCGCTCGAGGTCGGTGCGGGCGAGATCGTCGGCCTGCTCGGCCCGAACGGCGCGGGCAAGACCACCGCCTTCTACATGATCGTCGGGCTCGTCCCGGCGGATGCCGGCCGCATCCTGCTCGATGATCTCGACTTGACGCACGAGCCCATCCATCGCCGCGCCCGCGCGGGGATCGGCTATCTGCCGCAAGAAGCCTCCGTGTTCCGCAAGTTGAGCGTCGAGGACAACATCCTCGCGATCCTCGAGACCCGCCCGGGTCTCGATCGGGAGGCACGACGCGCGCGCTGCGAGGAGATCCTCGCCGATCTGCGCATCGACCATGTGCGGCGCTCACCCGGCATGGCGCTCTCCGGCGGCGAAC
This sequence comes from uncultured Pseudomonadota bacterium, assembly GCA_937920275.1. GTDB lineage: Bacteria > Pseudomonadota > Gammaproteobacteria > Steroidobacterales > Steroidobacteraceae > UBA964. Next base: position 10,231 of record CALGVD010000006.1, read on the forward strand.
GGCGTCGTGTCGAGATCGCGCGCGCGCTGGCCGCAGACCCGCAGTTCCTGCTGCTCGATGAGCCGTTCGCTGGAGTGGATCCGATCTCGGTGCTCGACATCCAGCGCATCGTGCGCGAACTCGCCGCGCGTGGCATCGGGGTGCTGATCACCGACCACAATGTGCGCGAGACGCTCGGCGTGTGCCGACGCTCGTACATCATCGGCGACGGCGTCGTCATCGCCCAAGGTGAGGCCGAGGAAATCCTTGCCAATCCCCGCGTGCGTGAGGTGTACTTGGGTGAGTCCTTCCGCCTATAGGTGACGTCCCAGGGACGCCCCGCGAGTCTTCTCGATGCTCAAGCAGTCGCTGCAACTCAAACTCGGCCAATCGCTCACGATGACGCCGCAGTTGCAGCAGGCCATCCGCCTCCTGCAGATGCCGACGCTCGAACTGCAGGCGCACCTCGCCGAAGTGCTCGAAACCAACGTCATGTTGGAGCAGGAGGAACCCGAAGCCGCAGAGGCCGTGGACTTCGAACTCGGCGCACACTTCACGGCCGCCGCGCCACCCACCGAGGAGGCAGGCTTCACCGAACCGGTCGAAGTCGAGGTGGTAGACCAACCGTGGGCCGACCGCGCCGGTACCGGCAGCGACTCCGGTCGAGCCGAGGATGACGAGGACCGCCCCCGCGACCTCGCCGACGAGCGAGGGGAGTCGCTGCGCGAGCACCTGCTCGGTCAACTGACCTTGCTCGGTCTGTCCGAATCCGACCTTGAAGTCGCCGCAGCGTTGGTCGATGCGATCGATGACGACGGCTACCTGACGGAGACCTTCGCCGAGGTCGCCCTCGACCTTGCCCACCATGGACCGTTCGGCGCGGCGCTGCATGACGAGGAAGAGATCGAGCGCGTCTTGCTGCTGGTGCAGAAGCTCGATCCGGTCGGTATCGGCGCGCGCGATCTCATCGAGTGCCTCCAACTGCAGTTGGCCGCGCTCGCCCCGGCGACGCAGGGCCTCGGGCTCGCGCGCCGCATCGTCGATCATCACCTGAAACTGCTCGCACACCGCGATCTCGGACCGCTGCGCCGGGCGCTCGAGGTGGAAGGCTTGCAGGGCGAGGAGGCTGCGGCCGACGATGAGACGCTGGTCGCCGCGGTAGCCCTCGTCCGCGCCTGCCACCCGAAACCCGGCAGCCTCATCAGCGCGCTGCGACCTGAATACATCGTCCCCGATGCCATGGTGCGGCGCACCGCACGCGGCTGGTCGGTGGAGCTCAACGGCCGCACCCTGCCCCGTCTGCGCGTCAACAACGAGTACGCCGGCTTGATCGGCCAAGGTGCAGGGGGCGGCGGCCATGCGCTGCTGCGTTCGCAGCTTCAGGAGGCGCGTTGGCTCCTCAAGAGCCTCGAGATCCGCCACGACACGCTCCTGAAGGTCGCCCGCGCGATCGTCGAGCGTCAGAGCGAGTTCCTCGCCCAGGGTGAGGAGCACATGAAACCGATGATCCTGAAGGACATCGCCGCTGCGATCGGCATGCATGAATCGACGGTCTCTCGGGTCACCTCGGGAAAATACCTACATACCCCCCGCGGCGTGTTCGAACTGCGATACTTCTTCTCGAGCCAGGTCGAGGGCGATAACGGTGCAGGGACCTCCTCCACCGCGATCCGGGCGAAGATCCGGCGTCTGATCACCGACGAATCCGCCGGTGAGCCGCTGTCGGACGGCACACTGGCCGAATTGCTCTCGGCCCAGGGCATCCCGGTCGCCCGCCGCACGGTGGCCAAATACCGCGAGGCGATCGGTATCGCCTCTTCCGCCGAGCGCAAGCGGGACGGTTCGCGCTAACCTCATCCTTCAAGATGGGGCCTTACGGATAACGATCAGGAGGATCAAGCCATGCAGATCGAAGTCACCGGACGCCATGTCGAGGTCACAGAATCGATGCGCGCCTACGTGGTCAAAAAGATGGAACGCATCGTGCGTCACTTCGACCAGCTGATCGATGCCCATTACGTGCTGTCCGTCGAGAAGCTGCGGCACTCGGCGGAGGCCACGCTGCGCGTGCCGGGCACCGACATCCATGCCGAAGCGACCGCAGAGGACATGTACGCCGCCATCGATGCGCTCGCCGATAAACTCGACCGCTTGGTGAAGAAGCGCAAGGAGAAAGCCGCCGACCACCACGCCGAGGAAGGCCGCGCCGCGCGGCACTGAGACCTCGTCATGCCGGGTATGCGGATCATCCTCGTGAGCGGCCTCTCGGGGGCCGGTAAGAGCGTCGTGTTGCACGCGCTCGAGGATGTCGGCTACTTCTGCGTGGACAATCTGCCGGCGAGCCTGCTCGAATACTTCGTCTCGCACTCGCTGCGGAACAGCGAGAAGGGCGTGTTCGACCAGACCGCCATCGGTATCGACGCTCGGGACAACGCCCTCAGCCCCACCGATCTACCGCGCACCCTCGAAGCGCTGCGGCGCAGCGGTCTGCGCTGCGAACTTTTAGCGGTGACCGCCGCCGACACCGAACTGCTGCGCCGGTTCGGCGAGACCAAGCGTCGGCATCCCCTCGCGCAAGCCGGCGAGTCGTTGCAGCAGGCGATCTCGCGCGAGCGCGAACTGCTCGACCCGGTGATCCAGGCCGCTGATCTCGTCATCGACACCACCCACCTCGGCGTGCACCAGTTGCGCGAACTCGTCGTCCAGCGGGTGGACCACCGGCGCGCCGAGCAGCTGTCCGTGACGCTCGTATCGTTCGGCTTCAAGCATGGCGTACCGGGCGACTGCGACTTCGTCTTCGATGCACGCACGCTGCCGAACCCGTATTGGGACACCGCTCTGCGACCGCTCACGGGGCGCGATCCGGCGGTGGTCCGCTGGCTCGACGAACGGCCTGAAGTGCAGCGACTGCTCGATGAGTACGCCCAGTTCATCGGCGCCCGCATCGCCGAACACCGCGCCGCCCATCGCCGCTATCTCACCCTCGGCATCGGTTGCACCGGTGGCCAGCACCGCTCGGTCTATCTCGTCGAGCGCCTCGTCCAACGCCTCGCGCCTGAGGTGCCGGGTCTCAGCCGTCGCCATCACTCCCTCGATCTGCCGGGCCGGACATGACCGAGCTCACAGACAAGCAGGTGCGGCTCGGCGCGCTGCGCCAAGCCCTCGACGACGGCACGCTGCGCTCGGCGGAGCGCATGGTGGCGGCGCTGCACCCCACCGAGATCGCCTTGCTGCTCGAGTCCGTTCCGCCACGACAACGCGAACTCGTCTGGGAGATGGTCGAGCGGGACCTCGAAGGCGATGTGCTCGTCGAGCTCCATGAAAAAGTGCGTCAGGAGCTCATCGACTCGATGGAGCCCGGCGAATTGGTGGCGGCGACCGAGGGCCTCGAAGTCGACGACCTCGCGGACCTTGTCGGTGATCTGCCCGAGGCGGTCACGCGACAGGTGCTGCACTCCATGGACCAGCGCGACCGCGAACGGCTGCGGGCCGTGCTGTCGTGGCCCGAAGACAGCGCCGGCGGACTCATGAACACCGACACGGTGAGCGTCCGCGCCGATGTCTCGCTCGAAGTGGTGCTGCGCTACCTTCGCATGCGTGGCGATCTGCCGCCCCGCACCGACAGCCTGTTCGTCGTCGATCGCGACGACCGCTACCTCGGCACCATCGCCCTGACCCGGCTCATCACCGGCGATGCCGAGGCGACCGTCGGTCAGAGTCTCGATGCGGAGGCTGCGCGCATCGATCCTTCGACCGCAGCGCACGATGTGGCCCAGCTCTTCCAGGACCGCGACTTCGTGTCGGCAGCCGTGGTCGATGCGGAAGGCCGATTGATCGGACGCATCACCATCGACGATGTCGTCGACGTCATCCGCGAAGAGGCCGAGCACTCGGTGCTGTCGATGGCCGGCCTGCAGGATGACGAGGACCTGTTCGCAGGCATCCTCCCCTCGACGCGCCGCCGGGTGCTGTGGCTCGGCATCAACCTCATCACGGCGTTCCTGGCGGCTGCGGTGGTCAAGACCTTCGAGGGCACCATCGAGAAGGTCGCTGCCTTGGCGGCGCTGATGCCGATCGTCGCCTCGATGGGCGGCATCGCAGGCACCCAGACCGTGACGCTCATCATCCGCGGACTCGCGCTCGGGCAGGTGCAATGGTCGAACGCCCGCTGGCTGCTGTTCAAGGAGATCGCAGTAGGCGGCCTGAATGGCCTGCTGTGGGCCTTGGTGGTCGGTCTCGTGACGGCGTACTGGTTCGGCACTTGGCATATCGCAGCCATCATCGCCGCCGCGATGCTCATCAACCTGCTGGCCGCCGCCGCCGTGGGCGTGCTGGTGCCGCTCGCGCTGCGCCGTTTCGAGATCGATCCGGCGTTGTCAGCCGGGGTGATCATCACCACCTTCACCGACTGCATCGGTTTCGCGACATTGCTCGGGCTCGGCGCGATCTTCCTCACTTGAGGGCGGTTGAAGCCGGTGCGACCGCGCCGCGACCGCCCCGTCAAACTGCAGTCAAGCGCCCCGACTGGAAGTCACGGATCGCCTGATCGATCTCCTCACGGGTGTTCATGACGAACGGCCCGTACTGCACCACCGGCTCCCCGATCGGCCGGGCCGCGAGCAGCAAAGCTCGGCCGCGGCTCTGCGTCGCACGCAGCGTCACGCGCAACCCTAGGCCTTGCGCTGCGCGTCCGGCGCCCACATCGCCCGTGCCGCCGCCCAACACCCCACCCTGACGCGCCCGCAGCGTCGCCTCGCCGCCCGTCGCGGCAGGGACGCCGATCGCGCCTTCGTAGACATAGCAGTACGCATGGTGCGAGGCCGGGATGTCCACCGCGATGGCCGTACCCGCAGGCAGCTCGACATCGACAAACAGCGGTTGTGTGCTGATGCCCGTCACCGGACCGCTCGCGTGCCCGCCACCGAGCGACAGTTCCCCGGCGACGACCTTGGCCCGCACGCCTGTGGCATCGACGAGTTCAGGGATGGCGGCCGCGGGGATATCCCGGTACTCGGCGGGCCGCATCTTCTCGGCGGCAGGCAGGTTCAACCACAACTGGAAGCCGCGCATCAGACCGCTTTCCTGCTGCGGCATCTCCGAGTGGATGATGCCGCGACCGGCAGACATCCATTGCACATCGCCCGCGCGGAGATGTCCGCGATTGCCGAGGTGATCCTCGTGCAGCATGTGCCCCGCGAGCATGTAGGTCACGGTCTGGAAACCGCGGTGCGGGTGGGCCGGGAACCCCTTGATGTATTCGTCCGGGCGGTCGCTGCCGAACTCATCGAGCATGAGGAACGGATCGAGCCGCGCGAACGGACCCTGACCGAGGCTGCGCCACAAGGTGACGCCCGCACCGTCCGCGGTGCGTTGCGCGTCGATGACGCGCTGCAGCACGCGCACAGGGGTGTCGGTGTCGGTGTCGGAAGTCATGAGGCTCGCGTAGGATACCTCTCCCGCGACCGATGCGCGCGCGAGCAGATGACCCGGACCATGGTCCCAGATACGCCCCCCAACGACCGTCCTCACATCGTCATCGTCGGTGGCGGTGCCGGCGGCCTCGAGCTTGCCACCCGTCTCGGCGACACCCTCGGTCGGCGCGGTCGCGCGAAGGTCACGCTCATCGAGCGCGGTCGCACGCACTTCTGGAAGCCCCACCTGCACGAACTGGCGGCCGGCTCCGTCGACCTCGATGTCCACGAGCTCGATTACCTCGCGCAGTCGCATTGGCATGGCTTCAAGTACCGCTACGGCGAGATGGTCGGCCTCGATCGGGCCGCGCGCGAAGTGTTGGTCGGTCCGGTGATGGACGAGGAGCATGGCGAGGAGATCGTGCCCGCTCGGCGCGTCGGCTACGATCTGCTGGTGTTGGCCGTGGGCAGCAATGTCAATGATTTCGGCACGCCGGGCGTCATCGAGAACGCGATGGCCCTCGACAGCACCGCCCAAGCCGACCGCTTCCATCGTCGGCTGGTCAACGCCTTCCTTCGGGCGCACGCCCAGACCGTGCCGCTGCGGCGCGGACAGCTCGATGTGGCGATCGTCGGAGCGGGCGCGACCGGTGTCGAACTCGCCGCCGAACTGCACAACGCCACGCGCGAACTCGTGTCCTTCAGCCTCGACAACATCGATCCCGACAAACACATCCGCCTGCACCTCATCGAAGCCTCACCGCGCATCCTGCCGGCGCTGCCCGAGCGGATCTCGATCGCCGCACGCCGCATGCTCGATGATCTGAATGTGGAGGTGCACTGCGACGCGCGCGTCGCCGAGGTGCTGCCGCAAGCGGTGCGGCTCGCCGACGGTCGCGTGATCGACGCCGCGATGGTGGTGTGGGCGGCCGGCGTCAAAGCCGCACCGTTCCTCGCCAAGCTCGGCATCGCCACCAACGCCCTCAACCAGGTGAAGGTCGATGCCCGGCTGCGTTCGGTGGACGACCCCGACATCTACGCCCTCGGCGACTGCGCGGCGGTCGAGTGGGCGGGGCACCCGGGACGGCTCGTGCCGCCGCGCGCCCAAGCGGCGCACCAGCAGGCGATGTACCTCGTCAAGGCCTTGCGCCGACGGCTCGCGGGCAAGACGAGCCCGGCCTGGCGTTATCGCGACTTCGGCTCGCTCGTCTCGCTCGGCGAGTACTCGACCGTCGGCAACCTGATGGGCAACTTCGTCGGCGGAAATCTTTGGCTGGAAGGGCTGTTCGCGCGATGGATGTACCAGTCGCTCTACAAGATGCACGAGATCGCGTTGCACGGCTGGTGGAAGACCTCGCTCACCACCCTCGCCCGCCTGATCGCGCGGCAGACGGAACCGCGCGTGAAGCTGCACTGACCGGTCGCAGCTTCAGCAACGACGCGCAGCGCGGCGCGAACCACCAACCACTCGCACCGAAAGCCGCCCAGCGCCCCCGATCGATACGGCACGCGCGCGGCGCGATACCGGGTGGCGGAAGGTCGCGACCGCGAGGGACCGGTGCGACGCACGGAGTGCAAAGCAGTTTTTTTCGCATGGCATCGGGGAGTACGGCCCTCTGCCAAGATAACGGACAGTCAAATGACTTTCGGCAGGGTGCTCAGCGCCGAGCAGGCGCAGCGGCCGGCACCAAAGCCTGTAAAAGGTCGTCGATCGCGTAGAAATGGAAGGTCCGATCGTCGGACATCGCGACCAGCAACCCGCCGGGAAAGCCAGGAAGATCGCCGGTGACGAGGTCGATGCCATCGGTCTGGCGGGCTGCGAACGCCACATGGCCGATGAAGCGGGGCTCGTCGGGGCTGCCTAGCGATCCTGCGAGGTCGAACACCCGCAGCGCACCGGCCTGTTGGTCCGACACCCAGAGCCAGGTCCGCCCTGCGGCATCCCGCATCACCGCGCTGCCCTCGTGGTCGCGCGCGAAACCCGTGAGCCCGAAGGCTGCGAGTTCGTCATCCGCATCCTCCGCCGCCGGATCCACGCGGTACTTACGCAGACCGAAGGTTTCGTCGCTCGCGAACAGGTGCCCGCCCTTCGCATCGACCGACAGCGCCTCGATCTCCTTGCGACCGCTCCACTCGCCGAACGCACGCACGAACAGCCCACGCAGACGACCCGCACCGTCGTCGACCAACCGGTACTGGTGGAGATAGCCCTGCTTGGGCGCATGACGGTCCGAGCGGCTCACGGCGACGAGCAGCGCACCGTCCACCGGCCGCACCCAAGCCGCGACACCCATGACATCACGGGCGCGCTCGCCCTCGAAGACCGGTATGCCCCCTCCATCGACCGGCTGCATGCCGGGGAGCGCGTAGACGCGCAAGCGGTTCGCGAAACGCTCGGCGACGATGGCGACATCCACCGGCTTGCCACCCAGCATCACGCCGCGGGCGATGTCGACGTTGGTCGGACGCAGCAGGCCGCGCACCACCCGCTCCTGCTTGATCCGGCCATCGAGACCGAAAACATAGAGTGCGCCGTCGACATCCTTGTCGGTGCCGACGATCAGCGTGCGCGCAGGATCAGCCGGATCGACCCATATGGCCGGATCGTCGGTATCGTGGCGGACGGGCTCGCTGACCACCCGCGGCTGCACCGGCGCTCGCAGGGCCGAGGACTGGGCAGCCGCCGCCCCCGCCCGTGCGGCCATCGACATGGCGAGCAGGGCGAGGAATGCGATGGAAATCTGGCGATGGCGCTCCATCGGCCCGATCTTACAGCTTCAGTCGCGCACCCACGAATACGCTGTAGCCGAACTGCTCGTACTCGTAGACCCGGCTCGGCCGACCGTAGTAGCGGATGCCCTTGGAGTTGGTCAGGTTCTTGGCCTCGACGAAGCCCTCGAGCATCTTGCTGAACTGGTAGCTGGCGGTGAAATCGATCTGGTCGCGGCCCGCGACATAGAGATCGAGCGCACCGTCTTCCGCGTTGATCTCATCGAGGTAATCGCTGCGGTCGGTGAAGCTCAGACGCAGGCTGACCGGACCCTTCTCGTAGAACAGCGCGAAGTTCGACACCGTCTCGGACTGCCCGGGCAACGGGAAGTACTTCCGACCGCCGTAGCTGCGGCCGACATCGATGGAGGCATCGACATAGGTGAAGTTCGCGAACACGCCGAAGCCCGACAGCCAACCCGGCAGCTGCGTGAACTGCTGCTGCCAGGCGAGCTCGACGCCGTACAACTCACCGTCCGCGTTCTCCGGCGTGATGATCGCCGCCGGCGCACCCAAGTAGGTTCCCGTGCTGCGCAGCGTGTAGTTGTAGTCGGAGAGGTCCTTGTAGAAACCGCTGGCGGACAAGAGGCCGATCGGCTCGAAGTAGTACTCGAGCGACGCATCGAGGTTGTTCGACAGCGTCGGCTTGAGCGCCGGATTGCCCTGCTCGACGACGAGCAGCGTGCCGTCCTGCGACTCGACGGCGCGCGGGACGATGTCCGTGAAGTCCGGGCGCATCATGCCGCGGGTGACAGCGGCACGGGCGATCAGCGCATCGGTGACCTCGTAGCGGAGCGTGAGGCCGGGAAAGACATCAGTATAGCTGCGCTCGTCGGTACGGGTGCTGAGGGCACCCGTATCCTCGTTGAAGACCGGAGCGGACCCTTCGGTCTCGGTACGCTCGACGCGCAACCCCGCCACCAGGCTCAAGCGGCCGAAGTCAAGATCGGCCATGGCGTAGCCTGCGAGCACGGTCTCATCGGCCGTGTAATCGGCGGTCGCCGACTGCTCGACGCGGATCGGCGAACGGGCCTTGGTGGCGTTGAAGTAGGCGTCTGCAAGGGAGGTGTCTACCTTGAAACCGAGGTCGTAGTTGTAGTTCCGGCTCGGGAGGCTGGAGAGGTAGCCCGAGAGCGGACGACCGAGCGAGGCTGAAGAAGCCCGGTCACGGAATCGGTTCTGGTCCACCTTACGCTCACTAGTCTTGTACTTGGCACCGAACTTCAAGCGGCCTTCGGCACCACCCCACTGCACCGGAAGGCCCGCATTGATGACTGCCGCGATCGTATCGTCGGAGGTGTCGGAGGTGCGGTACGCGTTCTCGCGGAACGAGAAGTTCGCCGGATTGAGGTGCTGGTTGGTGGTGAACAGCGAGATCGCGGGCTCGCGGACATCGTCCGTGAAATCGTAGCTGATCGGCGCAGTCGCAGTGCCAAGCGCCGCGGTACGCCACAACAGCTCGTCGCGTTGGGGGTAGGTCTGTTCGGTGCTCGCGATCGACACCGATCCATCGAGCGTCCAAGTGGCGAAGTCCTTCGAACCGCCGATCTCGCCGGTGACGATCTCGTTGCGCACGGTGCGATGCCGGATCTGCTTGCCGACGCGGATGTTGCGGAACGAGGCTTTCTCGTCCGTCGCGCCGGGCAGCAGTACGCCCTCGGACCACAGCAGGAGCAACTGATTGCGGTACTCATCGTCCGTGAACCGCGACCAAGTGCCGCGGGCGAAGAGGCGGCCGCCGTCATCGGTGCGCATCTCCGCCGCACCGGTGAAGGCCATGCGCTCGCGCTGGGTGTCGTAATCTTTGAAAAGCGTCTCTTCGGCGCCGAACACCTGCCCGCCTTCGGGCCGGTCCAACCGGGCCCATACGGTCTCGATGTTGTCGACCTGACGGTCGGTCTCGGAGTAGCTGCCCGAAAACAGAAGCCCGAAGCGTTGGTCGCCGTCCCAGATATCGCTCACGGTGAACGAGCCACGCTTGTCGTGGGTACCGCCGAATTCGTTGTAGGAACCACCGAACGAGCCCCGGGCACGGAAACCTTTGTAGTCGAACGGTGACTGCGTCTTGATGTTGACCGCACCCGTGATCGAGTCCGCATCCTGGTCCGGCCGCAGGGTCTTGGTGATCTCGAGCGAGCTGACGATGTCCGAGGGGATGGTATCGAGGTCGATGGCGCGTGTCTCAGGATCAACTGCCGAGATGCTCACACCGTCGATGGTCACGGCCGAGAATTCAGACGGGCCGCCACGGACATTGATGTACCGGCCCTCACCCTGGTCGCGGGAGATCGCGACACCGACGACGCGTTGCAGCGCCTCGGCGATGTTCGGGTCCGGGAAGCGGCCGATGGCATCGGCGGCCACCACATTGGTGACGCCGCTGGCGTTCTTCTGCTGGTCTGCCGCGCGCCTCGCCGAGTCGATGATGGCGGTGATGACCACCTCCTGCAGCACATCGGCGTCGGTGGGCGCGGTCGCCGCAGGGGCCTGTTGCGCGAGCGCGCCGATCGGGGCGAGCAGGGCTGCGACGATGGCAGTGCGGCAGGCGGCGTGGACGCCGGAATTGATGGACATGATGACCTCGGACGGACCCAGTAGAGATAGGTCGCCATGGTCGTCACCCCGCGTGACAGAACGATTACGAAATCATTACCAGATGATGACTAAGCCGCTGTTTTAAGCGTCCGTCAGGCGGTATCCCGACGCACCAGTGTCACGAAGGACATGTCGCAGGCATGCCGTTCGTCGGCTGGCCAACGCTCGCGCGCGGTCTCCCGCCACACCTGAGGATCGAACGGCGTCAGACGGGCATCGCCTTCCGGCTGGGCGTGGACTTCGGTGAGCAGGATGCGGTCGGCCAGCGGCAGCGCGAGCGCGTAGATCTGCGCGCCGCCGATGACCGTCAGCTCGGGCACTTCACCGGCGACGGCCAGCGCCGTCGCGAAGTCCGGCACCACCTGCACGACAGGATCGTGCGGCAGCCAGCCCGCTTGGCGCGTGAGGACGATGTTGAGGCGCCCCGGCAAGGCTCGGCCGATCGACTCGAATGTCTTGCGACCCATGACCACCGGCTTGCCGATCGTCGCCGCCTTGAAGCGCCGCAGGTCCTCCGGCAATCGCCACGGTAGCCCACCGTCACGGCCGATCACGCCGTTGTCGGCCATGGCGACCGCGAGCGTGATCGACGGTGTCGGCATGTCAGCGTCGGCGACCGGCCTTGGCGCGGGAAACGGGCTTTTTAGCCGGCTTCTTGGCGGGCTTCTTGGCCTTTTTCTTGGGCGCCTTCTTCTTCGGCGCCTTCTTCACCGGCTTCTCGGCTGGGTAAAGCATGGTGCCGCGGCACTTCGGGCTGCCACAGCGGCAGGCGAAGATCTCATCGACATCGTCCGGATCGTCCTTCTCGCGCCCGATCTCGTAGTCATAGCCGAGTTCCTCGCCCTTCTCGATGAGACGGGTCGACTCGATGAAGACGCGGCGCTCCTGGATGATCGACTCGCAGTTGCCATCGCAGGAGTGGTTGATGAAACGCGCGCCGTTGCCACCGACGCCTGCATCGATCACCACATGTCGGTCGACGATGAAGAGGAATGTGTGGTTGTCGTTCGGGTCGTGGTCTACATATCGATCGTCTGCTTGCTTGTGCGTGATCCGGTCACCGAGATACTCGATGACCCGGGTGCCCTTCGGGATGCGGCGCGCAGCGAAGACGCCCTTGCCGTGTATGGGGGAATCGCGGACCTCGATCCAGCGGCTGGTGCGCATTTCGGGAATCGGCACGGTGGGGTCTCTCCTTGTGGTCTTCGAGCGTGACGGGTTACGAGCCTGACGGGCTCAAACCGCCACCGGCGCACGGATGGCCGGGTGCGGGTCATAGCCTCTGAAATCGAAGTCATCGAAAGCATAGTCGAACAAGCTGGGTGGACGCCGAAGGATCGCCAGTGTCGGCAGCGGCCGCGGTTCCCGCGCGAGCTGCAGATCCGCCTGCTCGAGATGATTGAGGTAGAGATGGCAATCGCCGCCGGTCCAGACGAAATCACCGACATCAAGCGCGCATTGCTCCGCCACCATGTGGGTGAGCAAGGCATAAGAGGCGATGTTGAACGGCACTCCGAGGAAGATGTCGGCGCTGCGCTGGTAGAGCTGACAAGAAAGCCGGCCCTCCGCCACATGGAACTGGAAGAAAGCGTGGCAAGGCATCAACGCCATCTTCGAGAGCTCACCCACATTCCAGGCGCTGACGATGATGCGCCGAGAGTCGGGCTGCGTCCGCAGCTGGTGAAGCACCTCGGCGATCTGGTCGATGCTGCCGCCATCGGGGGTCGGCCATGAGCGCCACTGCTTACCGTAGACCGGTCCGAGTTCCCCGTCGGCATCCGCCCATTCGTCCCAGATCGAGACTCCATGCTCGCGCAGGTAGGCGACATTGGTGTCGCCGCGCAGGAACCAGAGCAGTTCGTGCACCACCGACTTCAGGTGCACCTTTTTGGTGGTGACCAACGGAAACCCGCGGCGCAGGTCGAAACGCATCTGATGACCGAACACCGAGAGCGTGCCGGTTCCGGTGCGGTCGGCCTTGCGGGTGCCGTGGTCGCGCACGAGACGCAGCAGATCCTGGTACTGCTGCATCGGTCAGCGCCGCTCCACCGTCCGCTCGTTCCCGCTCGTCTCGTTGCGCCGATACGCGAGCGACAACAAAGCGAGTCCGGCGATCAGCATCGGCAGGGTCAGCAGGTGTCCCATGGTGAGCCAGCCGCCGTAGAGGTAGCCGATGTGTTCATCCGGCAACCGCCAGAACTCTACCGTGAGGCGCCCGAGCGCGTACATCACGAGGAACAAGCCAGCGGGCGCGAAACGCGGCCGCGGCTTCGAGGTGAACCACCAGAGCACGGCGGCGAGCAGCAGACCCTCGAGCAAGGCTTCGTATACTTGGGTCGGGTGGCGCGGTATCCCGTCCACCAGAAAGACCCAGGGCGCATCACCCGACCGACCCCACAATTCGCCGTTGATGAAGTTGCCCATGCGCACGGCGAAGATACCGAGCCCCGGCAAGGCGGCGGCGAAGTCGAACACATCGGCGATCTGCCGGCCGCGGCTGCGCGCGAACCACGCGAGCGCCAACAGCACGCCGATCAAGCCACCATGGAAGGACATGCCCCCGTCCGTGATGCGCAGTGGATACCACGGATCCTCGGCCCAGAAGCCGAGCCCATAGAAGAGGACATAGCCGAGGCGCCCGCCGAGGATCACCCCGAGCATCGCGAAGAACAGGAAGTCATCGACATCGACCGCGCTCCAGGTCGACCCTGGCCGTGCCGCGCGGCGACGGGCGAGCCACCACGCCGTGGCGAAGGCGATGACGTAGGTGAGCCCGTACCACCGCACCTGGAGGGGTCCCAGCGAGAAGGCGACCGGATCGAAGCCGGGATAGGTCAGCATCCCGCGATTCTAACTACAGCGACCGGGTGACGCGGCAGAAAAACGCCTTGAGGTAACGCGTCTCGGGGATGGCGGGGTGGACGGGGTGATCCGGCGACTGACCGCCTTGATGCAGCACTTGCACGAAACGGTCGACATGCCGGGCCGCGGTCTGGATCGCCCCGCGAAGCTCCTCGCCAGGCATGTGGAAGGAGCAGGAACACGACACCAGCAGACCGTCCGGTTCGAGCACCCGCAACGCGAGCTGGTTGAGCTTGCGATAGGCGGCCTGTCCCTGCGGGAATTCCTTACGGCGCTTGATGAATGCCGGCGGATCGACGATCACGGCATCGAAACGCTCACCGGCGGCGGCGAGCGCGGCAAGGGCATCGAATGCGTCATCGCGCAGGAGGGTCGGGACGACGGGCGCTGCGCCGTCCCCTGCCGCCACCGCCTGCACATGCACCCCCGCGAGGGCGAGGGCGCTCGCGGACGAATCGATGCAGGTGATCGCGCGGGCGCCGAGGGCGGCGGCCGTCGTCGCCCAACCGCCCGCGTAGCTACAGACATCGAGCACGCGCTTTCCCGGCGGCAGAAAGCGTCCGAGCAAACTGCGGTTGAAGGTCTGGTCGTAGAACCAGCCGGTCTTCTGAGCGCTCTCGAACGGGATGGCGAAACGCAGCTCCCGCCCGTCGGGCAGCGTCTCGCGCACTTCGAGCTCCGTCGGCATATCGCCTTGGACGCAGACGATCTCGCTCGGCAGATCCTCGACGCTACGGGCGCCCGAGTCGTTCTTCCAGAGCAGAACCCGTGGCGCGATCACTTTGACGAGCGCGGCTTCGATGACCGGTCGCAACCGCTCCATGCCGGCGGTCCCGATCTGGCCGACCAGGACATCGCCGTAGCGATCGATGACGAGACCCGGCAAGCCGTCAGCCTCGCCGAACACCAAGCGATAGTAGGGCTTGGGATAGAGGCTCTCGCGCAACGCCAGCGCCGCACGCAGCCGCGTGAGGACCCACGCCCGACCGACCGGTGTCTCGGCGTCACGCGTCAGCAACCGCGCGGCGATCAGCGTCGCCGGGTTCACATAGGCGATGCCGAGAGGCTGCCCGCGGTCGGTCACCACCCGGGCCTGCTGCCCGGGCTCGAACGCGGTGAGGGGTGTCGCGGTGGTGTCCACCTCGTTGCTGAAGACCCAAAGATGTCCCGCGCGCAGGCGTCGATCTTCACCGCGACGCAGGCGCAATTCGGGCAGGTTCGCGGAGGTTGTGCTCAAGGGGAGACCTGCGGGGACGAGACGGGCCGCGGATTCTAGACTGTTCCGCAACCCTGCGGGCCCGGGTGTCCCGGGCGAGGCGCCATCACCGGCTGGGCGATGGACCTGGCGCAGCGCCCGAACAGGCCTTTGCGCGACGCGCCGCCATCTCGGCGTGCAGGCGCTGCATCGCCTCGGATCCGGTGGTCACACACAGAAAGGGGAACAGGCCGTGCAGCACGCAGGCCATCCCTGCGACGATCATCCGCAGGCCGAAGGCCGTGGCTTGCATGAGGTGCCCGACATAGCTCTCACCGACCGAGGCCGGGTGTTCTTCGAAATGTCGCAGCAGTCCCATGAGCCTCTACGATATCCCGCGAGGCGGGCAATCGGGTTGCGTTCCCCTGCCTCAGCGGCGTGACAAGAGAAAAGAAATATCTTAAAATTGAGTTTTCGCGCAATGGTGTTTCGTGGACAAGCTGGATCGCAAGATACTTGATCTGTTGCAGAAGGATGCCGACCTGACGGCCACCGAGATCGCCGAGCGCGTCGGCCTCTCGAAAGCGCCCTGTTGGCGGCGCATCCAAAGGCTGCGCGAGACCGGCGTGATCCGTCGCACGGTGGCCCTGCTCGATGCGCGAGCCCTTGATGTCGGCACCACGGTGTTCGTCACCATCAAAGCCCCGAGCCACAGCGCCAACTGGTTCGAGCGTTTCTCGAAGGTGGTCCGCGACCTACCCGAGGTCACCGAACTGCACCGCATGAGCGGCGATGTCGATTATCTGCTGCGGGTGGTGGTACCTGACATCGCCGCCTACGACGCGGTCTACAAGCGGCTGATCGCGGCGATCGACATGCTGGATGTCAGCGCCAGTTTCTCGCTCGAGACCATCAAGTCGACCACCGCACTGCCGCTGCACTACGCCAAGCTGTCCTGACGCGTCGGCCGGAGGGCTCAGGCGGACCGCCGCCGCAACTCGAGCCACCCTTCGTCCGAGCGCCCGAGCGCCACTGCGAACGGAACCTGATCGATCGCGGTGCAGAGCGCGAAATCGCCCTCCGGCGCCCAATCGGCCGCAGGGTCGAAGAACTTCGCCGCAGCGGGCGCAGCGCGTAGACGCGCGGGCAGTTCCGCTTCGTCCGGGGAGCCACCCTCGGTCTCCTCGCCGAGCCGCATCGCCAACCAAGCCGCGCAGGACTCGTCCTCGACGCAAGGCTCACGCGCCTCGTGACCCATCGCGACCAGCGTCACGACGGATGGATGCAGCGCGCGGATCGCCGCCACGGTCGCCGCGGCGTTGGCGAAGGCACCCGTGAACACATGCTGCGCCGAGCGTGCGGCGGCCACGAGACCTTGGGTACCGGCATGGGTGGTATGGATGATCGTGCGACCTGCAAGCGGCTGCGCAAGGACATCGGTCGGCGAATTACCGCAGTCGAACCCCGGCAACGGCCGGGCATGACGCTCTCCGACGAGCAAGGCATCAGGCAGGATGGCCTTGAGCGCACGGGCCTCTTCGATCCCGGACACCGGCAATACGCGTTCAGCCCCCGCCGCCAGGGCATGGGCCACGAGCGAGCAGGCACGGAACACATCGATGATCACGGCGACGCCGGTCGCCGAAGCGGCGCCGGCGAGCAGCGATACGCGTCGGACGGTCAGCCCGCCCAGGCGCGCACCGCGCCGGTGTCGAGATGCACGAACGCGGAACGGCGGTAGTAGCCCACCCCGCCACGGCCCGCCGACACGGCGACATCGCGCAGCGCCGCGCAATCGATGCCCTGCAGCCGCACGTCGATCGCGCGACCCTGCATGTGCAAGCTCTTGCGCGCGACGCCGCCACCACCGGTGCGGCGCAACATCTCGTTGGTATGCGAGGAGCGGAAGCCCGAGATGACCTGAAAACGCGGCTCGACCCCGAGCTTGGCGGCGGCGTCCGCGAGCCAGTCGAACAACGCCGGGTCGATACGCCCGGCTTCGTTGGCGCGATGGTCGCGCAGCAACCACTGCAACTTCTCGAGCGAACCGCCGATCAGCCCGGTGGCATCGCGGTAGGCGAGCTGCAGGGATTCGGAGGTGTGGGTGTTGACGAGCTCGATCCAGCGCGTGAGCGCGCGTCCACCCGACTGCACGGCAGGGATCAGCGGCTCGGCTTCGGCTGAACGGGGGATCGGACACAGCACGGTTCCCACGGCGGCAGCACCAAGCATCAGGAAACGACGGCGATCGGATCTCGTAGGTGGCGTCATAGGCTGTTCCACTTTTTCGTCAGAAGTTGAGGGTCTGAGGCCGGCCGTCTTGGACCGTTAAGCCGCGGATGCTCCCAGAGACGGACCCGCGGGGCAACCCCCGACCTTAAATCCACGCCGCGACGGAACTTCCGGCGGCCGCGACGGTCAGCGATCGATGCGCATGACTTGGCCGCGGTCGCCAGGCTCGAGGTTTGCCGACACCACCGTCGCCCTCGGGAAAAAATTGAACTCCGAGGCGCTCGCCCAGGTGTAGGCGCCCATCGCACGACCGACCACGAGATCGCCCTCGTCGAGCAAGGGCAACGAGAGATTCTCGGCGATCACATCGATGCTGTCGCAGGTCGGACCCGCGAGCACGGCAGGTTCGCGTTTGCCGCCGCGCTTGAGCGCTTCGAGCGGGTAGCGCGCGTGGTCGAACAACTGGCCGCTATAGGACCCGTACAAGCCGTCGTCCAAGTAATACCACCAACGACCCTCGCGCCGCGCGCGGCCCATCACACTCGCCACGCCGATGGCCGAGGGTCCGGCGATGTAGCGACCGGGCTCGGCGATCACACGGACCCGCTTCGGCAACTTCGCGAGCGCTGCCCGCAACGGCGCGCAGAAGTAGCCGATCTCCGGGGCGCGCGTGCCGTAGTCGATGGGGAACCCACCACCGATGTCGAGGGTGTCGCAAGGTCCGAGCCGTTCGCGCCGCGCAGCCGCGAGCAGCTTGCCGCAGACCTCGATGGCCTCGACATGCTTACCCGGATCCGGCGCCTGCGAACCGACATGGAACGACAATCCTTGGATCGTGAGCCCGAGGTCTTGGGCGCGACGCGCGAGCGGCAACAATTGCTCAGGGTCGCAGCCGAACTTACGCGAGAGATCCGACACCGCACCCGGGCTGCGGAAGGAGACCCGCAACAGCAGGGCCGCACGGTCGGCGTAGGGCACGAACTTGCGCAGCTCGTCGGGGTTGTCGGCCACGAACACGCGCACCCCGCGATCGAGCGCGGCGCGGATGTCGATATCCCGCTTGATGGGGTGGGTGTGGATGCAGAGCGCCGGATCGACGCCCATGCGCGCGACCAGCTCGACCTCGCCGGTGGTCGCAAGATCGAGAAAACCACCCTCCCCCAATACCGTGCGCACGACCGCCGGATGCGGCAACGGCTTGAGCGCATAGTGCAGGTCGACCCCGGGCAACGCCTGCTGCAGCTGCCGGAACTGCCGCCGCACGCGCTCGCAGTCGACGATGAGCAACGGCGATCCGAACTCGGCCACCAAGCGACGGATCTCGCGGGGCGCGAACGGATCGATGAACGCAGCACGCGCGGGGCGTGTCGCAGGACGGCGGGTCTTCATGGAGCGCGATGTTTGCACGATGGAGGCAGTGCGCCTAGCGGAACGTGGCGGCGGCACGGGCCAGACGATCGCGTACGGCCTCCCACTCGGGCGTCGCCGGCGCCTCCTCGACCAGCAGACGGTCGACGCCACGCGCATCGAGTCTGCGCAGGTCCGCATAGAGCGCGCGCCCGTAGGTCGCCGCATCGCAGCCGGGCGGACATCCGAGCGTCGCCACCCGCAGGCCCTCAGCCGTCGCGCGCGCGACGGCCTCGGCAAGACCGCCGGCGGGCACCAGTTCGAGAGGCGTGCGCGGCGCGTAATGCTGCGCGGTGCTGCCGGGGACACGCGGCGCAGACGCGGCGGCGACGCCCACCACCGGCGTGCCGAGCACGGCCTCGATCTCCGCGCGACCGATCACACCGGGACGCAGCAGCTGTGGCACTGGCCCGAGCAACGAAATGATGGTCGACTCGAGACCGACCTCACAGTCACCGCCTTCGAGGATCACCGCGATGCCTTCCGGGAACTCCTCGCGGACATGCGCGGCACAGGTCGGTGACACACGACCATAGCGGTTCGCCGAGGGCGCTGCGATGCCGCCGCCGAAGGCGCGCAGCAAGGCCTGCGCGACCGGATGGGATGGCACGCGGATGGCGATCGAGTCCTGACCGCCGGTCAATTCATCCGGTACGCCGGGCGCCCGCCGCAACACCAGCGTCAGAGGACCGGGCCAAAAGTGCGCCGCAAGCACCTGCGCGGCGGGGGGTACCTCGACGACCCACTCCGGCAGCGCTGCGGCGTCGGCGAGGTGCAGGATCAAAGGATGGTCGGTCGGACGGTTCTTGAGCGCGTAGATCTTGCGCAGCGCAAGCGGATTGCGCGCGTCGGCGCCGAGACCGTAGACGGTCTCGGTCGGCATCGCCACCAGCCCACCCGCGCGCAACGCGACGACGGCAGCGGCGAGATCGGGCGCGGCACCCACGGTGGCGTTCATGGTCGCAGTCTATCGCTGAACGCCACTGCGGTGGACGCGTGGTGATCGATGCGCAGACCGCCCCGTGCCCGTACCGCGTCGGTTGACAGCCCATCGCCCGACCTTCAGTGTCTGCCCTCCTCCCAGACTGAGCCGGTATCCCGCTTTGAAGCGCTCGCACCTCCGACGGTGGGTCGACACCCAAAATACCGGCCTCGCGACCGCGGCGCACCCGCGTCTCGAGAACGCATGAGCGGCGACGCCCCGCAAGGCGGCGAGGCAGCCGCGATCGGTCCGCGACGCAGCCGTGACGCGCGGCGCGCCGAACGCAGCCGTCAGGGTGCCGTCCAGCTCGGCTACATCCGTCGCAGGATCCCGGCAGTCGAACTGCTGCACAACGAAGCGATCGAGATCATCGAACACAACGCCGAGACGCTGCTGCAGGAGATCGGCGTCGAGTTCCGGCGCGACCCCGAGTCGCTGCGCCTGTGGCGCGCGGCGGGCGCAGATGTGCAGGGCGAGCGGGTGCGGATACCGCGCGGTCTCTGCCGTACCTTGCTCAAGACGGCACCCGCGTCCTTCGAGGTGCATGCGCGCAACCCGGCGCGCACCGTGCGCTTCGGCGGCGATGCGATGGTGTTCTCGCCGGTGGGCGGACCGCCCTTCGTGACCGATCTCGAGCGCGGTCGGCGCTATGCCACGCTCGAGGACCTCGTGAACTTCATCAAGCTCGCGCATATGGCGCCCGCGATCCATTTCTCGGGCGGCAGCGCCTGCGAGCCGATGGACATCCCCGCCGGCAAACGGCATCTCGATGTGCAGTACGCCTATTTCCGGTACAGCGACCAGGCCTGCGAAGGCACGCCCGAGACCCCGGGGCACGCCGCGGATGCCGTGCGCATGGCCGAAGTGCTCTTCGGCACGGGCTTCGTCGACTCGCATACCGTGCTGCTCGGCAACATCAACTCCAACTCGCCGCTGACCTTCGATGGCCGCATGCTCGGCGCGCTGCGCGAGTTCGCCGGCCACAACCAAGGGACGATCATCGTGCCCGCCGTGCTCGCGGGCGCGATGGGCCCGGTGACGCCCGCGGGCTGCATGTCCGAGATCCTCGCCGAGACGCTCGCCGGCATGGCGCTCACACAGCTCGTTCGTCCGGGCGCACCGGTGATCATGGGTTCGTTCGTGGGCGCGGTGTCGATGCGCACCGGCTCACCGACCTTCGGCACCCCCGAGGCGACGCAGATGATCTTCGCCACTGCGCAGCTTGCGCGACGGCTCGGCGTGCCCTGTCGCAGCGGCGGCTCGTTGTGCGCCTCGAAAGTAGCGGATGCGCAGGCGGGCTACGAGAGCGCGCACACGCTGCTGCCCACGGTGCTCGCGGGCGTACATCTCGTCACGCATGCGGCGGGCTGGCTCGAGTCCGGTCTCGTCGCAAGCTACGAGAAGTTCGTGATGGACGCCGATCAACTCGCGATGATGCAATCGCTCGCCGCCGGTATGGACCTCACCGAACGCGGCCAAGCGATGGACGCCCTCCGTGAAGTCGGTCCCGGAAGCCATTTCTTGGGCGCGACGCACACGCTTGCCCACTTCGAGCATGCGTTCCACCAATCGACGATCGCCGACTATGCGCCCTTCGAGCAGTGGGCAGCGGAAGGCAGCCTCAGCGCCGAACAGCGGGCGCACGGCGTCTGGAAGCGGATGCTCGCCGAGTATGCCGATCCCGGCCTCGATCCGGCCGTCGACGAGGCGCTGCGCGAGTTCGTCGAGCGGCGGCGCGCCGAGCTCGGCGATGCGGTGGAGGAGGACTGAGCGTCGCGAGTCATGCGACCGGGTCATCCGCCGACTGTCGTGCCAACGCCTCGATGGACAGCGGAGCGGACCCTTCGGCCTTGTTGTTGACGATGACCAACGATCCCCGGCCGCGCGACGCGGCCGCCCGCAGCAGCGCCGCGATCCGGCCGCGGGCATCGGGGTCGGGTTCGACCAAGCGATCGAACGGCGCGTAGGTCGCGCGGGCCTCGTCGTAGGCGCGATCGCGGCGCAACAACCAGCGGATCACGAGCGGCCCTGCGCCGATCGGATCGCGCTCGGGATCGACGCCCTGAGCGTCCACGGACGGCATACGCGGATGGGCGCAGAGTCCGTGCACCGCACCGGCATCGGCGAGCAGGGCGTGATAATCGGCCCCGAGCACGAACGGATCGCGCCATTCGCAGGCGTAGCAGGGCCCGCGCGGCAAGCCGCGCAAGAACGCTGAGAGCCGATCGAGCAGCAGCGCGCGGTGACGCTGCACGCGCTCGCCGAGCGGCGAGAACTGGAAGAGGACGACCCCCAAGCGCTCGCCGAGCAGTCGGCGGGCCGGGTCGATGACCACGCGGGTGGCGTAGTCGGCATCGAGGAAGGCCTCGGGGGTGTCGCCCAAGAACGCCGGGCGTCGTGCGCTGCGTGGCGTCGTGAGCGCGGCATGCGCCTTCATGAGGAAACGGAAATCCGCGGGCACCGAGTCCGCCATGCGCTCGAGCGTGAGCGGGTCGAGCGGCGCGTAGAAACTGCGATCGACCCCCACCGCCCGAAGCAACGGGTGGCGCGCGTAGGCGGCAAGCCCCTGCCGAGCGAGTGCGCCCTCGTCGTACACCCCGTCGTAGACGATGCCGGCCCAGCCCGGGAACGACCAGGTGGAGGTCCCGAAGCGCAGGCTGGTCGGCAACTTCGCCGCGAGTGCTGCGAGCGCTGGATCGGCGGGTTGCGCAGCGATGGCGGCCCGGGCGCCGCCACCGAACAGATCGGGCTGCGCGTCGGACCCGCTCAAGCCTCGAGCGCGGTGCCGAAGGCCTGATGGTAGAGGCGCGCGAACTCTTCTCGGCCGAAGCGGTGGTTCTGGGTGCCGTGGTGCGCGATCTTGAGCGACCCCATCAGCGAGGCGATGCGGCCCGTCACCGCCCAATCGAGCCCGCGCTGCAGACCGTAGAGCAATCCGCCCCGGTACGCATCACCACAGCCGGTGGGATCGGCGATCCGCTCGGGCTTGACCGGCGGGATCTCGATGACGCGGCCGCCGGTGTGGATGTGCGAACCCTCGCCGCCGCGGGTGACGATCAGCGCCTCGACCCGATCGGCGATGTCGGCGACGGCCCAACCGGTGCGCTCGACCAACAGGCTGGCTTCGTAATCATTGACCGCCACCCAGCGCGCCTGGCCGATGAGCGTGCGCAGGTCATCGCCGCCCAAGATCGTCATCGCCTGGCCCGGGTCGAACACGAAGGGGATCTCGGCTTTCGCGAACTGCGCGGCGTGCTCGAGCATGCCTCGGTGGCTCTCGGGCGCGACGATACCGAGCGTGATGCCCGCGCTGCGCGGGACTTCGTTCAGATGGGCGCGGTTCATGGCGCCTGGATGGAAGGCCGTGATCTGGTTGTTGGCGGCGTCGGTCGTGATGTAGGCCTGTGCCGTGTACTCGTCCGCGAGCTCGCTCACGAATTCCGCGGGCAGCCCGTTGTTCTGCATCCACGCACGATAGGGTCCGAAGTCATGGCCCACCGTCGCCATCACCTTGCCATCGCCGCCCAGCAGCTTGAGGTTATAGGCGATGTTACCGGCGCAGCCGCCGAAGTTGCGGCGCAGCGCGGGCACCAGGAACGCCACATTGAGCATGTGGATGCGGTCGGCCAGGATGTGGTCCTTGAACTCGCCTTCGAACACCATCACCGTGTCGTAGGCGATCGAGCCGCAGATCAATGCCGTCATACGAACCTCTCCCAGAGCAGCAGCGCCCATACCGTCACCAACAACGCGAAAGATGTGAACACCGCCGCCGAACCGATGTCCTTGGCGAGTCCGGAGAGCGCATGACGCTCAAGACCGATGCGATCGACTGTGGCCTCGATGGCGCTGTTGAGCAGCTCGACGATGAGGATCACGAACAACGGCCCGACCAACAACGCACGCTCGATGCCGTCCTGGCCGAGCCAAAGACCGACCGGGAACAGCAGCACGCACAAGGCGAGTTCCTGCCGGAAGGCGGCCTCCTCGCGGAACGCTCCGATGTAACCTTTTGCGGTGTTGCCGAAGGCGCGCCAAAGGCGGATCAGACCCGTCGGCTTCGGGCGGTCGGTGAGCGGGGCCATCCGGCTATTGTACCGGCTTCCAGGTCAGTTCGAGATGCTTCGCGGCGCGCACATCGTCGAGCCGCCGTACGGGCATCGTGTAGGGCGCAGCTTTCAGCCTCGCGGGATCGGATCGCGCCTCGGCGAGGATCGCGACCATCGCCTCGACGAACCCATCGAGGGTCTCGCGGCTCTCGGTCTCGGTGGGCTCGATGAGCAGGCACTCCGGGACCAACATCGGGAAATAGGTCGTCGGCGCGTGGATACCGAAATCGAGCAGCCGCTTGGCGATGTCCATCGCCGTGACGTCGAACTCCTTCGCCTCGCGCCGCAAGGTCAGGATGAACTCGTGGCTCGCCCGTCGCGTGGGATAGGCGAGTTCGTAGCCTGCATCACGCAGCCGAGCCTGCAGATAGTTCGCATTGAGCGTCGCGAACTCGCCGACGCGGGCCATGCCGTCGCGGCCGAGCATGCGCATGTAGATGTAGGCGCGCAGCAGCACACCCGCATTGCCCATGAAGGCCGACAGCCGGCCGATGCTCTGCGGACGATCGGTCTCGTCCAGCCATCGATGACCTTGCTCGTCGCTCCCGACGAGCGGTACCGGCAGGAACGGCTCGAGGCGCGCGCTGACCCCCACCGCGCCGGCGCCCGGCCCACCGCCGCCATGCGGCGTCGAGAAGGTCTTGTGCAGGTTCATGTGGATGGCATCGAAACCCATGTCGCCCGGACGCACCTTGCCGAGGATGGCGTTCAGGTTGGCGCCGTCGTAGTACAGCAACCCGCCTGCACCGTGCACGATGCGCGCGACCGCCTCGATCTTGCGTTCGAACACCCCGAGCGTGGAGGGATTGGTGAGCATGATGCCCGCGGTCTTCGGCCCCACCGCCTTCGTCAGCGCATCGAGGTCGACATCGCCCTCGGCATCGACCGGGATCTCTTTGACCGAGCAGCCGCACATGGTGGCGGTCGCGGGATTGGTGCCATGCGCCGCCGCCGGGACGATGATCTCGTCGCGGGCCAGGTCGCCCCGCGCCCGATGGTAGGCGCGGATCATGGCGACGCCGGCGAACTCGCCGTGCGCACCGGCCATCGGGCTGAGCGACACCGCCGCCATGCCGGTGACCTCCTTCAACATGTCCTGCAGCTCGGACATGCAACTGAGGAAGCCCTGTCCGACCGTCGCCGGTGCAAGCGGATGGCGACCGAGGAACTGCGGCAGCATCGCGTACTGGTTACAGGCCTTGGGGTTGTACTTCATCGTGCAGGAACCGAGCGGGTAGAAGTTCGTGTCGATCGAGAAGTTCAGTTGCGAGAGGCGCGTGAAATGGCGCACCGCATCGAGTTCGCTCACCTCCGGCAGCAGCGGCGCCTCGCGACGGCGTAGCGCATCCGGTATCGCCGCGCGCCCGATGGCGTCGGCAGAGGGCGCCGGCGGATGCTGGGCTGCAGCGCCGCGTCCGGGCCGCGAGTACTCGAAGATCGGCTTTTCAAGCGTCTGGTTCATGACAAGTTCTCCGTGAGGATCAGCGCTGCGCGCGGCTCAGGCTGCACGCAGCGCCTCGAGCGCCCGACCGAGCGCTGCGGCGTAACGTTCGATGTCGGCGTCGGTCTTGGTCTCGGTCGCACAGACGAGCAGCGCGTGGCCGAGCTCGGGGTAGTCCGCGGCGAGATCGAGCCCGCCCAGGATGCCCTCGGCTTCGAGCGCACGCAGCACGCCTGCAACGGGCCGGTCGATCCGCAGCACAGCCTCGTGGAAGTGCGCCCCGGCGAACGCCGGTCGGACTCCCTGCAGGGTCGACAAGGCCGCGACCAGCTGCGCGGTGCGCGTCATCGACGCCTCGGCGACGCGCGCGAGCCCTGTCGGACCGAGCAAGGTCATGTAGAGGGTGGCCGCCGTCATCAACAGCCCTTGGTTGGTGCAGATGTTGGAGGTGGCCTTGCCACGCCGGATGTGCTGCTCGCGCGCTTGCAAGGTGAGCGTGTATCCAGTGCGACCCTCGAGATCGACGGTGCGCCCGACGATGCGGCCCGGCATCGATCGCACATGCGCCATGCGGGTCGTCATGAACCCGAAGTAGGGTCCTCCCGAAGACAACGGCACGCCGAGCGGCTGGCCCTCGCCGACGCAGATGTCTGCGCCGCGGGTGCCCCACTCGCCGGGCGGCTTGAGCAACGCCAGCGAGGTCGGATTGACGACCGCGATCACCATCATGCCGAGTGCATGGGCCTGATCGGTGAGCGCATCGACATCCTCCAGACGACCGAAGAAGTTCGGTTGCTGGATGACCACTGCAGCGATGTCCTCACCCGCGTACGCCGCGAGTGCCGCGGGGTCGATGCTGCCCGTGTCGGACAAGCACGGGATCGTCTCGAAGCGCAGTCCTTGACCGCCCGCGGTGTTCCGCGCCACCTGCCGATAGCGGGGGTTGACCGTCGTCGGCAGAAGCACGCGCTGACTGTTCGATCGACGATGCGCCCGCACCGCCATCAGCGCCGCCTCGGCGACCGCTGAACCGCCGTCGTAGAGCGAGGCGTTCGAGACCTCGAGCCCGGTCAGGCTAGAGATCATGGTCTGGTACTCGTGGATGAGCTGCAAAGTGCCCTGACTGGCCTCGGCCTGATAAGGGGTATACGCGCTGTAGAACTCGCCGCGTGTGGCGATCGCCCATACCGCGGCAGGGATATGGTGCTCGTAGGCGCCGCCGCCCAAGAACGACAGCGGTTGGCCGTCCTGGCGCGCCCGTTCGGACATCAAGCGGCCGATCTCCATCTCCGAAAGGCCGGGCGGGATGCCCGCGAGGCCCTGCACGCGCAGACCCGCGGGGATCTCGTCGAACAACGCCTCGATGGAGGGTGCGCCGATCGCTGCAAGCATGAGGCGGACATCCTCTTCGGTGTGCGGGATGAACGGCACGGCCTCAGCCCCCTGTCGCGGCGAGTTGTCCGCCGTAGGCTTCAGCGTCGAGCAAGCCCGCGAGCGCGGCCGGCGAGGCAGGCTGTAGGCGCAGCATCCAACCGCGACCGTAGCAATCTTGGTTGACGAGTTCCGGTGCCGCCGCAAGCGCCAAGTTCACGGCGATGACGGTGCCCGCGATCGGGCTGTAGACATCCGAGGCGGCCTTCACCGACTCGACCACGGCGCAGCCCTCGCCGGCGGCGAGCACGCGGCCCGTCTCGGGCACTTCGACGAACACCAGATCACCGAGCGCGGCTTGGGCGTGCTCGGTGATCCCGACCTCCACCGAACCGTCCGGCAGCAGGCGCGCCCATTCATGGGTCTTGGCGTATCGCAGTTCAACAGGTACTTGGCTCATGGGGAGGACTCCGTAGGAGGTCGAGGTTTTCAAAGATCGTTCTCAAAGATCGATGAGGATGCGGCCGTGACGCAGGAACGGCAGCTTGACGACACGGGCTGGCAGCCACTTGCCGCGCATCTCCACCTGCACCGCGCTGCCGGTCGCACTCGGCACGCGTGCGAACGCGATGGATCTTTCGAGGCTCGGCGACCAGGTGCCGCTCGTGACCTCGCCGTCGCCGATGCCCGCAGCGGAGACCTTCTGGTGACCCCGCAGCACCCCACGCTCCTCGAGCACGAGACCGACCAGCTTCATCGGGACACCCGCCGTGCGCAGCGCCTCGAGCGCGCGGCGACCGACGAAATCGCGGTCCGGCGGATCGAACGCGACCGTCCAGGCGAGACCCGACTCCAGCGGGTTCGTCGATGCGTCCATGTCGTTGCCGTAGAGGTTCATGCCAGCCTCGAGCCGCAGCGTGTCGCGCGCACCGAGGCCGCAGGGTGCGACACCCGCCGCGGCCAGCGCGCGCCAGAACGGCTCGGCTTCGGCCGCGGGAAGCATCACCTCGAAACCGTCCTCACCCGTGTAGCCGGTGCGCGCTACGAACCAGTCGCCACATCCGCAGGCGGAGAACGGCTCGAGCGCGAGCGCCGAGGCACGGTCAGCCGCATCGGCATCGAGCAGGTCGGCGACCCGCGCACGGGCCTCGGGACCTTGCACCGCGATCATCGCGAGGTCGCTGCGCTCGATGATGTCGAGCTCGGCGCCTCGACCCGCGGCACACGCACGCATCCACGCCAGATCTTTGTCGCGGGTGCCGGCGTTGACCACCACCCTGAACCAGTCTTCCGCCATGAGGTAGACGATCAGGTCGTCGAGGACACCGCCCGACTCGTCGAGCATGCAGCTGTAGAGCGCCTTGCCGGGCCGCTGCAGCTTGCCGATGTCGTTGGCGAGGAGCCATCGGAGGAACGCACGGACACCGGGCCCATGCAGATCGATGACGCACATGTGGGAGACATCGAACATGCCCGCTGCGCGGCGCACGCTGTGGTGCTCCTCGATCTGTGAGCCGTAGTGGACCGGCATGTCCCAGCCGCCGAAATCGACGCTGCGCGCGCCGAGCTCGCGGTGCAGTGCGTGGAGTGGGGTCTGTCGTGCCATGAGGGGCGCCTCCGAGGATCCGAAGGGCCGTACCGAGCGGCCAAAAAAACGGCAGGAAGGCCACCCCCCTGCCGCCCCTCTGTCCTCTTGACCTGAGAGATCGGGTCCACCGCGCCGGCGGACCGCTCCCCTTCGGTGGGTGGCGCCTCCCGATGGGGGCGACGACACCGCTCTCCAGAATTCGCCTGCGACCTGCCGTTCTTTTGCCTGAGCGTTTCCGGGCGGAAACTTGCGCCTTCGGCGTCTGCCACCCCCTTGAGGGCGGGGCAGATCTCTCCGGCGAGGTCGGAATACACGAACAAGAGGGATATTATCAGCACCGGTGACACGGAGAACGCCCTGATGAACCTGCCGAAGCTTTTTTTCTTCGCCGCCCCCCCGGGCCGCCCTGTCCTGTCCCGGTCCAAGGCGTCCGCGGGGATCGTGGCGGCACTGCTCGTCCTCGGCGGCGCATTCAGCGATGGCGCTGTGGCGCTGGCGGCGACGGGCCCCGACCGCAGCCCTGCTGGCGAACGATTGCATGCCTTGTTCGAATCGGCTTGGCAGCAGGAACTCGCCGATAACCCGATGATGGCGACCTATACCGGCGACACGCGTTTCAACGACCGCTGGACCGACCTGTCTGCCGCCGGACTCGCACGCCGCCACCAGCACGACCGCGACACGCTCAGCGCGCTGCGCGCCATCCCGCGCACGGGGCTGACACCCGCCGAGCAGCTCGACTATGACCTCTTCGCACGCGAGTACGAGCAGCGTCTCGCGACGCACGCCTTCAAGCCCTGGCTTTACCAGATCGACCATATGGGCGGCATCCAGACCCTCTCCGAGACGGCCGAGATACTGTCCTTCCAATCGGTCAAAGATTATGAGGACTGGATCAAGCGTCTGCAGGGGGTGGGACCGCTGGTGGACCAGCACATCGCGCTGCTCGACGAAGCCGTCCGCGAAGGTCGCACGCAGCCGCGCGCGATCATGGAGCGCCTGCCGCCGCAGCTCGCGCTGCAGGTCGTCGACGCACCGGAGAAGAGCCCGTTCTACCCGCCCTTCCAGCGCTTCCCTGACGGGATCGGCGCCGCCGACCGCGCGCGGCTCGAGGCCGCAGGGCGTGCCGCGATCGCAGACTCGGTGCTGCCCGCCTATCGGCGCCTGCAGACCGCCTTCGTCGAGCGCTATCTGCCGGCCACGCGTGCGAGCGTCGGCATCTCCGGTACGCCGCAGGGCGCCGACTACTACCGCGAACGCATCGCTTACCACACCACCCTGTCCGGGCTCACCGCCGAGGAGATCCACGCCATCGGTCTCTCCGAGGTGGCACGCATCCGCGCCGAGATGATCAAGATCAAGGATCAGGTGGGCTTCAAGGGCACGCTGCAGGAATTCTTCGTGTTCCTGCGCACCGACCCGCAGTTCTACTACAAGACCTCGCAGGAGCTGTTCGACGCCTACCTCGCGGTCTCCAAGCGCATCGATCCAGGTCTCGTGAAGCTTTTCGGCAAACTGCCCCGCACGCCCTATGGGCTGCGTGCGATCCCGGCGACCAGTGCGCCCAACACCACCACCGCCTACTACCAACCGCCGGCGGCAGACGGCAGCCGGGCGGGCTTCTACTATGTGAACCTCTACCGGCCCGAGGTGCGCCCCAAGTACGAGATGGAGGTGCTGTCGGTGCATGAAGCGGTGCCCGGCCACCACCTACAGATCGCGCTCGCGCTCGAGCAGGCCTCGATGCCGCAGTTCCGCCGCAACGCCGGCTACACCGCCTACGTCGAGGGCTGGGCGCTCTATTCGGAGAGCCTCGGCGAGGAGCTCGGGCTCTACCAAGACCCGTACTCCAAGTTCGGACAGCTGACCTACGACATGTGGCGCGCGGTGCGGCTCGTGGTGGACACCGGTCTGCACGCCAAGGGCTGGACCCGCCAGCAGGCCGTCGACTACTTCAAGGACAACGCTGCCAAGACCGAGGCGGACATCGTCAACGAGATCGACCGCTATATCGCCTGGCCCGGACAAGCCCTGGCCTACAAGATCGGCCAGCTGCGCATCTCAGCACTGCGGCGCGAAGCCGAGACCGCACTCGGCGCGCGTTTCGACATCCGCGCCTTCCACGACATGCTGCTCGCCACCGGCGCCGTACCGCTCGATGTCATGGAACCGCGCATGCGCGCCTGGATCGTCGCCCAGCAGACCAACTCGGAGCAGGCCACCTCGGAGCAGGCCAAGTGATCCGGCGGCGGCGCAGCATCCAGGGTCTCGTCGGCGGCGTGAAGGTCGGTGGCGATGCGCCGATCGTCGTGCAGTCGATGACCAACACCGACACCGCGGACATCGATGCCACCGTCGCGCAGGTGCGGGCGCTCGCCCGTGCGGGCTCCGAGATCGTACGCGTCACGGTCAACACCGAAGAGGCCGCCGCCGCGGTGCCGCACATCCGCGACCGCCTCGCCCAAGGCGGGATCACGGTGCCGCTGGTCGGTGATTTCCACTTCAACGGCCACAAACTGCTGAAGGCTCATCCGGCCTGCGCCGAAGCGCTCGCCAAGTACCGCATCAACCCCGGCAATGTCGGTCGCGGCAGCAAGCGCGATCCGCAGTTCGCCGAGATGATCGAGATGGCCTGTCATCATGCCAAACCGGTGCGCATCGGCGTCAACTGGGGCAGCCTCGACCCCGAGCTGCTGACCCGCATGATGGACGAGAACAACGCGTCCCCCGCGCCGCGCAGCGCCAACGAGGTGATGCGTGCTGCGGTGGTCGAATCCTGCCTGCAGAACGCGCGACGCGCCGAAGAGCTCGGCCAACCGCAGGACGCGATCGTGCTCTCGGCCAAGGTGAGCGGCGTGCAGGATCTCATCGCGATCTACACCGACCTCGCCTCACGCTGCGACTACCCGCTGCATGTGGGCCTCACCGAAGCCGGCATGGGCAGCAAGGGCATCGTCGCGTCCACCGCCGGCATCGGCGTGCTCTTGCAACAGGGCATCGGCGACACCATCCGCGTCTCGCTCACGCCCGAACCGAACGGTGACCGCACCCTCGAGGTGACCGTCGCGCAAGAGATCCTGCAGACCATGGGGCTGCGCGCCTTCACGCCGATGGTGATCGCCTGCCCGGGTTGCGGCCGCACCACCAGCACCTACTTCCAGCAGCTGGCGCAGGACATCCAGTCCTATCTGCGCCACCGGATGCCCGAATGGCGCCGCACCCACGAAGGCGTCGAGGAGATGAATGTGGCGGTGATGGGCTGCGTGGTGAACGGACCCGGCGAGAGCAAGCACGCCAACATCGGCATCAGCCTGCCCGGTACCGGCGAGCGGCCGGTGGCGCCGGTCTATGAGGATGGCGAGAAGACCGTGACCCTCAAGGGCGATGACATCGCCGGCGAGTTCCAGCGGCTCGTCGAGACCTATGTCGCTCGCCGCTATCCGCGCCGCGCGGCGCCGTCCGACGGCTTTTCTTTGACCGAGGGAGGACGGACATGAGCGGATTGACCGAGAAGCGATGCGTGCCCTGCGAAGGCGGCGTGCCGCCTCTGCCGCGCGCCGAGTGCGAGCGGCTGCTCGCGCAGCTGTCGGCGCAGTGGCGCCTGTCGCCCGACGGCACGGAACTGCAGCGCGATTTCGCGTTCAAGGACTTCTACCGCACGATGGGTTTCGTGAACGCCCTCGCGCATATCGCCAACTCGGAGGACCATCACCCGGACCTCACGATCGGCTACGGATACTGCCGGTTGCGCTACATGACCCATGCGGTGAACGGTCTCACCGAGAACGACTTCATCTGCGCTGCGAAGATCGACCGGCTAGTTTGAGCCGCGGCGTCGGGCGAGCACGGGCAGATCGCCCGCCGAGCCGAGCGCGAACTGGGCGAAGCCGCGGCGC
The DNA here is from genome assembly GCA_937920275.1 of uncultured Pseudomonadota bacterium. Classification (GTDB taxonomy): domain Bacteria; phylum Pseudomonadota; class Gammaproteobacteria; order Steroidobacterales; family Steroidobacteraceae; genus UBA964. The sequence continues at coordinate 42,068 of CALGVD010000006.1, forward strand.
AGCAACGCTTGTCGGCCGACGAGACCGAGCCCACGCTGGGCGATGCGACCCACCGGACCGTCGCCGAAGGCGAGGAAGCGGTTGAGCAGATCGAGCGCGAGGGACATGGATTCATTGCCGCCCTTGCGCCAACGCTCGTAGCGACGCAGCACGCGCAAGGCACCGGGGTCCTCGCCCTGCGTCGCCGCCTCCTGCAACACCTCGGCGAGCGCGGCGGCGTCCATGATCCCGAGGTTCAGACCCTGACCTGCAAGCGGATGCACGATGTGCGCGGCATCACCGACCAAAGCGCAACGCTCGCGCACATACGCGGGGGCGAGCGCCCGGCGCAGCGGAAAGAGGCTGCGCGGCCCGGCGAGCCGCAACGCACCGAGCACGCCGTCGCTGGCCGCCGTGAGTTCGGCCTCGAACTCCTCCACGGACAAGGCGACCACGGCCTCGGCGCGCAGGCGAGGCAGCGACCATACGATGGAGCACCGGCCGTCCGCGAGCGGCAACAACGCGAGCGTGCCGTGCCCAAGGAAGCGCTGCCAGGCTGTACGCGCATGCGGCAGTTCGCTGCGCACCGTCGTCACCACGCCCTGCTGGTCGTAGTCCTGCGACTCGATGCCGAGACCGGCCGCCTCGCGCACCGCCGAACGACCCCCATCCGCGCCGACGACCAGCGCTGCGCGCATGCGATGGGTGTCGGTGACGAGTGTCACGCCGCCCTCCTCGAAAGCGAGCGAGCGCAGGGGCTCACTGCAGATCTCGCCGCCCGCGGCGACGAAGGCGTCGAGCGCTGCCCGCTGCACGCGGGCGTTCGGGACGATGTGACCCAGATCGGGTTCGCCGAGTTCGGTGGCATCGAAGGTGATCGATCCGTCGCCCCGCGGCGACTCCGTGCCCGGCCACACATGCATCCGCTCGTAGGGGCTGAGCAGCCCGGGGACACCCTCGAGCGCCGCCCAAGCACCGGCGGCACGCACCACGCGCTGACTGGCGCCCGACAAAGCCACGACGCGCAGATCCGCCTGCGGATCGATCGGCGCATCGATCGGCGCCGGTGGACGGGGTTCGATGAGCAGCACGCGGCGGCGCGTACCGCCGCTGCGGCAGAGCAGCGCGCCGAGCAGGGCGCCGACCGGTCCGCCACCGACGATGGCGACATCGAGCTCACGGCGGCTCAAAACAACACCTTCATGCAGGCAACACCTTCATGCAGGCAACACCTTGCATGCAGGTTCACACCCGCGTTCATGGACCCGCCACCGGACGCGCACCCGACGCGAGACGCGGAGCGCGGTCGCCGAAACCCCAACTGAGCCGCGACATGGCGCGCTTGGCGGTCGGCGAGAGATCGAACATCAAAAGACCGAGGTCGCGCAGCCACGGCACCCCGGGCCGCTGGTCGCCGAACAGCTTCACGAGGCCATCGGTGAATCGCACCATGCCGTCGCGGTCCGAAGCACGCCGTGCCGCGTACTCGGCGAGCAACGCAGGCGTACCGGGGTCGGCGGCGGCTGTGCCATCCCCCCGCGCCGCGATCAGGAGCTCGGCGAGCGTCGCCGCATCGCGCAGCCCGAGGTTGAACCCCTGCCCTGCGACCGGATGCAGCCCCTGCGCTGCATTGCCGACCAAGGCCACTCGCTGCCCTGTCACCTGCGCCGCACGCACCAGCTTCAGCGGATAAGCGCTGCGGGTGCCCACCCGCAGGAAACGACCGACCCGCCAACCGAAGGCCTGCTGCAACGCGGCGAGATACTGCGCATCCGGCAGCGCGAGCACACGCTGTGCGTCCGCCGGTGCCAAGGTCCACACGACCCCCCAAGCGCCGCCCACCATCGGCAGCACCGCAAAAGGCCCCTGTGGCGTGAAGCGCTCGTAGGCCGTGCCCTCGGCCGGCTGCGCGGCGAGCACATGCGCCACCACGGCGACCTGCCCATAGTCCTCCTCGCTCGCCGCGAGCCCGGCAGCGGCGCGCAACTGCGAACCGGCGCCGTCAGCCGCCACGGCGAGCCGCGCCCGCAGCGGCAAGCCGCCGGGATCGGTGTGCAGTTCGACGCAGTCCTCATGGATCGTCACGGCGGTGCAGCGGGCCGGCATCCGCGATTCGAGCGCGGGCAAGGCCGCGAGCCGCGCCCGCAGCGCAGCGCCGAGCACGCGGTTGGTGACGACGAAACCGAACGCATCGAGCTCGAGCGCCTGCGCCTCGAGCCGAGCAAAGCCATAACGGCCGGCGTCGGAGACATGGATACGGCGGATCGGCGCGGAGGACGGTCCGATCGCCTCCCATAGGCCGAGGGACTCGAAGATGCGCCGCGAACCATTGCCGAGCGCAGTGGTGCGATCATCGAAACTCGGTTGGCGTGCGGCATCGGCGGCGGCGCCCTCGATCAGCGCGACCTTCAGGCCGCTCGCGCCGAGGGCGGCGACGAGACTGGCACCCACCAGTCCCCCGCCGACGATCGCGACATCGACTTCGACCGCAGCAGCGCCACTGCCGCGGTCGCTCATCGCGCGTCCCGCCGACCCTTGCGGGGGGCTGAACGGACGGTCGTTGACGCCCCGTGCGGCATCGTGGCGGCGGACACCGCTGCGGCGGCCGTGCGACCTTCGGCCATCAGGGTCTCGATCGCACGCGGATCTTTGGGGACGCGGTCGGTGAGCACTTCGCGACCCTCACGGGTCACGAGCACATCGTCCTCGATCCGGATACCGAGACCGCGCAGTTCCGGCGGCGCCTCGCGCGCACCGGGCGCGACATAGAGCCCTGGCTCGATGGTGAGCACCATGCCCGGCTCGAGGTCCCGCCAGACATCGCCCGTCTTGTACTCACCGACATCGTGCACATCCATGCCGAGCCAATGACCGGTCTTGTGCATGTAGTAGCGGCGATAAGCCTCGGACTTGATGAGCGTCGGCACCCGACCTTGCAGCAAGCCGAGCTTCACCATGCCGGCCGTCAACACCTGGACGGCCACCTCATGCGGGCGGTTCCAGGGCACGCGCGGTCGTACGGCATCGATGGCGGCGAGGTTGGCCTCGAGCACCACTTCGTACGCTGCACGCTGGACATCGGTGAACCGGCCGTTCACGGGGAAGGTACGCGTGATGTCGGAGGCATAGCTGCGGTACTCGCAGCCGGCGTCGATCAGCAGCAGGTCGCCGTCTCGCAGCGGCGATTCGTTCTCGCGGTAGTGGAGGATGCAGCCGTTGGCACCGCCACCGACGATCGGCAGGTAGGAGATGTCCGCATCGGAGCGGTTGAACTCGTGACGGATCTCGGCGGCGATCTCGTACTCGAACATGTCCGGCCGGCAATGTCGCATGGCCCGCCGATGGGCCGCGCAGGCGATGACGGCCGAATGACGCATCTGCGCGATCTCCGCTCGGCTCTTGTAGAGCCGCATCTCGTGCAGCGGGTGCTCGAGCGCGACGATCTCATGCGGCGCGTGGCGACCATGCTTGGCCAGCGCGCGCAGCCCGTTGACCCAACCGACCACGCGCTGATCGAAGTCCCGGTTGACCCCGACGGTGTAGAACACCCGGGCGCGGTTCTCCATGAGACCGGGGAGGATGTCGTCGATGTCGGCGATCGGGAAGGCATCATCGGCGCCGAACCGGCGGCGCGCACCGGTAGGGCCGGCACGCCGACCATCCCAGGTCTCGCGCGCGGGATCACGGTCTCGCACGAACAACAGGTACTCGCCTTGCGGTCGCCCCGGCACCAACACCGCGACCGACTCCGGTTCGGCGAAACCGGTGAGGTAGTGGAAGTCGCTGTCCTGCCGATAGGCGTACTCGACGTCGTTGTTGCGCAGATGTACGGGCGCCGCGGCGATGATGGCGATGGTGTCGCGGCCCATCTCGCGCATCAGCGCACGCCGACGACGGGCGTATTCCTCGCGGCCGATCGGCGCGGGCGGTTCAGTGGATCGCGGAGGGGGGGACATCGGATCGGGGCCGCTCCGGACCCTCGCGGTAAGGCGCCAGTTCTTCGTGCAGCAACTGCACCGCGACCCGCACGAACTCCACGAGCTCGGTGTAGGCCTGTTCGTTCTCCTCTTCCGACTCATCCGGGTCGGCATCGACCCGGGTGATGGCCGTCAGGTCGCGCACGACCTCCGCCACGGATTCCGGCAGATGTTCGGGATCGGGCAGCACGCTCGTACCGAGACCGTACAGGAAACCCTGACACCACTCGCCGAGCGCTTGGGCGCGCTCCCCGATCGGCGCATCATCGGCGGGCAGCAAGGGCTCGAGCAGTCCGCTCTCCGCCAAAGATGCGCGGGTCCAGTCGAACAACGATTGCATGTCCGCGGCAGCGACACCGGGCTTAGCCTCGGGGAATATCTCCCGCAGCCAATGCTCCAAGGTGAAACCCTGATCGGCACAGAGCGCCCCGACCAGCGTCCCGTGGGCCTCGGGCAGGTCGGACAATGCGCGGGCCTGCTGCAGGGTCAGGGCCAGTTCATGGAACGGCAGCGGTGACATGGGTGGAATTATGCCTCAAGGACCCCCGCTTGCAGGGCCTGCCCGGGGAGGGTCCTTGCGATTTTTTCCCCTATACTTCCACCTTCAGTGACCCACCCACCCGAACACGCCGATGGGATGCACATGAACGATCGTACGGGCCTCGACGCTGAACTGCGCCGCCTCGAGAAACAGGTGGACGACCTGCTCGCAGCCCTCGGCGCCCTGCGCGAAGAGAACCGCGCATTGCGCCATCGGCAGGACCATCTCTCCACCGAGCGGGCAAGCCTCATGCAGCGCAACGAGCAGGTGCGCACCCGGGTCGAAGCGATGATCGGCCGCCTGAAGACGCTGGAGCATGGCTCATGAGCGCCAACGACAAGGACACCGATAAGGAACTCGCGCGGGTCAGCGTCCGCATACTCGACAAAGAGTTCATGATCGCCTGCCCCTACGAACAGCGCTCCGCGCTGCTCGACTCCGCGCAGTACCTCGACGCGAAGATGCGCGAGGTCCGCGACAGCGGCAAGGTGGTCGGGATCGACCGCATCGCCGTCATCGCCGCCCTGAACCTCACCAATGAACTGCTGCGGCTGCAATCGCGCGAGCAGCAGCTGGAGACCGAACTGGGCGGTCGGGTGCGCGCCCTGCGCGAACGCATCGACGGTGCCGTCGCCCGCAGCCAACAGCTCGACCTCTGAGCGCAGCGCCACCGTCATCCTCGAGCGACCGGATCCGCAGGCGGTACAACGACCGCTTCGGCTGGTGTAGAGTGTTCAGGCGTCACCTGCAGTGTTCGACAGTGGATCGGGTACTGCCTCTCGACCCTAAGTTGGAACGCCCAGGGGCATCAGGTCTTGCCGCCAGCACTGTGCAAGTCCGCCTCGAGCGGAAAGCCTTACCTGGCGCAGGCCGCCCCACTTGTTGCTCTGTGTCGAGAGCAACGGTCCACACCGGCACAGGCGGGTGACGTCTCTATCCTCGGCGCGCTGCGATGCGGCGCGCCGGCTCTAGCCCCGCTCTCTGGCATGGAGATCCCATGGTGGAACTCGTGGCGCAAGCCTTGACGGCCAGCGACCCGGCGACGCTGCGCAGCGAACTGCGGCGCGGACTACGGCGCAAAGCGCGCGCGGCACGCGCAGCGCTGCCGCCCGAAGAACGCCGCCGTGCCGAACAGGCCATCTCCCGCCACCTCATCGCTCAGCTTCGCGGCACCGGATCGCTCGCCCCACGCACGCGCATCGCCGGCTACCTCGCGGTGCGCAGCGAGATCGGCATCGCGGATTTCCTGGCCTGCGCGATCGATGCGCAGTGCAGCGTCTTCCTGCCGCGCGTCACCGCCCCGCGTCTCGGTCGCATGACCTTCTCGCCTGCGGCCGCCACCAGACGCTGCGGCGCCTTCGGGATCCCGGAACCCGACAGCCGCGAACGGATCGACGCACGCTGGCTGCATATCGTGCTGCTGCCCTTGGTCGGCTTCGACGACGAGGGGAACCGCCTCGGGTCGGGAGCGGGGTTCTACGACCGTGCGCTCGCCTTCCGCGCCTGGCGCGACCACTGGCGCGGTCCGCAACTCATCGGCGTGGCGCACTCCTGCCAACGGACGGCCGCCCTGCCGACGCTGCCCACCGATATCCCGCTCGATGCCGTGGTGACCGAAAAAGGCTTTTTTTCCCTATCCGGAGCAACTCGATGAAGCATTGGCTGATGAAGAGCGAGCCCTCGGTGTTCGGCATCGACGATCTTGCGAAAGCGCCGCGGCGCACCAGCGGCTGGGACGGCGTGCGCAACTATCAGGTGCGCAACATGCTGCGCGACGAGTTCGCGGTGGGCGATCTCGCGTTCTTCTACCACTCGAGTTGCCCGGAACCCGGCATCGCGGGCGTGATCAAGGTCGTGAAGGCGGGCTACCCCGATGCGACGGCGCTCGACCCGAAGCATCCGAACCACGATCCGACAGCGAGCCTCGATACGCCGCGTTGGTATCAAGTCGATGTACGCCTCGAACAGCGTTTTTCTCGTGTGATCACGCTCGATGAGCTGCGTGCGCACGAGCAGGACAAGCTGCATGGATTGCGCGTGCTGCAGCGGGGTAACCGGCTCTCCATCACGCCTGTCGATGCGGCGCATTGGCGCTTCGCCCTTTCGCTCCTCTGACCAGTTGCTTGTTTTTTACAATCGCGTGTATATACTCGGCCCGGGACTAACCACAACTGGAGACCTATCATGGCTAAGGCCAAGAAGAAGGCTGCTAAGAAGAAAGCCGCCAAGAAGAAGTAAGATCCTCACGGATCTTCGGCGCACGTGATGAAAATCCCGTCGTCGCTTCTATAAATGGAGATGCCCGCGAAAGCGGGCATCTTCATTTGGGCTCCCTGAAAACCCTGCAGATCACGAGGAAAACAGCCATGTCCGATGCAGCACGGGGCAAGCAAGCGGCAGCCGAAGCCGCCCTCGAGTTCCTCACCGACGACACCATCATCGGCGTCGGCACAGGATCGACCGTCAACTTCTTCATCGATGCGCTCGCCACCCGGCGCGACCGGGTGCGCGGTGCCGTCTCCTCTTCCGAAGTCTCCACGGCACGTCTCCGGGCGGCCGGCATCGAGGTGTTGGACCTCAACCAGACCGGCGATCTGGAACTCTATGTCGATGGCGCCGACGAGGCGGACCGCCACGGGCGTCTCATCAAAGGCGGCGGCGGCGCGCTGACACGCGAGAAGATCGTCGCGGCAGCCTCTCGGCGCTTCGTCTGCATCGTCGATGACAGCAAGGTGGTCGATGTACTCGGCCGCTTCCCGCTGCCGGTTGAAGTGATCCCGATGGCCCGCTCCTATGTGGCGCGTCAACTGCTGAAGCTCGGCGGACAACCGGTGTTGCGCGAGGCATTCATCACCGACAACGGCAATCCCATCCTCGATGTGCACGGGCTGCGCATCCTCGACCCGCCTGCACTCGAGGCCGCCATCAACGGCATCGCCGGCGTCGTCACCGTCGGCCTGTTCGCCCAGCGCGCCGCAGATATCGTGCTGGTCGGCGACGCGGGTGGCGTGCGGCTCCTCAAATGAGCGAGACACGCGACACGAGCCGCGATATCCCGAGCGGCTACACCCCGCCCGCGGTCTGGGTCTGGAACAAGGGCGGCGGCGGGCGTTTCGCCGCCATCAACCGTCCGACCGCTGGCCCGACCCACGAGCATGAGTTACCGGTCGGCCGTCATCCGCTGCAACTCCACTCTCTCGGCACCCCGAACGGCGTCAAAGTCACGGTGCTGCTCGAGGAACTGCTCGCCCTCGGTCATTCAGGGGCTGAATACGATGCCTGGCTGGTGCGTATCAACGAGGGGGACCAGTTCACGAGCGGCTTCGTGGCTGTGAACCCGAATTCCAAGATCCCGGCGCTGCTCGATCGCTCCACCTTGCCGCCGACCCGGGTGTTCGAGTCCGGCTCGATCCTGCTCTACCTCGCCGAGAAGTTCGGGGCATTCCTGCCGCCCGCGGGTGCGCAACGGGTCGAGTGTCTCAACTGGCTCTTCTGGCAGATGGCGAGCGCGCCGTATCTCGGCGGCGGCTTCGGCCATTTCTATGCCTATGCTCCGGTGAAGATCGAGTACGCGATCGACCGCTTCGCGATGGAAGCCAAGCGTCAGATGGATGTGCTCGACCGGCGGCTCGCCGGATCACCGTGGCTTGCGGGTCCGGAATACACCATCGCCGACATCGCGGTGTGGCCCTGGTACGGGGTGCTGGCGCTCGGCGAACTCTACGGTGCAGGCGAGTTCCTGCAGGTGCAGGACTATCCGCACCTCCGTCGTTGGGCGGAGACCATCGCTGCGCGACCCGCGGTGCAGCGCGGTCGACGCGTGAACCGCAGCTGGGGCGATCCGGCTGGACAACTGGCCGAGCGGCACGACGCGACCGATCTCGATCGACCGGGCGTACGGCCAGAAGACTCGCGCTGAGGCTGCGCTGCGCATCGCCATCCTCGACTGCAGGACAAGGGATTGCAGGACAAAGAAAAAGGCCCGCATCGTTTCGGCGATGCGGGCCTCTTTTTTGGCTGGGGGACTAGGATTCGAACCTAGGTAAACGGAGTCAGAGTCCGTTGTCCTACCGCTAGACGATCCCCCAAAAAGCTTCCGAGGGTCGGAACGCGTCCCTGTTGGCGATCAGCGCTTGGAGTACTGCGGACCGCGACGGGCCTTGCGGCGGCCGACCTTCTTACGCTCCACCTCGCGGGCATCGCGGGTGACGAACCCGGCGACGCGCAGCGGCTGGCGCAACGATTCATCATACTCGATGAGTGCGCGGGTGATGCCGTGGCGGATCGCGCCGGCCTGGCCGGTGATGCCACCGCCCGCGACCGTCACATCGACATCGAACCGGCCGAGCGTATCGGTCAGCTCGAGCGGCTGACGCACGATCATGCGGCCCGTCTCGCGACCGAAGAAATTCTCGATGGTGCGGGTGTTGATCGTGATGCGGCCGGAGCCGGGCTTGAGGAACACACGGGCCGTGGAGGTCTTGCGGCGGCCGGTGCCGTAGTTCGTGGCGGGCATTCAGTATTCCTGCGCTGTTCGATCAGATGTTGAGGGGCTTCGGCTGCTGCGCCGAGTGCGGATGGGTATCGCCCGCGAAAACATGCAACTTGCGGTACATGCTCCGGCCGAGGATGGTCTTCGGCAGCATGCCTTTGACAGCGAACTGGATGACGCGCTCGGGGTGCTCCTTGAGGAGTTTGCCGAGGGCGATGGACTTGATGCCACCGATCGCACCGGTGTGGTGGTAGTAGATCTTGTCGGTCATCTTCGCGCCCGTGACGCGGACTTGCCCGGCGTTCAACACGACGATGTGGTCGCCCATGTTGACGTGAGGGCTGTAGTCAGCCTTGTGCTTGCCCTTGAGGCGCAACGCGATCTGCGAGGCGAGCCGACCGAGCGTTTTGCCCGTGGCATCGACGACAAACCAGTCTCCCCGCACGGTGGCGGGCTTGGCGAAAACAGTGCTCATATCTGGATCTCCGCTCGCGACGGACCGGAATACCCGGTGGCCACAAGTCCCGAAAAAGGGTGCGAAGTTTACTCAAGCCGCGCGGGGTTTGCAAAACCTCCCGCAAAGGCGCACTCGGGCCCCGGTCGGCGACCGGCTTGTCCACCCTGTGGACGGATGATGTAAAACTCGCCAGCGCAGCGGGACCCCGCCCCTACAAATGCGGCCGGAGCGGCCGTTATATAATGTGCCATGCGAAACAACCACCCGATCGATCCGCTGTTGATGACGCTCGATCGGGCGCTGCGGTCCGTGTTCGCCCCCCCCTTGGCGAACCGGCCCCTGCCGCAGCCCGCGGGCGACCTTTCGCTGCCGGAAGCGCCCCTGACGGAGGCCGAGCGGAAAGCCTCGGCCGCCCTGATGCGGGTCAACCACGCGGGCGAGGTCGCTGCGCAGGCGCTCTACCACGGTCAGGCCGCATTCGCCGCCCGGCCCGAGGTGCGCACGCTGCTCGAGGATGCCGCGCGTGAGGAAGCCGACCACCTCGCGTGGTGCGAGCAGCGGCTGCGCGAACTCGGTTCCCGGCCGAGCCTGCTCGGGCCGCTCTGGTACGCCGGGTCCTTCGCGCTCGGCGCCGCGGCCGCATTCGCCGGCGATCGCGCGAGCCTCGGTTTCGTGAGCGAGACCGAGCGCCAGGTCGAGGGCCACCTCGATTCTCACCTCGCGCGCCTGCCGGCTCACGATGTACGCAGTCGGGCGATCCTCGAAGCCATGCGCAGCGACGAGATCGAGCATGGCGCGGAAGCGCGCGCCGCGGGCGGCGTCGAGCTGCCCTCGCCGGTGCGCGCTGCGATGCGCGCCTCGGCCAAGGTCATGACCACCACGAGCTATTGGCTATGACACCCGCCGCCGCCCTTCCGCGCCCCTCGCCGAGAAAGCTGCCCGTCCGCGAAGCGCCCACCCTCTCACCCGGGCTACAGCTGTTCCTGCAGCATGCCCGCAGACGGTCCGTCCCTTCGAAGACCGTGCTCGTCAGCGCCGGCGAGACCGCCGAGCAGTTGTTCTATGTGTTGGCCGGTTCGGTCGAGGTGCTGATCGAGGACGATAGCGGCAACGAGATCGTGCTGGCCTATCTCTCGAAGGGACAGTTCTTCGGCGAGATGGGGCTGTTCGGCATCGACAGGCGCACCGCCTTCGTGCGGGCCCGCGGCCGTGCCGAGATCGCGGAGATCCCGTATTCCCGGTTCCGACAACTGGCGAACGAGACGCCGTCGCTCACCTTCGAGATCGCCACCCAACTCGCGATGCGCCTCGAGCGCACCAACCGCAAGCTCGGCGATCTCGCCTTCGTCGATGTCAGCGGACGCATCGCGCATGCGCTGCTCGATCTCTGCGACGAACCGGAGGCGATGACCCACCCCGAGGGCACACAGATCCGGGTGTCACGCCAAGAGCTTTCGAGGCTGGTCGGCTGTTCGCGCGAGATGGCCGGACGCGTGCTCAAAGCCCTCGAGACGCAGGGCCTGCTGCAGGCTCGCGGCAAGACCATCGTGCTCTACGATGTCCGCCCGGCGTCGCGCGGCATGGCGGCCGCTCGCACGATGAAGACGCTGCCCGGCAAGCCCGGTCGGGCTCAACCGGCCGCAGCGATCGCTGCGCGCATGGCCCGCACCGTCGCCGCGTAATCCAAGCTGCCGAAGATCGCCGAGCCTGCCACGAAGGTGTCCGCGCCGGCTGCGGCCACCTCGCCGATGTTATCGACCTTGATGCCGCCATCCACCTCGAGGCGGATGTCGCGGCCGCTTGCGGCGATGCGCCCACGCACCGCCCGGATCTTCTCGAGCGTCGCCGGGATAAATGCCTGACCACCGAATCCGGGGTTCACCGACATCAGCAACACAAGATCGAGCTGCTCCAGCGTGTGATCGAGCCACGCGAGCGGCGTCGCAGGGTTGAGCACGATTCCGGGGCGGCAACCATGCTCGCGGATGAGCGCGATCGTGCGATCGACATGATCGCTCGCCTCCGGGTGGAAGCTGATCCAGCTCGCACCCGCCTTGGCGAAGTCGGCGACCAAGCGATCGACCGGTCGCACCATCAGATGGACATCGATGGGGGCGGTGATCCCGTGCTTGCGCAAGGCCTCGCAGACCAACGGCCCGATCGTGAGGTTCGGGACATAGTGGTTGTCCATCACATCGAAGTGGATGAGGTCGGCCCCCGCATCAAGCACCGCTTCCACCTCGGCGCCAAGCCGGGCGAAATCAGCCGACAGGATGGACGGCGCGATCCAGGGGGTGTTCGACACGGACGCAGGCTTGGCGGTCACGGTTTCATTCCTCGCGCTGCGCGGATGATGTCCCAGGCTTCGATGATCTGCTGGGTACGTTGCTTGGCATGTTCGAGCATCGATTCGGGCAACCCGTTGGCCCGAAGTTTATCAGGGTGATGCCGTGACAGCTGTCGACGATACGCCTTGGTGATCGCGTCGTCCGCCGCCGATTGCCGCACACCGAGCACCTCGTAGGCCTCCGCCAGCGACATGCGCGGCACCGCACCGGGGGCGCGTCCCGCGCCAGCGCCACGCGTCTCACCGCGGCCCGCCGCACCCGGGGCTGCACCGGCGCCTTGGGGACCTGTCCCCGCTGCGCGCTCGCCGTTCCCCTGACCCTGCCGACCATGACGCTGTCGCAGCACCGTCTCGAGCCGCGCGAACTCGAGGCCGCCCACGCCCAACATCGCTGCGATGCGGATCAACAGCGGGCGCGACGGTCCGCGCAGATCCGATCCGCCGAGCGCGGCACGCAGCTGGATCTCAAGGAAGGTGCGCGCCAGGTCCGGACGCCCTGCACAAGTGCGGCGCAGCGCCATCACGGCACGGCTGAGGTCATAGTCCGGATGTTTGCCGCGGTTGAAGTGACCGATCGCGTCGCTGACCTGCGCCTCGCCGAGCCGGAAGGCGGACATCACCGCGCCTGCCGCGCGGATGTCCTGCTCCGAGACGCGCCCGTCCGATTTGGCCACATGACCCATGACCTCGAAGGTGGTGCGGAAATAGCGCTCGGCGACCGCGAGCGGGTCGCTCACCCCCACCGCCTCGTCCTCGGTATCGCCACCCTCGGCCGCCTCGGCGGCCTCGGCGTCCTCCACCCAGTGTTGCGGGCGGCGGCGCTGCGAGGCACGCAGATCCCGCGCACCGGCGTCGAGCTTGTCATCGACGAGGTGCCCAGCGATCACGCCCAAGACCGCGCCTATGCCACCGCCGGCCAAAGCCCCGAGTGCGCCGCCGAAGAGTTTCCCCGACCATTTCATCCTGCAATACTACCAATCCCCGGTGATCGGCCGGAACGGACCGGAGCACGCGTGGAAAGAAGCCCCCCTGTCAGAGTGGTCGCCGTCGCCGACCCGGCGTCCAACTCGACCGGTGCACCGCCGGTGCACACCACCGCGCTGCGCCACCTGCGCCGGATCCACGCCGGCAAGGTGCGGGATATCTACGAGGTCGACGCCGACCACATGCTGATCGTCACCACCGACCGTTTGTCGGCGTTCGATGTGGTGTTGCCCGACCCGATCCCGCAGAAAGGCCGCGTGCTCACCGAGATCTCCGATTTCTGGTTCCGTCGCACCACGCATATCGTCCCGAACCAGCTGTCGGAGATGAGTCTCGATGCGCTACCGCTCGATCCCGACGAGCGCGCGATGCTCGCGGGCCGGGCGGTGATCGTGAAGCGCCTGAAGGCCTTGCCGATCGAGGCGGTGGTCCGTGGCTACCTCATCGGTTCAGGCTGGAAGGATTACCGACGCACCGGTGCGGTATGCGGCATCGCGCTGCCCCCGGGGCTCGAGCTCGCCTCGCCGTTGCCGCAGCCACTGTTCACGCCCGCCAGCAAGGCGCCCGCGGGCCAGCATGACGAGAACATCGATTTCGCCGAGGTCGAGCGACTGATCGGCCACGCGCTGGCTGCGCAGGTCCGGGACACTTCGCTCGCGCTCTACGCCTTCGCCGCCGAGCATGCGCGTGCGCGCGGACTGATCATCGCCGACACCAAGTTCGAGTTCGGCCTCGACGCCGAGGGACGGCTGACGCTCATCGACGAAGTGATCACACCCGACTCCTCGCGCTTCTGGCCCGCTGACACCTGGCGCCCGGGCGCAAGTCCGCCGTCCTTCGATAAACAGTTCGTGCGCGATCATCTCGAGACGCTCGATTGGGACAAAACCGCACCCGGGCCGTCTCTGCCCCCTGAGATCATCGACAAGACGAGCGCCAAATATCTGGAAGCCCTACGACGCTTGACCGGACCGGCGCTCGGGACCGCCGCGGGCACGCAGCCCGCACCCCGGCCGGGTTGACGGACGACCGGCGTGCTGGACACCCCCTGGCGGCAACTGGATGGCTGGCTCTGGGGCCGGCTCGCGCAGGGGAATGGGCTCGCGGCGCGTGCGCTGCGGCAGCTGCGCTATCCCTACGCGGTGATCCGCGACCTCACCCTCGGCGACGTCAACCTGCGCGCGATGGGCCTCGTCTACAACACCCTGCTCGCGCTCATCCCGCTGCTCGCCCTCAGCTTCGCGGTGCTCAAGGTGTTCGGTGCGCAGCGCGACCTCGAACCGCTGCTGCTCGAGTTCTTCCGTCCGGTGGGCGATGCGGCCTCGCAGCTCACGGGGCGCGTCATGTCGTTCGTGGACGGCGTCTCGAGCGGGCTCGTCGGCGTGTTGGGCTTCGCCCTGCTGCTCTGGATCCTCATGGGCACCCTCCAGAAGGTCGAGGACAGTTTCAACTATCTTTGGCGGGTCGAACAGCCGCGCACGCTCGGCCGCCGCATCGCCGAATATCTGGTGCTGGTGATCGTCGGGCCGATGATGCTGGCACTCGTCTTCGGGCTCGGCATCGCACCGCCGCTGATGTTCACCGCGCTCTTCATCGCGCTCTACCGCTTCGTACCGAACACCAGCGTGCGCTGGTTGCCGGCGATCGGCGGCGGCCTGGTCGCGGGTGCGCTGTGGTGGATGGTGGCGCAGGTGTTCGCCGACCTCTACACCCAGGCCCGCAGCATCACGATCGTCTATGCGGGCTTCGCGCTCATCATCGCTGCACTGGTGTGGACCTGGGCCGGATGGCTGATCCTGCTGATCGGCGTGCAGGTGTCGTTCTACCTGCAGAACCCGGGCTATCTCAGGCTCGGTCTCGTGGAGTTACGGCTCTCGGCGGCGGAGACCGAGGACATCGCCCTGCGGTTGATGCTGCTGGTCGGTCGGTCGCATGTGCAGGGAGCGCGGCGCTGGCGCAACGAGGGGCTGGCACGCGCGTTGCGGGTGCCGAGCATCGCCGTGGCGCAGGTGACCGGCATCCTGGAGCAAGCGGGCTTGCTCGCCGCCGACGAGCACGACGCTTGGCTGCCCGGCCGGGACATCGACCACATCACGCTGCAGGAGCTGCTGCGCGTGGTGCGCAATCCGCGCAGCACCTTGGTCGACCATGACGCCGCGAAACCGTTGCCGGCCGTGGACGCGCTGCGGGCGGAGCTGCAGCGCGCCTCGGACGAGGCCTTGCAGGGCCGGACGCTCGGCTCATGGGTGGCCGGTCACCCGGAGTGAGGCCACCCCCGCCGCCGCTGCGACGGACGGCGCCAGCCGCGCTTCATTCGCCCGCGACGGTCATCTCGCCGACCAGCACCGAACCGGTACGGATGCCGCCCCGCGCATCGATGTCGCCACCGATCGCTGCCAGCCCGAGATAGAGGTCCTTGAGGTTGCCGGCGATGGTGATCTCGTGCACCGGAAAGGCGGGCGCGCCGTCCTCGACCCAGAAACCGGTGACGCCGCGTGAGTAGTCGCCGGTGACGCCGTTGACGCCCTGGCCCATGAGTTCGGTCACCAGCAGGCCGCGACCCATGCGGCGCAGCAGTTCCGCCTGAGAAGGCGCTCCGGCGGACGGATCGACCAAGAGGTTGTGCAGCCCGCCCGCATTGCCGGTGCTGACCAGACCGAGCTTGCGCGCCGAGTAGCTGCCGAGCAGGTAGCCATCGAGCACGCCGTCACGGACCAGTTCACGGTCGCGGGTGCTCACGCCCTCGCTGTCCCAGCCCGTGCTCGCGAGCGCCTTCGGCAGGTGAGGCCGCTCGTGCATCTGCACCCAAGAGGGGAAGATGCGCTCGCCGGCAGCGCCCAGCAGGAAGCTCGCCTTGCGGTACTGTGCGCCGCCGCTGATCGCGCCGATGAGATGACCGATGAAGCCGCGTGCCACTTCCGGCGCGAACAGCACCGGCGCCCGTGTCGTGGCGATCCGCCGCGCGCCGAGCCGGGCCACGGTGCGCTCGCCGGCGATGCGGCCGATGTGCGCAGCCGTCGCGAGATCGCGCGGATCACGCGCGGTCTCGTACCAGTAGTCGCGCTGCATCTCGCCATCCTCGCCCGCCAGCAGCACGCAACTGAGCGAATGGCTGGTGGCGCAGTCGCCGGCGAGGAAACCGTGGCTGTTGCCATAGACGCGCACCCCGCGTTGCGAACCGACGCTCGCACCCTCGGAGTTGTCGATGCGCGGATCGACGGCGCGACCCGCTGCCTCGCATTCACGCGCCAAAGACACCGCCGCCTCCGGTCCGATGTCCCACGGGAAATCAAGTTCGAGCGCCAACGGTTCGCGGGCGAGCAGCGCGGGATCGGCGAGGCCAGCGCATTCGTCCTCGGCCGTATGGCGCGCGAACGCACAGGCCTTGGCGACGGTGGCGCGTACCGCATCGGCGGAGAGGTCGGCGGTGCTCGCCGAACCTTTGCGCTGCCCGAAATAGACGGTGACACCCAGCCCGCGGTCGCGTTGGTACTCGACCGTCTCGACTTCACCGAGCCGCACCGAGACCGACAGGCCTTGCTGCAGGCTGGCATCGACCTCGGCCTGCGAGGCCCCGAGCCGGCGTGCCTCATCGAGCGCCCCTGCGACCACAGCCTTCAGGGCGGGAATCCGGCCGGGATCGACTTGCTGCGACATGTCAGAATTGTATCAGTCGCGGCCCTCCGGTCGCGGGAGCACGCCGATGATGCCAACAGGATCCCGATGGGCGGAGACCGCCATGCCTGACGATGCCGAGGGCGCCGAGGGCGTCGAGGACGACTCGCTTGAGGGCCGCCCAAGCAAAAGCTCGCGCAAGCGCGCAGCACACGCCGCACAGGCGATGGGCGAGCGGCTGATCACCCTTCGGGAGGCGGAACTCGAACGCTTAAGCCTGCCCGAGCCGCTGCTCACGGCGGTGCGCGAGGCGCGGCGTATCCGTTCGCACGGCGGCCTATCGCGCCAAAAGCAGTACATCGGCAAACTGATGCGCGAGATCGACCTTGCCCCGCTCGAGGCGGCGCTCGGCCCCGCCGCCGCCCCGCCCCGGCCGCGTCGCGCCAAACCCGGTCGGTTCCGCTAGAATCCAGCGATGAAACCTCGGGTCGGTATCGTCATGGGCTCGCGCTCCGACTGGGAGACGATGCGTGCAGCGGCCGAGATGCTCGAGAGCCTCGGCATCTCCCACGAGACCCGTGTGGTCTCCGCGCACCGCACGCCGGATCTCTTGTTCGAATACGCCGAGAGCGCCGCAGCGCGCGGCCTGCAGGTCATCATCGCCGGCGCAGGCGGTGCCGCGCACCTGCCCGGCATGCTCGCCGCGAAGACCACTTTACCGGTGCTCGGTGTCCCGGTGCAGTCCAAGACCCTGAGCGGGCTGGACTCATTGCTCTCGATCGTACAGATGCCGACCGGCATCCCGGTCGCCACCTTCGCCATCGGCACCGCCGGTGCCAACAACGCCGCGCTCGCTGCCGCCGCCATCCTCGCACTGCACGATGTCGAAGTGGACACCGCCCTGAAGGCCTTCCGCGCCCGGCAGACCAGCGCCGTGCTCGAACAGCCCGACCCGCGCGATCCGCCGCCGCTCCCCCGCACATGACCGTCGGGATCGTGGGCGGTGGCCAGCTCGGGCGGATGCTCGCGCTCGCCGGCTACCCGCTCGGCCTTGATTTCCTGTTCCTCGACCCCGCAAGCGGCACACCCGCCTCGCAGGTCGCCCCCATGCTGCAGGGTGCGTTCACCGATGCCGCCTTGCTGCGTGAGCTCGCAGTACGCAGCGAGGTGCTGACCTTCGATTGGGAGAACATCTCGGTCGAAGCGTTGCGCGCGCTCAGCCGCGAGACACGCATCGCGCCACCGCTCGCGGCGCTCGCCGTGTCCCAGGACCGGCTCGCCGAGAAGCGTCTGTTCGCGAAGCTCGGTATCCCGACGACGCGCCATGCGGCCGTCGACTCGCCCGCCTCGCTCGCCCGTGCCCTGCGCGACGTCGGCCTGCCCGGCGTGTTGAAGACCCGGCGGCTCGGCTATGACGGCAAGGGGCAGGCCGTGGTGCGCAGCGCGGAAGATGCTGCAGCGGCCTTCGAAGCGCTACGGGCATCACCGCTCATATACGAAGAATTCGTGCCCTTCGACTTCGAGGTGTCGATCATCGGTGTCCGCAACCGGCAGGGCGAAGTGGCGGTCTATCCGCTCAACCACAACCTGCACCGCGAGGGCGTCCTGCGGTTGACGCGCGCACCGTGGCAGGCGCCGACGCTCGAGCGACGCGCCGCCACCTACCTGCGGCGCATGCTGGAGCACTTCCGCTACCAAGGGGTCCTCAACATCGAATTCTTCGTGCGCGGCGGCAGACTGCTCGCCAACGAGACCGCGCCTCGGGTGCACAATTCCGGCCATTGGACCATCGAAGGCGCGGCCACCAGCCAGTTCGAGAACCATCTGCGCGGCATCCTCGGCTTGCCGCTCGGCGCGACCACACCGCGCGGTCATGCGGCGATGCTCAACCTGGTGGGGACGATGCCTGCGCGCGAAGGCGTGCTCGCGCTGCCGGAGGGTCACTGGCATGACTACGGAAAATCGCCGCGCCCTGGCCGGAAGCTCGGCCATGTGACCTTGCTCGCCCCCACCGCGGCGGCACGGGATGCTGCGGCGAAGCGCTTGCTGCGACGCATCGACCCCGAGGCCGCGCGCGGCATGACCGGCTAGGGTCAGCCCGTCCCGCCGACCGTCAGACCATCGACCCGCAGCGTCGGCTGACCGACCCCGACCGGTACGCTCTGGCCTTCTTTGCCGCAGGTACCGATGCCGTCATCGAGTTTAAGATCGTTGCCGACCATGGACACACGGGTGAGCACATCAGGGCCGTTGCCGACCAGCGTCGCGCCCTTGATCGGTGCGCCGATGCGGCCGTTCTCGATGAGGTAGGCCTCGGCGGCCGAGAACACGAACTTGCCGGAGGTGATGTCGACCTGGCCGCCGCCGAAGTTGACCGCATAGATGCCGCGCTCGACCGAGGCGATGATCTCCTGCGGATCGTGCGGTCCTGCACGCATGTAGGTGTTCGTCATGCGCGGCAGCGTGAGGTTGGCGAAGGACTCGCGCCGCCCGTTGCCGGTGGAGTGTGTGCCCATCAGGCGCGCGTTGAGCTTGTCCTGCAGATAGCCCTTGAGGATGCCGTCCTCGATCAGCGTGGTGCAGCGTGTCGGCGTGCCTTCGTCGTCGATGTTGAGCGAACCACGGCGCGAGGACAGGGTGCCGTCGTCGACCACCGTGCAGAGCGGCGCAGCGACGCGCTCGCCGATGCGGCCGCTGAACGCCGAGGTGCCCTTGCGGTTGAAGTCGCCTTCAAGACCATGGCCGATGGCCTCGTGCAGCAGGATGCCGGGCCAACCGGCGCCGAGCACCACCGTCATCGAGCCCGCCGGTGCGGGCACGGCGGTGAGGTTCACCAAGGCTTGGCGCGCCGCCTCTCGACCGAGCGCGAGCGGCCGATCGCCCGCGACCAGCTCGGTCAATGAATAGCGACCGCCCATGCCGGCGAATCCGGTCTCGCGGCGCCCGTCCTGTTCGGCGATCACCGAGACGTTGAAGCGCACCAAAGGCCGCACATCGGCGGCGAGCGTCCCCTCGCCGTCGGCGATCAGCACCAGGTCCCAGGAGGTCGATACCGATGCCATCACCTGGACGATGCGCGGGTCGACGCGACGCGTCTCACGGTCGACCCGCTCGAGCCACCGCACTTTGTCGTCGTCGGACAGTGAGCCGACCGGATCGATGGCGGGATAGAGCGCGTGTCCTTGTGTACGGCGCAACACCGGCGCACGCCCTTCGCGCCCACCTGCGGCGATCGCCCGCGCCGCACGCGCCGCCTCGGCGAGCGCTTCGGGCAGGATCTCATCCGAATAGGCGAAACCGGTCTTCTCACCGGACAACGCCCGCACGCCGAAGCCTTGTTCGATGCTCGCGCTGCCTTCCTTGACGATGCCATCCTCCAAAGACCAGCCTTCATCGCGCGACAGCTGGAAGTAGAGGTCGGCGGCATCGACACCCCCGGCGAGCACTTGGCCGAGCGTCCGCTCGAGCTGTGCGATGTCGAGGCCTGCCGGCCGCAACAGCAGTTCCTCCGCGAGTGCGAGCGGATCCTCGCCGGCAGGTCGGGACGGGACGGATGTTTCGCTGCGGATCATCGGGTTGAAGGTCTCCGGGAGGTCAAAGAACGCGATGGGCGAGCGCCGGGAACGCGGCACGCGCCGCGCGTTGCGCGGCGGCATCGAATGTCGCGATCACCACGCCCTCGCCCGCGGCGCGGCGCGCCAGCACCTCGCCCCAGTGGTTGATGACGAGGCTGTCGCCGTAGGTCTCGCGACCGTTGTCATGATGGCCCCATTGACCGGCCGCCACCATCCCCGCAAGGTTCTCGATCGCCCGCGCCCGCAACAGCACCTCCCAGTGCGCGCGGCCGGTGGGCACGGTGAACGCCGCCGGGAGCACGAACCAGGTCGCGCCCGCGGCCGAGAGCTGCCGGAAGAGCTCCGGGAAACGCAGGTCGTAGCAGATGGCGAGGCCGACCCGGCCGACCGGCGTGTCGACGCTGACCACTGTCTGCCCCGGGCACATGGATGCCGACTCGCGGTGGCTCTCGACCGCGCCCGGCACATCGACATCGAAGAGATGGATCTTGTCGTAGCGAGCGACCTCGCGACCCGTATCGTCGTAGACGAGAAGCGCCTGCGCGAAGCGTGGCTCACCCGGCAGCCGCAAGGGCAGCGTGCCCGCGATCACCCACAACCCGAGCTCGCGTGCAGCCGTCGACATCGCCGTCTGGATCGGGCCGTCGCCATGGGTTTCGGCGATCGCACGACGCTCGGCCGCATCGCGCGCCATGAGCGCGAAGTTCTCGGGCAACACCGCGACACGGGCACCCGACGCCGCCGCCTCGGCCAACAACCGACGGGCGGTCTCGACATTGGCACCGGCATCGGTTCCGGAGGTCATCTGAAGGGCGGCGACAGTCATAATGCGATCACATCATACCGGTCGAGGGCGTACGAAGACTCGGCCTGCAGGCGGACCGGTCGCCCCGCCGCGGCCTCAAGTGCGGCGAGTCCCGCCGCCTCGTCGAGCAGCCGGGCGACGACCTCCTGATGCGCAAGCACCATCCAGCCAGCGCCCGCCGACACGGGGGCCTGACGGCGGATCTCGCGGAAGATGTCGTGGCAGACCGTCTCCACCGAACGCACCCAGCCGCGGCCCTGACACGCCGGACAGGGATCGCACAACTGGCGCTCGAGGCTCTCGCGGGTGCGCTTGCGGGTCATCTCCACGAGCCCGAGCGGCGAGATCTCCCCCACCGAGGTCTTCGCGTGGTCGCCCCCCAGCGCCGCGCGCAGCGCCGTCAGCAGCTGTGCACGATGCGCCTCGTCCTGCATATCGATGAAATCGACGATGATGATGCCGCCGAGGTTGCGCAGCCGCAGCTGGCGTGCGATCGCTGTCGCCGCCTCGAGGTTGGTGCGGAAGATCGTATCTTCGAGACCGATATGTCCGACGAAAGCGCCGGTGTTCACATCGATGGTGGTCATCGATTCGGTCTGGTCGATGACGAGATGGCCGCCCGACGGCAGCGGCACCTGCCGCTCGAGCGCACGGGCGATCTCGGCTTCGATACCGAAGAGGTCGAAGAGAGGTCGCGCCGCGGCATGCAATCCGAGGCTCGGCGCACCGTCGGGCAGCAGCTCGCCGACGAACTGCCGCAGCTCACCGAGCTCCGCGGCATCGTCGACCCAGACCTGCTCGACACCGCGGGCGAGCTCATCGCGCAGCACCCGTCGCGCCAACGGCAGATCCTCGTGGACGAGCGCACCGGGTGTGGCACGCAGGTGCCGCTCGCGCACCTGCCGCCAGAGCCGCTCGAGGTACTCGAGGTCGACGGCGAGCGCTGCCGCGTCGACGCCTTCGGCGGCGGTGCGCAAGATGTAACCGCCGGGATGACCGTCAGCGACCAGCGACTGCACCATCGTGCGCAGCCGCGTACGCTCAGTCTCATCCTCGATGCGCGAGGAGATGCCGATGCCCCGGCCACGCGGCATGAACACGAGATAGCGCGAGGGCAGGGTCACGAAAGTGGTCAGGCGTGCGCCCTTGGTGCCCAAGGGGTCTTTCACCACCTGGACCAATAGATCATCGCCCGGGTCGACGAGCCGGCGGATGTCGATCTGGGGACGGCTCGCCGGACCGTCCGATCCGTCGCCCGAAGCGATGCCCAAGGCATCGCGCCGGGCATCATCGATGACGATGTCGTCGGCATGGAGGAAGGCGCTCCGCGCGAGGCCCAGCTCGACGAACGCGGCCTGCATGCCGGGCAGCACCCGGGTGATGCGCCCTTTGTAGAGATTGCCGACCAGCCCCCGCCGGCTCGCCCGCTCGATGAAGAGCTCCTGCAGCACACCGCCCTCGAGCAACGCGACCCGCGTCTCGAGCGGCGTGGTGTTCACCAGCAGTTCGATGCTCACGCGGCACCCTCCCAGAGCGGCAAGCCGGCCGCACGCAACAACAGCGAGGTCTCGGCGAGCGGTAGCCCGACGACCCCTGAGAAACTGCCGTCGATGGACTGCACGAACACCGCACCGAGACCCTGGATGGCGTAGCCGCCGGCTTTGTCGCACGGCTCACCGCTCGCCCAATAGGCCGCGACTTCAAGCGGGGTGATCGACCGGAACCGCACCTTGGTACGCGACAGCGCGCAGACCAGTGCCGTGGACGGGACATCCTGCAGCGCCTCGCCGCCGGGCGGCGACGGCATCGCCAACGCGACCGCCGAGAACACCTCGTGTTCACGGCCGCTGAGGCGGGCCAGCATCGCTTCGAGCGCCGCCTCGTCCTCGGGCTTACCGAGCACCAGACCGTCGATGACGACCGTGGTATCGGCGCCGAGCACGGGTAACGGCGCCGAACCCGCCGCCGCACGCGCGGCCAGGACCGCCGAGGATTTTTCTTTGGCCAAGCGTGTCACGTAAGCCGCCGGCGTCTCCCCGGTCTGCCGCGACTCGTCGAGGTCGGCGGGTTGGATGCAATGCGGCACGCCGATCTGACGCAGCAGTTCGCTGCGACGCGGCGACGCCGAGGCGAGGCAGAGGATCGGGACCTCGGCCGCAGCGTCGTCGGGGCGGGCGTGGGCTGATGGGGTGTGGGTCATGGGAGCGATCGGTGCGGCTCAGTCGCGGTGATAGGGGTGGCCCAGCAACAGGCTCTGGGCGCGGTAGACCTGCTCGACGAGCAGCACGCGCGCCAGACCATGCGGCAAGGTGAGCTTCGAGAGCGACCACACCTCGGCAGCACGGCTGCGGACGGCAGGCGCGTGGCCATCCGGTCCACCGATGAGCAACGCCACATCGGGTGCTTCGCTGGAGAGCGCCGCGAACCGCCCCGCGAGCTCGCGGGTGGTGAGGGACTTGCCGCCCTCATCGAGCAACACGACGCGCTCGCGGTCGCGCAACGCCGCAAGCACGCGTTCACCCTCACGACGCACCGCATCCTCCGCACCACGCGTACCGCGGGGCGCAGCTTCGAGGGCGACGAGCTCCAACCGCCAGGGCGTACGGATACGGCGCAGGTAACCCTGCGTTGCGGCATCGACCCATTCGGGCTGACGGGCACCGACTGCCAGGATGCGTAGGCGCATGGCGCCCTAGGCCGTCGCCTCAACCGCCCTTGGGGCGACGGCGCGGCGCCGCCGCGCGCGGCCGGCTGCTTGCAGCGGACTTACGGGGCGCGCGCGGCTTGGTGACCGAGCCGCTCGAGGTCTTCTTGGCGCCGGCAGCTTTTTTGGCGCCGGCGGCTTTTTTGGCGCCGGCGGCTTTCTTGGCGACCGCGGCATTTGCCGTGACCGGCGGCCGCACGGGCTCCCACAGCTGCTCGAGCTGATAGAACTCGCGGGTGCGGGGCAGCATGACATGCACCATGACATCGGGCAGGTCGACGAGCACCCACTCGCCTTGCGCCTCTCCCTCGATCCCGAGCGGGCGTTGACCGGAGGCCTTCGCCATCTGTACCACCCGGTCGGCGATCGCGCGCAGGTGGCGGTCCGATGTGCCGCTCGCGAGCACCATGAAATCGGCGATGTCGTTGAAGCCGCGCACGTCTATGACACGCACATCGACCGCTTTCATGTCGGCGAGCGCGGCCTCGGCCACAGACAGGGCGGCGGGCAGTCCGGTAGGGGGACGACGACGGACGGCGGGGCGGGGTCGGCTGCTCATGGTGCGGGGCTGGGCTCCGTAGCGAAGAATAAAGCCTCAATCGGTCTGCGCAGCATAGCACCCCGTCTCGCGGATGATGGCGCGCACGGGTTCCGGTACGAGAAAACGCGGATCGCGGCCAGCGGTGATGATGTCGCGCAGACCTGTCGAGGAGATCTCGAGCTGCGTGACCGCGTGCACATAGATGCGTCCCGCGAGGGCGGCATGCAGGTCTGCGGCATGGGTCGTGCCGCGCTGCGCCAGCAGATCGCTCAGCGGGCCCTGCCCCGGCCGCTGCCAACCCGGTCGGTGCGCGACGACGAGATGCGCGAGCGTGAGGATGTCGGCCCATCGGCGCCAAGCAGTGAGACCGAGAAAGGCATCCATGCCGAGCACGAGACAGAGCGGCCGAGCCGGGTGTTCGGCACGCAGTCCCTCCAAGGTGTCGACGGTGTAGGACACGCCGCTGCGGCGCACTTCCCGATCATCGAGCACGAACCCGGGCTGTCCGGCGATCGCCACCCGCACCATCTCGAGTCGCACTGCCGCCGCCGCGAGCGGCGGCTCGCGGTGACCCGGATTGCCGACCGGGATCCAACGCAGCTCGCTCAACTGCAGCGACTGCAGGAGTTCGAAACCGGTACGCAGATGGCCGAGGTGGATCGGATCGAAGGTGCCGCCAAAGATCCCGATCGGACGGGCGTCGAGCGCCAGGCTGTTCATCGCAGCGGTCTCAGCCCGCAGGCCTCGGCGCAGAGCAGCGCGAGTTCGTCCCAAGGATCGCCGGCAAGCCGGCCCTTGATCATGCGATCGGCCCGCAAGGCGCGCGACGCAAGCCGCGCGTAGGGCAAGCGCGCCGCACGGGGACGCGCACGCTCGAGCGCCGCGAGCCGCGGCGGCGGCAGTCGCGGACCAGGACGCCGCGACGGGTCATCGCCTCGGCGCAGCGCCCACATCTCGCGCAACTCGCGTACCACAGACCACAACACGAGCGTGGCCTCGACCCCCTCACCGCGCAGACCGCCGACGATGCGTTGCGCGCGGACCGCATCACCGGCGAGCAGCGCCTCACCGAGACCGAAGACATCGTAGCGGGCGCTCGAGACGACCGCCTCGAGGATCGCTGCCGCATCGACGCGACCCGCAGGCAACAACAGGCGCAGCTTCTCGATCTCCTGCTGTGCGGCGAGCAGGTTGCCCTCGACGCGCGCCGCCAGCAACGCGAGCGCATCTGCAGTCGGCTCCAACCCCGCGCGGCGGCAGCGCGCCTCGAGCCAACCCTCCAACTGCCGCGCACCGATCTCGTAGATCGGTAAAAAGACACCACGCGCCTCGATGGCCTTGACCCAGGCCGTGGCCTGCGTCGCACCGTCCAAGCGCGGTGTGATGACGAGCAGCAAGGTATCGTCATCGCTGGACTGCGCGAGCCGCGCCAGCGTGGCACTGCCTTCCTTGCCCGCTTTGCCACTGAAGCGCACCTCGACCAATCGGCGATCGCCGAACAACGACATCGACTGGCTGGCTGCCGATAGATCGGACCAATCATCGGCTCGTTGAGGGAAATGGACTTCGCGCTGCGCATAGCCTGCGGCACGGGCGGCCGCCCGAAGCGCATCGGCGGCCTCTCCGACGAGGAGGTCCTCGTCCCCCGCAAGCAGGTACACCGGCGCGAGCCGCCCCTGCCGCAGGTGCGCCCCGAGATTGTCGTGGCTGAGTCTCACCGTCCGATTATCCGTGAGCGATCGTTGGACAACCATGCGCAAGGCAGCGGGCGGACACGACGATGCGCTGCACCGATCCTGTTAATGTTATAAAGTAACTTCATAAGTGATATAGTATTACCGTACCTGCCATCCTTTACGCCCACGACGGGAGCCCGCTCCATGCGCATCACGACCTCCACCCGACCCCTCTCCACGCTGGTTGCCGCGCTGGCGATCGCCGCACCGGCGCTGGCTGCAGCTCAGACCGCAGGAACCACGACCACGGCCACGACCGACGCACGGACGGCCCTGGAGGAGGTACGGATCACCGCCACACCGCTGCGTCGCACGGTGCTCGAGACTGCGCAACCGGTGTTCGCCATCGACGGTGACGAGTTGCTGCGCCGCCGCAGCACGACGATCGCCGAGACACTGGCTGACGAGCCCGGTATCACGGCGAGCAACTTCGGCCCGATCGCGAGCCGACCCATCATCCGCGGCCAAGGTGGCCTGCGTGTGCAGGTGTTCCAGGACGGCGCTGATGTGCTCGACGCCGCAGCGCTCTCTGAAGACCATGCCGTGACGCTCGATCCGATGATCGCGGAGCGTATCGAGGTCGTGCGCGGTCCCGCCGCGCTGCTTTTCGGCAATTCGGCCTCCGCCGGTGCGGTGAACGTGGTGACCCGACGGCTGCCGATCGAAGCGCTCGACCGGCCGTTCGCGGCAGCGCTCGAACTGCGCGGCGACAGCGCCGCCGACACGCGCGCGGTGGGCGCCCATGCCGCCGCCAAGGTCGGCGATCAGGTGCAGGTCTACGCGGACTTCCACGACAGCCGCAGCGATGAGCTGCGCATCCCGGGCTATGCCTGGACCGAGGCAGCCAAAGAATACTTCGAGGCCGAGGGCGAACCGGTCGACGAGTCGCGCGACCGCCTGACCAACTCCGACGGCAGCGCCGACGGCGGTAGCCTCGGCATCGCCTGGGTCGGTGAGCGTCAAAGATATGGCTTCTCGATCAGCGAGTACGG
>CALGVD010000007.1 GCA_937920275.1 uncultured Pseudomonadota bacterium
TGGCGATGTTCGGACCGTCGCTGGGGCGACCTCGGGTGGACACCTTGAAAGGATCGAGACACACGAATATGAAAGAGCTGCGATTCAAGGCTGATGACGGGGTATGGCGCGTCGCGTTCGATCCGATACGCTGCGCCGTGCTGCTCGTGGCAGGCGACAAGTCAGGTGTCAGCCAGAGGCTGTTCTACCGTCGGTTGATCGCGAAGGCGGACGCAAGGTACGACGCCCCTCTGGCTGCGGAGCGCCCACGATGAAGGCTTCCGGCAAACCGGCTGTGACGCGCACGCTCGAAGAGATCATCGCGGCCTTGCCCGCTTCGCGCCGCCGCGCCGTCGAGACACGCGCTGTCGAGCTCATCGAACAGGAATTATCGTTGAAGGAGCTGCGCAGATCGCTGCGCCTCACCCAGACGGAGGTCGCACGGCGGTTGCGCAAGGGTCAGGACGCCGTTTCCCGCATCGAGACGCGGGACGACCTCTTGCTCTCGACCCTGCGGGACTATGTCGCCGCGCTGGACGGGCGGCTGGAGATGATCTGCCACTTCAAAGACCGCCGCGCGGTGCGGATCGTGGCGGTCCGGCCTCAGGCCCGACAGTCCGCACAGACACGCGCCAAGCGACGGCTCGCACGCGCGACGCCCGCCTGACGAGCCCCGCCTGATCATCAAGGGCCTGATCATCTACGGGGAAGGGTCGCGGCAGACCCCGCGTACATTTCCTGTGGATTCGCCCGGATTCATCGCTGGCGTCGGTGGGTGACGACGGCGATGCTGTCGGCATGCCAGACCTGCAGACCACCCACCCAAGCCCTGTCGCCGCGCGCTCCATCCGCCATTGGCCGGCACCCGAGCGCCCGCGCGAAAAACTGCTGCAGCGAGGTGCGACGGCGCTGTCGGATGCGGAGCTGCTCGCGCTGCTGTTCGGCACCGGTCTGCGCGGTGTCGGCGCACTCGATCTCGCGCGCCAGCTCCTCAACGATTTCGGCTCGCTGCGCGGGCTGCTCGCCGCCGACCGGGACCGCATACTCGCCGCCGCGGGTCTCGGCCCCGCGCGGGTCGCCCTGCTGCAGGGCGCGCTCGAGCTCGCGCGGCGACACTACGGCGCAGCGCTGCGCCCCGGCGAGCCGCTGCACTCCCCCGCCGACACCCGCCGCTTCCTCACCGCGCAGCTGCGCGACCGGCCGTACGAGGTCTTCTGCTGCCTCTACCTCGACAACCGCCACCGATTGATCGTCTTCGAGGAACTCTTCCGCGGCACCATCGACGGCGCAGCGGTCCATCCGCGCGAAGTGCTCCGTCAGGCGCTGTCCCATAACGCCGCGGCGATCATCCTCGCGCACAACCACCCCTCGGGCGTCGCAGAGCCGAGCCACGCGGACGAGCTCATCACCGTGCGCTTGCGCGACGCCCTCGCCCTCGTCGACATCCGGGTGCTCGACCACCTGATCATCGCCGGGCCCGAGGCCGTCTCCCTGGCCGAGCGGGGGGTGCTTTGACAGGCCCTCATCCGGACCCAGAACCTGCGGCACTCTCCCTGAGGTTGCCGAGCGGCCGCGAGACTGGTATAAATGCAGCCCTTTTGACGGTCGCCACGGCGCCCGCCTTCCTGCAACCTACTGATCTTAAAGGTTTTTCACCATGTCCCGCGTCTGCGAATTCACTGGTAAGCGCCCCGCGTCGGGCAACCGCGTCTCGCACGCGAACAACAAGAAGCGTCGTCGCTTCCTGCCGAACCTGCACACCCAGCGGTTCTGGCTCGAAGGCGAGCAGCGTTGGGTGTCGCTGCGAGTCAGCGCCAACGCCATGCGCACCATCGAGAAGAACGGCCTCGACGCGGTGGTCTCCGACCTCCGCGCCAAGGGCATGAAGATCTGAGCCGGAGAACCTGAGCCATGCGCGAGAAAGTGAAACTGCTGTCCACCGCCGGCACCGGCCATTTCTATGTGGCGATGAAGAACAAGCGGCTCCATCCCGAGAAGATGGATGTGAAGAAGTACGACCCCGTCGTGCGCAAGCACGTGGCGTACAAGGAAACCAAGATCAAGTGATCGCGCGGCGCGCCCACCCGGGTGCGCCCAGTCCTGTTCTGCGTTGACGGCCCCGTCATGCCGGAACTCCCAGAAGTCGAGACCACGCGCCGCGGCGTCGAGCCGCGTGTCGTGGGCCGCGCCATCCGTGCGCTTCGGGTCCACGAGCCGCGGCTCCGGTGGCGCGTAGCGGCGTCACTCCCCGCCAAGGTCCAGGGCGCGACCGTGCTCGGCGCACTGCGCCGCGCGAAATACCTGCTCTTCCCGTTGGACGGTGCTGCGCTCGGGGGTGCTGCGCTCGAGTGCGTACCACCAGGGGAACCCGCTGCGCTGCTCGTGCACCTTGGCATGTCGGGCAACCTGCGCGTGCTGCCCACCGATGCACCGCGTCTCCCGCACGACCACTTCGACCTCGAACTCGACTCGGGCGAGACGCTGCGCTTCAACGACCCGCGTCGCTTCGGTTCGCTGCACTTGGTCGAGGGCGACCCGGCGCAGCATCCGCTGCTGCGGCATCTCGGTCCGGAACCGCTCGAGGACGGCTTCGATGGCGCTACGCTGTGGCGTGCCTCGCGCAAGCGCCGCGTCGCGATCAAACAATTCATCATGGATGCGAAGGTGGTGGTCGGTGTCGGCAACATCTACGCGAGCGAGGCGCTGTTCCACGCCCGCATCCGTCCGGGGCGTCAGGCGGGCGGGTTGACCCGCGCGGACTGCGAACGGCTCGCCGCCGCGATCCGCATGGTGCTCGCCAAGGCCATCGAGGTCGGCGGGACGACGCTGCGCGACTATGTCGGCGTCGATGGCAATCCCGGCTATTTCCGGCAGAAACTCTTCGTCTACGAACGCATCGGCGAACCCTGCCGCCAGTGCGGTACGACGGTGCGTCAGCGCGTTCAGGGTCAGCGATCGACCTACTGGTGCCCGGCGTGTCAAAGCTGACGCGCGCGCCCGACCGGCGCGTGCTGCTGCCACATTTCCGGCGGGTCGACCCCGTGATGGCCGCGCTGATCGAGACGGCGGGACCTTACCGGCTACGCGCCGAACCCTGCGCCTCGCCCTTCCGTCACCTCGTACGGGCGATCGCCTCGCAGCAGATCAGCGGCCGCGCGGCTGATGCGATCCTCGCGCGCTTCGTCGCGCTGTACGCGGGGAGCGCCTTCCCGACACCCCAGCAAGTGAGCGACACCGCGCCGGACGCGCTGCGCTCGGTCGGGCTCTCCGCCGCGAAAGCCGCCGCGCTCAAAGATCTCGCGGTGCATACGCTCTCGGGCGTGGTGCCGGACAGCGCAGCGCTTGCCGCGCTCGACGACGCAGCGATCATCGCGCGGCTCACGCAGGTGCGCGGCATCGGGCCTTGGACGGTGCAGATGATGCTGATGTTCCAACTGGGTCGGCCGGATGTGCTGCCGGTGGACGACTACGGCGTGCGCAACGGTTTCCGGCTCGCTTATGGGTCCGACGCGCTACCGACGCCCAAAGAACTCGCTCGGCGCGGCGCCTGCTGGGCGCCATACCGCTCCGCGGCGGCTTGGTATCTGTGGCGGGCGGTGGACCTCGCCCGCGACGGGACGCCGATGCCGCTCAGACCGCAGGCGCGCGCCGCTTCGTCTTCAGCGCCTCGGCCACCGCCGGGTGCACGAACTCCGACATATCGCCGCCCAGCACCGCGATCTCGCGCACCAGCGTCGAAGAGATGAAGGTGAACTGTTCCTTGGGCGTGAGGAACACGGTCTCGATGTCCGGCGCGATATGCCGGCTCATGTTGGCCAATTGGAACTCGAACTCGAAGTCCGACACCGCGCGCAGGCCGCGCAGCATGAAGCCGAGCCCGTTATCGCGTGCGAACTCGACCGTGAGCTTCGCGTAGCCCATCACCTCGATGTTCGGGATGTCCGCGAGCGCCGTCCGCGCGAGCGTGATGCGCTCTTCGAGCGAGAACAGCGGCGTCTTGCCCGGATTGGCGGCGATCGCGATGACGACGCGGTCGAACATCTTCGCCGCGCGGCTCGCGATGTCGAAGTGCCCGTTGGTGATCGGGTCGAAGGTCCCGGGATACATCACGCCGCGGTTCATGTCGCAGACTCCTGCTCGCTGCTCGACCGCGCGTTGCGGCGCAGCAGATGATAACCGACCTCGCCGGCCTTGCCGTCACGCCATGGCTGCAGCGTGGGCGGTAATCCCGGGGGCCGTTCGCCGACCGGCGCCTCGAGGTAGATGAACGCCTCTGGGGCCAGCCAACCGCCCGTCTCCAACCGCGAAGCCACCTTGCCCCACAACCCGGCACCGAACGGCGGGTCGAGGAACACCACATCAAACGGCACGACGAAAGGGCCGGGGGACAAGCGACCGGCCGGACCTGCGAGGAAGGCGAGCGCATCGGCGCGATGGAACTCGGCGCTGCCCACCGGGGTACCGGCCTCGCGCGAGGCGCTGCTCCATTCCGTGCATCGCTCGTGCAGCGCGCTCACCGCACGGGCATCGGCGTCGACGAAGGTCGCGTGCGCTGCGCCGCGCGACAGGGATTCGAGTCCGAGTGCACCGCTGCCCGCGAACAGATCGAGCACCCGCGCACCACGGATCTGCGGCGCGAGCCAGTTGAAGAGCGTCTCGCGCACGCGGTCGGGCGTCGGGCGGATGTCGGGCCCGATCGGGAAACGCCAGCGCCGCCCGCGCCACTGGCCGGCGATGATGCGCAGCTCGCGGGTCTGTGCAGCGCGGTTCTGGACGGGACGGTTCACGGGATGAAGAGTACCCGAGCGGCGGACGGCGGACCTAACCGCCGGACCGCACCGGCGCCACCTGCAGCGACACCTGCTTCTGGCCGCCGGCCACCGACTGGCGACCGACCTCGATGAAGCCGAAGCCGCAATGGAAGCGCTCGGAGGCGGGGTTCGGCGGTTCGATGTCGTACTCGCAGGTGACCCAAGGCAGCTGCGACCGAGTCGCATGCGCGAACACCGCCTCGTAGAGCACTCGGCCGAGCCCGCGGCCTTGCGCCGCGGCGGCGACCACCACCCGATCGACATACAGGAAACGCGCGTAGCGGGTCCCGAAGAAAAGGTAGTTCGGGCTGTCGTAGTCCTGCCCCTCGCGCAGGGCGAGCACGAAGGCCACGACCTGCCGCCCTTCCTCGACGACCTGATGGAGGTCGGCCTGTCGATGCAACTGCGCGAGACGCTGGAGCGTCAACGGACTGAGGAAGCGCTCGGACTCGAGGTTGAGGGCGAGGATCTCCGAGAAATCCTGCGGCGTGGCGGGTCTCAGCGTCATGGAGATCGGGTCACGAGGGGCCTCTACGCACTCCGCCACGATCGTCGCGCATCCCTCAAGCGTCATGCAACCGATGCAGGCCACCCGCGCATCGGTTGCGCGTGCCGAGGTCGTGGGGGATGATGACTGCGACAACAACAATATCAGGGGGTTCCGTCATGACCGTCGAACTGACCTGGCTCGTCTACACCTGCGTGTTCACCGTGCTGATGTGGGTGCCGTACATCCTGAACCTGATCGCCGTCCGCGGCCTCACCCAAGCCGTCGGCTATCCGACCGACCCGAAGCCGATCGCGCCTTGGGCGCAGCGCCTGAAGGCCGCCCACTACAACGCCGTCGAGAACCTGGTGGTGTTCGCGGCGCTGATCCTCACCGCGCATGTCGCCGGCGCGAACGGCCCGGCCACCGCAGTCTGCGCGATGGTCTATTTCTGGGCGCGGGTCGCGCATGCGGCGGCCTACACCTTCGCCATCCCATGGGTACGCACGCTCGCGTTCGCGGTCGGCGTCGGCGCGATGCTCTGCATCGCAGCGCAGTTGCTCTGACCTAGGGGCGCCGCTGCTAGAATCGGCGGATGCCCTCCGACGCCCCGACCGGTTTCTTCCAGCGCCTGCGCGCCGCGTTCTCGCGCGGTGGGGAGACCCTGAGCGCCGGGCTCGGCGCAGTCCTGGGGGGCCGCAAGATCGACGCCGCGGCGCTCGAAGAGCTCGAGACCCGGCTGCTGCAGGCGGACTGCGGCGTCACGGTCACCGAAGAGCTCATCGAAGGCCTGCGCAAGCGCGTGGCCCGCCAGCAACTGGGTGATGTCGATGCACTGCTCGCCGCGCTGCGCGAGGACATCACGGCGCTGCTGACCCCGGTCGCGCAGCCGCTCGTCATCGATCGCGCGCACCAGCCCTTCACCATCCTCGTGGTCGGCGTGAACGGCTCGGGCAAGACCACGACCATCGGCAAGCTGGCGCAGCGCTACGGTGCCGATGGCCTGAAGGTGGTGCTCGCCGCGGGCGACACCTTCCGCGCTGCGGCGGTCGAGCAGATCGGCGTCTGGGCCACGCGAACCGGCGCGGAACTCGTCGCCCAAGCGACGGGTGCGGATCCGGCTGCGGTCGCCTTCGATGCCCTGCAGTCCGCGCGCGCGCGCGGCGCTGACCTGCTCATCGCCGACACGGCGGGACGGTTGCAGGCGCAGACCCACCTCATGGAAGAGCTGCGCAAGGTGCGGCGCGTGCTCGGCAAGGTCGACCCCAGTGCGCCACAGGAAGTGCTGTTGGTGATCGATGCCACGCAAGGTCAGAACGCGCTCGCGCAGGCACAACAGTTCCACGCCGCCGTAGGCGTGACGGGTCTCGTGCTCACCAAGCTCGACGGTACGGCGCGCGGCGGTATCGTGCTCGCGATCGCACGGCAGCTGAAACTTCCCATCCGGTTCGTGGGGCTCGGCGAACAGGCGGGGGACTTCGCGGAGTTCGATGCAGCCGCCTTCGCCCGCGCGCTCGTCGACGGCCCTGCGGTCTGAGGGGCATACTTTCACCATGATCCGCTTCGACCGCGTCTCCAAACGTTATCCGAACGGCCGCGACGCGTTGCGCGAGATATCGCTGCAGGTCGAACCAGGCGAGTTCGTGTTCCTCACCGGCCGCTCCGGCGCCGGCAAAAGCTCCATCCTGAAGCTCATCGGGCTGCTCGAGCGTCCGACGCGCGGTACAGTCACGGTCAACGGGCAGGACACGGCGTCGCTGCCCGCGCGGGCGATCCCCGCCTATCGCCGTCGGCTCGGCATGGTGTTCCAGGACCATCAACTGCTGATGGATCGTCCGGTCTACGACAATGTCGCGCTGCCGCTGGTGGTCGCCGATGCGCCGTTCCGCGACATCGACAAGCGCGTTCGCGCTGCGCTCGACCAGGTGGGCCTGCTCGAGCAGGTCCGCGCACTCCCCTCCGAACTGTCGGTCGGTGAGCAGCAGCGTGTCGGCATCGCGCGCGCCGTGGTCGGCAAGCCGGTCGTGCTGATCGCCGACGAACCGACCGGCAACCTCGACCGCGGGCTGGCGCTCGATGTCATGCGCCTCTTCCGCCGCTTCCAAGAGGTCGGCGTGACGGTGGTCGTCGCGACCCACGACCTGTCGCTGGTCGAGGAGTTCGGGCAACGCAGCATCCACATCGATGACGGCAAGGTGTCCGCATGATCTCGCCGGCCACCTGGACGACGCGCCATCTGCAAGCACTGGTCGCCGCGCTCGGCCGCCTGCTGCGCCGTCCGCTCGGCGCGCTGCTGACGACGCTCGTCATCGCGGTCGCGCTCGCCCTGCCCGCGGGGCTCTGGCTGCTGGTGCAGAACGCACGCTCGGCCACCGGGGATCTCGCGACCGCCGTGCAGGTCTCGGCCTTCCTCAAGGTCGGCACCTCTGTGGAGCGGGCGCAGGTGATCGCGACCGCCGTGCGCGGTCAGCCCGACATCGCCACCGTGACCCTGATCACCGCGGAACAGGGTCTCAAAGAATTCCGCGAGCGCTCCAGCTTCGGCAAGGCGCTCGAGGCGCTCGAAAGCAACCCCCTGCCGCACACGCTCGTGATCCAACCGACCACGGTGCAGCGCGATGCGGCTGCGCTCGAGCGGCTGCGCGGCACGCTCGCCGGATTTCCCGAGGTGGAGATCGTGCAAGCCGACGCGGAGTGGGCGCAGCGGCTTGCCGCCCTGTTCGCGGTGTTGCGCACGCTGTTCCTCGCCTCGGCGGTGCTGTTCGGACTCGGTGTGCTCGCCGTCATCGGCAACACCACCCGCATCGAGATCGCCGCGCGACTGCCCGAGATCGCCGTCACCAAACTGGTCGGCGGCTCGGACGCGTTCATCCGCCGCCCTTTCCTCTACTCGGGTCTGTTCCACGGGTTGCTCGGCGGCCTGCTTGCACTCGGCCTGCTCGCCGCGCTGCTCGCCTCTCTTGAGGCGCCCGTGGCGCGCTTGGTGTCGCTCTACGGCGGCCAATTCCGTCTCGCCGGACTCGCCGGGGAGGAGATGCTGGCGTTGGTGCTCGCAGGCGCCCTGCTCGGGTTGGTCGGCGCATGGGTGGGCGCGGCCCGCCAGATCGCCCGCGTCACGCCGCAGCCTTGAGGCGTCACACGGGCTGCAACCCATCGCAGTCTGTCGTCCAACCATCTGATTCATAAAGAGATATAGAGTTGAACTTGGGCGGTGTTTAGCACTCAAAGTCAGGGAGTGCTAAACTACATCCAGAGGTATAGCCATGACTGCCAACGCCCTGATCGCCCGCTATTCGGATGCCGCGCTTGCCGGTCCCCTCGGCAGCCTCGACGCCTATCTCGAACGCGTGTCGCGCGTCCCCGTGCTGTCGCGCGAAGAAGAGCAATCGCTCGCGCGCCGTTTCCGTGATGACGCCGATGTCGAGGCCGCACGCGCCTTGGTGCTCTCGCACCTGCGCTTCGTCGCGCACATCGCCCGCGGCTATCTCGGCTATGGCTTGCCGGTCGGCGATCTGGTGCAGGAAGGCAATGTCGGCCTGATGAAGGCGGTCAAGCGCTTCGACCCGGATCTCGGCGTGCGGCTTGTGTCGTTCGCCGTGCACTGGATCCGCGCCGAGATCCACGAATATGTGCTGCGCAACTGGCGGCTCGTCAAGGTCGCCACCACCAAGGCGCAGCGCAAGTTGTTCTTCAACCTGCGTCGCATGAAGAAAGGCCTGGGTTGGTTGACCGCCGAAGAGACCGCCACGGTCGCGCGTGAACTCGGCGTGGAACCCGCGGAAGTCACCGAGATGGAGCGCCGCTTGAGCGCCCGCGATCTCACCTTCGATCCCTCACCTTCCGAGTCGGACGAAGAGGACATCCACAACCCCGCCGCCTACCTGCCCGCCCCGGATGCCGATCCCGCGCAGCAGGTCGAAGACGCCGAATGGGAGGACGCTTCGCACGCCGGGCTCACCCGGGCGATCGCCGAACTCGACCCGCGCAGCCGCGACATCCTCGCGAGCCGCTGGATGGCGGGCGATGCCGACAAGGCGACGCTGCACGATCTCGCGACGAAGTACGGCGTGTCCGCCGAGCGTATCCGTCAGCTCGAGGCGAACGCGATCAAGAAGCTGCGCACGCTGATGCTCGAGACGGCCTGAGGTCGTCGTTCAATCCACCCCTTGCTCCGGTGCCGGTGGCGTGGTCGCTTTGCTGTAGCCACGCGGTCGGATCGCCACGGTGTTGACGATACGGGTGCAGCGTCGCCCATCCGCCAAGAAATAGCCGTACTCGAACGACGGCGTGCTGCGGCCATCGCGCGCCAGTTCACCCCCGATGCGAGCCTCCAGGTCGGGCGGGAACTCGAAACGCAGTTCGAGATCACTGCTGCCGCCGATCTCGAAGTCGATCTGCATCGAGCGTGTCCAGGTCGAGTAGCCCGGGAACACCCTGGCGCAGGCGAGCGCTGCGATCGGATCGGCGAGCGCGGCCTGGTAGCCGCCGAACATCACCCCGCCCGGATTGCGCGAGATCGCGTTGAGCGGTAAGCGGATGCGCACCTTGCGCCACTGCGGCGAGACTTCGAGCACCTTGATGCGCATCACGAGGAAAGGCGGATAGAACTCGAGCAGTCGCCCGTCCGGCAGCCAACGGTGCTCTGCCGCTCGACGCAGGATGCGTTGGAACAACCGCGGCCGGCTCATGCCGCAGCCTCCTCGAACACCATCGCGTGCAGCGCGGCGGTGCGCGCCGGCGTCGCGGCATAACCCCCTGCCAGCGTCACGGTGAGCGGTAGCCCTTGGGCGCGGGCCCAGCCGAGCACCTGCCGTTCGCGCTCGCGCAGACCGGCGTCGCTGAGCGCGAAGCGGCCATAGCGATCACCCGCCGCCACATCGACGCCTGCGAGATAGAACACCAGTTCGGGTCGGAACCCCTCGGTGAGCCGCGGCAACTGCGCCGCCAGCGCCCCCAGATAGGCCGCATCGTCCGTACCGTCCGGCAAGCCCACATCGAGTGTCGAACGCATCTTGCGCGCTGGATAATTGCGCTCGCCGTGCATGGAGAAGGTGAACACCGAGTCGTCACCCTCGAAGATCGCCGCGGTGCCGTTGCCCTGATGGACATCGAGGTCGATGACGAGCGCGCGGCGGATCCTGCCCTCCGCCTGCAGGCAGCGGATCGCCACAGCGACATCATTGAGCACGCAGAACCCCTCGCCATGATCGGCGAATGCGTGGTGCGTGCCGCCCGCGAGGTTGCCGGCGAGACCCTCCTCCAAGGCAGCCCGCGCAGCGAGCAAGGTGCCCTGCACGGCAAGGCGTGAGCGACGCAGCAGCTGCGGCGTCCAAGGTACGCCGAGCGCACGCACTTCGGCCGCCGTCAGCCCCTCGCCGAACAGGCGCGCGAGGTAGCCCGCGGTGTGCACACGGGCGAGATCATCGTACGCAGCCTCTTCAGGGACGAGCTCGACGGTGGCGTCGAGCAAACCGCCCGCGCGCAGCTGCTCGCGCACCAACGGGTACTTCGCCATCGGGAACGGATGCCCGTCTGGTAGCGGCAGGAAGTAATCGGGGTGGTAACTGGCTTTCAAGATGGTTCGGGATGGGCTACAAACAGGGGGCGCCTGCCTCAGGGCGTGGACACTTTACACCGGCGGCATGGCCGCGCCCGGAGCACGGATGACCCCCGCCACGCTGCCTGCTGCTGCGACCCCCGCCGACCCGGCTGCGGTGAGGGCCGTACCACCCTACCCGGATCAGGCCTACGCCTGGTATGTGGTGGTGGTCCTGCTGCTCGCCTACATCATCGCCTTCATCGACCGCGAGATCATCAACCTGTTGGTGCCTGACATCAAGGCATCGCTCGGCATCAACGACACGCAGATGAGCCTGCTGATGGGCGGGGCGTTCGCCATCTTCTACACCTTCTTCGGGCTGCTGATCGCATGGTTCGCGGACCGCGGCAACCGCCGCGCGCTGCTGTTCGCCGGCATCATCTTCTGGAGCCTCGCCACGATGACCTGCGGGCTCGCCGTGACCTTCCCGCTGCTGTTCTTCGCGAGGGTCGCGGTGGGCGCCGGTGAGGCCACGCTGAACCCCTGTGCGCTCTCGATGCTCAAGGACTACTTCCCGCCGGACAAGGTCGGCCGGGCGATCGGTCTCTACACCGCGGGCGTCTCGAGCGGCCTCGGCATCGCCTCGATCATCGGCGGCATGATCTATCCGACACTGCGCGCCGCTGGACCTGTCGATTGGCCGCTCGTCGGCGTGCTGGAGCCGTGGCAACAGATGTTCGTCTGGGTGGGCGCGCCGGGCATCCTCATCGGCCTGCTGCTGCTCACGGTGCGCGAGCCGGCGAGGCGCGAGTTCGTCGAGACGGGACGCAAGACCGAAGCGAGTTCCCTCTGGGCCACCTTCGCGCATGTGTTCAAGCGGTGGCGGGCGTTCATCCTGCTGTTCCTCGCGCTCTCCGGCCTCGCCATCATGGCCTACGGGGTCGGCTCGTGGACCCCGGAGTTCCTGCGCCGTACCTATCAGCTCTCCGATGCCGAGTACGGCTATTGGCTGCAGGTGCGCGGCTATGTCTCCATCGCCTCGGGTCTCGTCGGCGTGATGGTCGGCGGCTGGCTCTGCGATGTGCTGCAGAAGCGCTACGAGGACGGCTATGTGCGGGTCTGCCTCGGATCGTTCGTGTTCCTCGCCATCGGCTACTGCGCATTCGTGCTGATGCCGACCCCGGCGATGGCCATCGCCATGCTGGTGCCGGCGACGCTCGGCGCGGCGGCACCCACCGCAGCCGGTGCTGCGGCGGTGGTGGCCATCGCGCCGCCCTCCATGCGTTCGCAGTGCATCGCGATGTACTACTTCGTCCTCAACGCGATCGGCTTCTTCGTCGGCCCGACCTCGGTGGCGCTGCTCACGGACTATGTGTTCGGCGACGAATCGATGCTGCGCTACTCGATGCTGGTGGTCGCGGCCGTGGTGTCCATCGGTGGCGCATTGCTGCTGACCTGGTGCCTGCCGCACTTCCGCGCTGCGGTGCGCGAGTCGCGCACCTGGACGGCCCAAGGCGCCTGAGCACCAGACCCGTCCGCATCACCTGAACGGAGACCCCATGGCCCACGCCCCCACCGATCCGAAGCTCCCCATCCTGCAGCGCGACCATCGCAGCGTGATGGGCAAGGTGCTCTACACCAGCCGCAAGCCCGAGCGCCTGGGGGAAGAGCGCGGCCGCGAGTTCTTCCGCATCGATGTGCATGCGGACGGCACCCGGACCTGCGCGTCCCACTGCGAGATCGACGATCGCCCCTCGGTCATGCGCGACATCACCTATTCTTTGGACAAGGACTGGATGCCCACGGACTGCTTCGTGCGGCTGTCGGTCGGCAGCCGGTTCATGGGCTCGGGCTGGTTCCGCTTCCACCCTCGACACGCCGAGTGCGAGGCGTTCACCTCGCTCGAAGGTCGCATCTCGCAGCGCATGGACCTCGCGGCGCCGCTCGCCACCTTCCAGAACCACGCGATCGCCTGCGACGCCTGGCATCTCCGGCTGATCGACCAAAGAAAACTCGGCGAGGTGCAGCGCATCCGGCAGATGCTGCTGTCCTCGCCCGACCACCGCGGCGCGACCGGCCCGATGCTGTTCTCGATCGGACTGAACATCGTGTTCGTGGGCGCCGAGACGGTCACGGTCGGCGCCGGTACCTTCGATGCGCTGCATTTCCAGTTCGTCTCGAACCCTGAGCTGCCGCAGGAACATCCGCCCTACGATGTCTGGTGCACGGCGGACGGCGAATACCTGTTCCTGAAGGGTCAGGTGGGCGGCTACATGCAGACCTACTACGAGCTCGTCGAACTGTCGCGCGGCCCCCACTGGGGAAACTGAGTCGAATCAGCCGCTTGTGACCGCTGTCGCAAAAAAGGGACTTCCATCGGCCCGCACAAAGTGTATACTTTGCTTGACGCGTTGCGGCGAGACGACCCTTAACCGGTTGATTCTCAAGGCAAATGCGGAGATTGAGGCTTTGATGCACCTGCCGTTCGGCCGCTTCGCGACCGCCCGATGCAGAATGCAGACAACGCTCTTCTCCGTCGATCGACGCGGGCACGGGACGGCCGCCGCCTCCTTTTGGCGACGACCGAGGGATCCGCAAGGGTCCCGACCGGTACCATTAGCGTCCGCGGGGCGGCTCCTTTGCAGCCGCCGTCAAGCGATCGGCGGCGAACGACGAGACTGGAAACCCCGCGCAAGCGGGGTTTTTTTTGGGTCGCGG
>CALGVD010000008.1 GCA_937920275.1 uncultured Pseudomonadota bacterium
CAACCCCGGCGTCGCCGCGCGCAGCCGCGCATCCTCCGTCACCAAGGGCAGGCCCGCGTGCTGCGCGCAGGCGATGAACCGCGCGTCGTACGCCGAGATCTGCCGGTCGATGGCCAACGTCAGGACCTCCGCGTGCGGCACCTCGATCCACTCCGTGATCTGCTGCTGCGCCGTCCCGAGCAGGGCCTCGGCCTGCGCAGCGGACAGCGCCCCGGTCTTCACCTGGGTCGCCAACAAGTTGCTGAACTCGACCAGCAGGAACGGATCGCTGCGCCAGTC
Source organism: uncultured Pseudomonadota bacterium (assembly GCA_937920275.1). Lineage (GTDB taxonomy): Bacteria > Pseudomonadota > Gammaproteobacteria > Steroidobacterales > Steroidobacteraceae > UBA964. The sequence goes on from CALGVD010000008.1 coordinate 280, forward strand.
CGGGTCCGCCAACCGAAGCGCCTGCGCGTCGGCCGTGCGGTCGCCCTCGATCAGCAGATAGGCGAGGACGTTGGTGTCGACGACGATCATTCGCGGCCGGCGGCGATCGCGGCCTCGATCGCCACCGCCGTCAGCGGTATGCCGTGCCGCCGCGCCACCGGCTGCGGCAGCGTCGGCGAGGGGCTGCCCTCGCGGCTCGCCCGGAGCCCCGCCTCGAGCAGTTGCGCGACCAGATCCTTCAGCTTGCGGTCACTCCGCGCCGCCTCGACCTTGATGCGGCGGAGGAGGTCGTCAGGGATTTCCAGGGTCGCTTTCATGGCGGGACGATACCAGAAAACCATTTTCCTGGTTAGCCAGCATAAGAGTCGCCGCCGTTCGACACCCGCAGTCGCCAACTTCGCCACCGCTCACTAAGGACTGATCCTCACAAAGTACGCCACCCCTCCCCGAACGCGCGAGCGCTGGAACTCGGCAAACCGATCAGATTCGCAGCCGACACCTACGCGCGCCGGCCGCCTGATTGCAAACCACGGGAGCACGGGTCAATACTTGGGCTCACCAACCAGCCACACCCCCATGACCACCACCGAACTCATCATCCCCGCCCACCGCCCCAAGGCCTTCCTGCCGTTTCTTGTGTTGCTGGCCATCGCCGCCAGCCTCTGGTGGCTGATGCAGTGGGTGCTGCCGACCGGGTGGCTGGCCATCGCGCTCTTCGGTGTCGCTGTCCTCGTGTCGCTGTCCGTGCTGCACCCGAGAGGGATGTACCTCCGACTCGACCCGGATGGCCTCGAGATGCGCGCGTTCAGCCTCAAGCACAAGACCCGCTGGCGCGACATCCAGTCGTTCGAGATCAAGTCGCTGGACGCCCGGAAGATGATCGCCTTCAACTACCGCCCGGACTACCACGGCCAGCGGACACTCCGGACCCTCGACCGCAGTCTGGGCCGCACGCACGGCGCCATCCTGGATCAGTACCAGGTCCCCCTTGCGGACCTCGAGCGCACCCTTAACGAATGGCGGGAGCGCTACGGTCGCGTCGACGCCTGACTAGGCCGCCCGGTCTTGAAATTCGTCGACCTCGCTGTACCCGACAGCGGCACGGCGATCGATCAGTCTTTTCTGCGGCGGTGCCGGTTCGTGCTCAACTTCCCGGCAAGCGGTGAGCGCACGCCGCACCGGCCCTCAGGGTCGCTTGAGTAGGTCCGGCAACAAGCCCGCCCTCAATCGACCACTTCAAGTCGCCCGCAGCTTGCGATGTATCGGAGTCCGTTGCCTGACGGTTCGAAGCACCCAGGGAAGCCAGCAGCCCAATCGTATTCGAAGGATTGCGGCCTTCGATCGGCGAGCCGTCGGAGCACCGATCGGTGCACCTTCAGTTTCCCACCGTTGTAACCCGTCTCCTCGGCGAAGTGATGCAATGGGCGGTTGACCGCCTTGTACGCAAAAGAGATGGACTGCTCACCGTTGTTGGTCGCATCCAGCTCATTGGCGAAGACATCCGTCTGTCGCGGGATGATTTCCGGCACCCGCTTGATCATCCAGTTCAAGGAGACGCCGCCGATGTGCGTGTTGCGATACGAGCCGCCGACATCAGAATGGGCGCCTGCGAACCAGACTTCGGTGACCGTATCTTCGATGCTCTTACGATCGTCACATTCCTCGATGAGACCATTGTGAGTCATCAACATCGGCGAGAACGCCTGCGCACGGTTGTCGTCCGCCGACACCACATGAACGAGCCGCTTGATGTTGCAGACCTGGTCACCGTACCGGTTCACGGAAGGTCGGTAATTGATCGTGTAATCCGGCACCCCTAACGCTGACACCGAATCCCAAAGTCCCACGAATTCGATCCCGACGGGCCGCGGATCGCCGCCGATGAGCTTCGCGATTTCCGCACGTCGGAGCCCGATCGGCTTCTCACCCTTGAAAGCCTTGTAGATCCTCTCGACGAATGCCTCCTTGTCCCGCTGGGATCCGTCTGCTGCCACAGGAAGACCCGCGGAGTTCAACAGCGAAGACAGGATCACACCCGCATAAGCACCGCGGCTGAAGCCGAAGATATAGATCTTGTCACCACGACTGGGATTGTAGTTGTCCAGCAGGAAGCGATACGCCTCGCGGACATCCTCACCGATCCCCATCCCCGTCGCCATGCTGGTCGACCTACCGAAGAACCCGTCCGTCCCCACGCCCCTGATGTACGCCGTGCGGATATGCGGATCTGGCTGTAGCGTCACCAAGTTATATAGCTTGGAGATGTTCGTGTACGAATCAGCGGCGTTGTTGGTGCCGTCCAGAAAGACCACCAACGACTGCGACTCCGGCGAGCGCTGCTTACACAATCCGAGGTTCGCCTTCCCGCAGGGCACATGGATGACGGCGGCGGGACCCGCGCACGCTGTCAACAAGCCCAAGAGGGCGAGCACACCGGCCGTGCGGATTAGATTTCGCAGCGGGGTCGGTCGCGGGCGTCGAAGAGCAGAGCGATACATATTGGCTGGCCTCCTGATGTTTCCTGCCAGTGGATAACATAATCTCCACCACAGTATCCACCACGGTTCGTGCCCCCCATGCCCCCCCCGCCTGATCGACTGCGCCGCGCGCGCGCGGCGGGTGTTTTGACTTAACGCCACGGGTGATACTCACCGAACTCGCGAGTGATCGCGCTGGAGTCCACCATGAGCGACATCAATTACAAGAGTTTCAACTTCATCGTCTGGACCGACGACCAGCTCGTCGCCGGATTCTCCAAGATGTCGCGGCTGCAGAACGCCGAGATAACGCTCGAGCGTGGGATCACTCACGATGCGTCTTTCGGGCACTGGGTTTCTGAGGTGTCGGACTCCAGCGCCGGTACCCGAAAAGACCTGCAGATCGATGTGTTGAATGCGGCGGGTCAGACGGTCATCCGGCACAGACTTCTGCGGTGCCGGGTGTCAGCGTGCCAGTCGTTGCCCGATCTCGACGCCGATACGAACGCTGTCGCTATCGCTACACTGGGGCTCGAGACCGAACTGAGAACTGCGAGCGAGGAACAGTCGTGACCGCCTCGCTCGTGATCGCCGCCACCACCGAAGTATTGCGTCATATCGTCGATACAGCAGTACAGCGCGCTTTCAACAAATTAGGCCGTGGGATCAGCAAGCCAGCGGTCACGACTGGCGTGCCGCCGAACTCGGCAGCCACCGATCCGCCGACCGTGAATCTGTTCCTCTATCGAGCGACGCCGAACGTCATGTTTCGCAACCTACCCGTGCGCGATACGCCCGGCGCGCCGACCGCGCTCGATCTCGATTATCTGGTCAGCGCACACGGGCCGGTGGTGGAGAGCGAGATCGGACTCGCGGCAGCGCTGAATGCGCTGCATCAGACCGCCGTAGTGCCGCCTCCCGTGATCCGAGAGGCACTCCAAAGATTGGTCTCGCATACGAACCCCGTCCTCCGGGCCATCGGCACCGACGATCAACTCATCGACACGCTCGAAAGCATCCAGATCTCGTCATCGAGTCTCGATCTCGACACGATCACGAGACTGTGGATCGCAGCGCAGGCGCCGCTGCGACCGAGTGCGTGCTATCGCGTGACGCTGGTGTTCCGCGATCCGATATCGGCACAGGACTGAACCTGGCGCACTACGACGCGGTTCGGCGTGACGCTGCTATCGACGAAAGCCAGCCCAGTAGCCGCCTCCTGAGAGAACACCACACCGGCGCCATTGACGTTGATGATCTGGCCGGTCTCCACCGAAGATGTCGGAGGACCGTTCTACAGGTCGCCGGTATCAATTTTTGAGCTAGAGCGACTTCGCCCCGGCTCGATTGCGGGTCGATTCGGTGCGTCCCTTGACACCCCCACGGCAGAAAGCCCACGATGACCCCGAATCCACACCTCGCTCGACGGCCGCTCGTCGCAACATGAAT
>CALGVD010000009.1 GCA_937920275.1 uncultured Pseudomonadota bacterium
CGCGCGCGAGGCCGGGCTCGTCACGCCGGAACGCACGGCGCAGCAACAGGATCCCCATCAGGAAAAGCCACCCCCAGATCAACGGCCGCAGCATCCCGCCATCGAGGCTGGTCAGCAGGTAAGCACCGAGCGCACCCCCCGCCATGCCGGGCAGCACCAAGCGGAAGAAGATCTTGCGGTCGAGGTTGCGGAACCAGGCATGGGAGATGCCTGAGGCGCCGGTGGTGACGACCTCTGCGGCGTGGACCGTGGCGCTGACGAACGCCGGCGGGTGGCCCATCGTCGCCAAGAAGGCGCTGGCGGAGACCCCATAGGCCATGCCCAGCGCGCCGTCGATGAGCTGCGCCAGGAAACCGACCAGCACCAGCGGCCAGAATTCGGGGGACAGACCTTCCATATCGGCATGTTAACCCGCGACGGGGCGTGGCCGCCTTCGTACAATCATCCCCCCGGGGTCGTTTCACCCATCTCAGGATCGTGCCATGGCCGTCGACTACGAAAAACTGGGCGTCTTCTACTTGGGCAAGGAATTCGACCCGGGCGCGAACGCGCTCAAGGAAGACCTCGTACTTTACGATGCCAAGGATCTGACCACGCACGCGGTCTGCGTCGGCATGACGGGCAGCGGTAAGACGGGTCTCTGCCTATCGCTGCTCGAAGAGGCCGCGATCGACGGTATTCCGGCGATCTGCATCGATCCCAAGGGCGACCTCGGCAACCTGCTGCTCGCCTTCCCGGAACTGCGTCCCACGGACTTCCAGCCTTGGGTCGATCCGGCGGATGCCACGCGCAAGGGCGTGACGGTCGAGGAACTCGCCGCCAAGACGGCCGACACCTGGCGTAAGGGTCTCGCCGAGTGGCAGCAGGAGCCGGAACGCATCGCGCGCTTCCGCGACGCGGTGGACATCAACATCTACACGCCGGGCGCCGAGACCGGTCTACCGCTCTCGGTGCTGCGCTCCTTTGCGCCGCCGCCCGCGGAACTGTTGGCTGATTCCGCCGCGCTGCGCGATCGCGTGGGTGCGGTGGTGTCGGGGCTGCTCTCGCTGCTCGGTCGCGATGCCGACCCGATCCAGAGCCGCGACCATATCTTGCTCGCCAATATCCTCGATACGACCTGGCGCTCGGGTGAGAGCCTCGACATGGCCGGGCTCATCAACGCCGTGCAGAAACCGCCCTTCGACAAGGTCGGCGCCTTCGATCTCGACACTTTCTTCCCGCCCAAGGACCGTCTCGGGCTCGCGATGGCGATCAACAACCTGCTCGCCTCGCCGGGCTTCGCCACCTGGATGAAAGGCGAACCGCTCGATGCGCAGCGCCTGCTGTACACGCCCGAGGGCAAGCCGCGGCTCTCGATCATCTCCATCGGTCATCTCTCCGACACCGAGCGCATGTTCATCGTGACGCTGGTGCTGAACGAGGTGATCTCATGGATGCGCAACCAGTCGGGCACCTCCAGCCTGCGCGCGATCCTCTACATGGATGAGATCTTCGGCTACTTCCCGCCGACCGCGAACCCGCCCTCGAAGATACCGATGCTGACGCTGCTCAAGCAGGCACGCGCATTCGGATTGGGCTGCGTACTCGCGACGCAGAACCCCGTCGACCTCGACTACAAAGGCCTCGCCAACTGCGGCACCTGGCTCATCGGCCGCCTGCAGACCGAGCGCGACAAGGCACGCGTCATCGAAGGTCTCGAGAGCGCGCTCGCGGGCACAGGCAGCATGGACCGCAGCACGCTCGACAAGCTCATGTCCGCGCTCACGCAGCGCGTGTTCCTGATGCGTAATGTGCACCAAGACGCGCCCTATCTGATGAAGAGCCGCTGGGCGTTGTCGTACCTTCGCGGCCCGCTGACGGGTCCCGAGATCACGCGCGTGATGGCATCCAAGCGCAGTGCGGCGGCCCCCACATCGGCACCCACATCGGCCCCCTCCGCAGCACCCGCCGCGAGCGCAGCAGTGTCGTCCGCCCCGGCGGCGGCAGCGCGCCCCGCCGTACCGGGTGATGTCACCGAGTATTTCCTTGAAGGTCGTAGCGGCCATCCAGCTGCCGAATACCGCCCGATGGTGATGGGCCTCGCCAAACTGCACTTCGTCGACGCCAAGCTCGGCCTCGACCAATGGGACACCACCGCCTGGCTCGCCCCGCTCGGCGATGACGGCAAGTCGGTCGACTGGGCGGCAGGGGCCGCGCACCCCGACCTCAAGGCCCGGCTCTCGAAATCGCCCGCCACGGGCGCAGCCTTCGCGGATCTACCGGGCGCGGCGATGCGCGCCGCCAACTATGCCGCCTGGGGGAAGTCGCTCACCAGCCATCTCTACGAGCAGGCGCGTGCGGAGGTCTTCTTCTGCGATGCGATCAAGCTCGCCTCGGCGCCCGGCGAGGACGAGTCGCAGTTCCGTGTGCGGCTTGCGCAGTCGCTGCGCGAGAAGCGCGACGAGGCCGTCGAAGCGCTGCGCCGCAAGGTCGCGCCGAAGCTCGCCACGCTCCAGGACCGCGTCGCGCGCGCAGAGGACAAAGTCCAGCGCGAACAGGCGCAGCTCTCGCAGCAGAAGATGAACACCGCGGTGTCGGTCGGCGCGGGGATCCTCGGCGCCCTGTTCGGGCGCAAAGCGGTCTCCGTAGGTACGATCGGTCGCGCCAGTTCGGCGGCGCGCTCGGCGAGCCGCATCGGCCGCGAGTCGCAAGATGTGGCGCGTGCGGACGAGAGCCTCGAGGTGGTGCGCCAGAGGCTTGCCGACCTGCAGGCCGAGAGCGAAGCCGAGATCGCCGCGCTCGCTGCCTCGTTCGAAGGCGAGGCCGTGGCGCTGCGCGAAGTCTCCGTCACGCCGCGCAAGTCCGACATCGCCGTCGGGCAGCTCGCACTCGTGTGGGTGCCGTGGCGCAAGGACGCCGATGGCTTCCCCGTCGCCGACGCCTGAACCTGCCGCCTAAGTTCTCCCCACACCGGTACCTTCATGCCCTCCCCCGACACGGCCAGACGGCCGCTCTTCTGGATATTGCCCATGATCGCCATGCTCGGCCTCGCCTCCTGTTCCCTCACCGACAGCGGCCCGCGCGATGGCGTGTGGCGCGCCGTGCTTCAGTTGCCGGGCGGTGAGCTGCCGTTCGGCATCGAGTTCGTGCGTGAGCAAGGCGGTCGCGTCGCCTACTTGATCAACGGACCGGAGCGCACCCGGATCAACGAGATCGCGGTGAACGGCGACGCGGTCACGCTGCGCATGCCGGGCTTCAACAACCGTATCGATGCGAAGCTCGAGGGCGACACGCTCTCGGGAACGCTGCTGATGGTGAAGCCCAAGGGCAAAGACCAGCAGATCCCGTTCCGCGCGCGCTATGGCGACGCATTCCGCTTCAGCCCGAACGCGGAGGGCCCCACGGAACCCGGTGTACCGGATGTGAGCGGCCGCTGGGCTGTGACCTTCGTCGAGGGCGGCAAGAACACGCCGGCGATCGGTGAATTGAAGCAGACCGGTCGCCTCGTCACCGGCACTTTCCTCACACCGACCGGCGACCATCGCTTCCTCGCTGGCGAACTGCAGGGTCGCGAGCTGCGCCTCTCGAAGTTCGACGGCGGTCATGTGTTCCTCTACCACGCGACGGTGGCCGACGACGGCACGCTCAACGGCCGGTTCTGGTCCGGCATCGCCTTCGAGGACCGCTTCACAGCGCGGCGTGACGAGAACGCCTCGCTCGGGGATGCCGATCAGGCGACGAAGCTCGTCTCTGGTGACCGTTTCGACTTCCGTTTCCCGGATCTCGGCGGCGTGAATGTCTCGCTGCGCGACCAGTTCTTCAAGGGTAAGGTCGTGGTGGTGGCGCTCGCCGGCAGCTGGTGCCCGAACTGCCATGACGAGGCGCAGCTGTTGGTCGATCTGTACGAGCGGAATCGGGCACGCGGTTTCGAAGTGGTGTCGCTGATGTTCGAGCAGTTCGGCGACTTCGAGCGGGCCGCCGAGGCGACCTACCGATTCCGCGAGCGATACGGCATCGAGTACACCACGCTGATCGCCGGCATCTCCGACAAGGACGACGCCGCCTCGCGGCTGCCGCAGCTCAACGGCGTATTCGCCTTCCCGACGACGATCTTCATCGACCGCAGCGGCAAGGTGCGCAAGATCCACACCGGGTTCGTAGGGCCCGCGACCGGCGTGCACCACGATAAGATGGTGCGCGAGTTCGAGCGCACGGTCGATGGGCTGCTCGCCGAGCCGATGCCGGACCTGCCGCCCACCGAACCTTCGATCCCCAAGGTCTGAGAACACCATGCCTTCCTTCGATGTCCAATCCGAGATCGACCTCCATGAGCTCACCAACGCCGTGGACCAGGCCAACCGCGAACTGCAGCAGCGCTTCGACTTCAAGGACAGCGGTGCGGCCTATGAACTGAAGGCCAAGGAGTTCACGGTGCAGATGAAGGCCGAGGTGGAGTTCCAGCTGAAGCAGATGCTGGAGATCCTCAAACCCCGGCTCGCCAAGCGCGGCATCGATGTGGGCTGTCTCGAAGTGAAAGATGCAGAGACCAACCTCGCCGAGGCGCGTCAGGACGTGCTGCTGCGCCATGGCATCGACGCCGACTGTGGCCGCAAGATCGTGCGCCTGCTCAAGGACTCGAAGATCAAGGTGCAGGCCGGCATCCACGGTGACAAGGTGCGCGTGACCGGCAAGCAGCGCGACGACCTTCAGTCGGCGATCGCGCTGCTGCGCACCGAGACCTTCGACCGGCCGATCTCTTTCGGGAACTTCCGCGAGTAGCGGCTACCAGCGCAGCCCGAAGCGGGTCGAGGCGCCGAAGCCGTTGTCGGTGTGGTCGACCTCGACGGCGAAGTTCACCAGGATCACCTTGAACCCTAGCCCGGCATGCACGCGGGTCATCGATGGGGATTCTTTGCGTAGCGGCAACCCGAGCGAAGAGGCCGAGGAGGGCGTGACGCTGCTCCAGATCTGTCCGATGCCGCCATACGGGGTGATGTTCAGCAGCCCCTTCGAGACCACGAGCTCGAGGCTCTGCGTCTCGAGGTCGAGATCGTCCACTCCGGACATACCGGTGACCGCACCGCGCACCGCGAGCGCCGGCATCACCGTGCTGCCCTCGAGGATCGCGTATTTGAGCTCACCGCCCCAGAGCTTGATGTTGCTGCCCGGCGCCGCAGCGTAGAAGCCGCCGATATCGATGCCGAAGGGCAGGCCCTTCTGCAGCATCAGCCGCGGCATCGGCAGATAGTCGGTGCCGCTGCCGGTGGCGAGTTTCCACACGCTGCCCGAAGTCTCCGTGACCGATAACCCCACGCCGAGGTCGAAACCCGTGACGCCGAGCGGCTCCGCCGGAGAGATCGCCTTGTAGGACAGCGCAGCGACGAGGTCCTCGGCCAGCATGCGGAACTGCGGCTGCGTGAGGCTCTGCAGGCTGTCGATGTCGGCAGCGCGGGCGGCGGGCGGCGCAGCGAGGAGCAAGGCGCTGGCCAGCAGGCTCAAGACCCTCGCGCGAGGAACCGGGTTTCGCAGACAGATCATGGGATGCGCTCTTCCGTGGCTTGAGTGTCCTTGCACTTCCGGAAGCTTACCGTGTGTCCCGGGCAGGTGGCACAAATGAAGGGAAGAACAGCTTGCGGAACGACAACCGGATCGCCCTGCCTTGCGGGTCGAGCAACGACGGTTGGTAGTTGAGCGGTACGGCACCGACGGCGTCACGCACCTGCGGTAGCTCGTCGAAGAGGTTCTCAGCGGCGAACGTCACACGGACACCGCGCAGGAAGGTCTTGTCACGCGCCCAGGGCTGCAGCCCGAGGTCGGCGAACAACCTCCAGTCGACGCTCCAGAGAGGCTCGAACTCCAGGTCCACGGGGCCGGCCGCTGTGACGCCACCGGTGATACGGCTGCCCCCGCGCCACTTCGCGATGACCCGACCGCCGAAGCCGTCGCGGTTCGCACCCACCTGGATCTCGAGCTCACGCCGAGGGCTGCCGTCGGTGTCGGAGAGCGTATCGCCCGCCAACAGATCGAGCTTCGGCAGACCGGGTGCGATGATCACCTCGTCCTTCAGACGCTCGGTGTAGACGAGCGTGAACTGCGCGCTCCCGCGCCGCGCGACCGAGAGGAAACGCTCTGCCATCGCTGCCGGATTGAAACCGGCGGGCGGCCCACCCGGCGCAGCGTCGCGGTTACGGGTGCCGCTCCGCGCCGGCGCCGTCGGCGCCTCGGGCTGCGGCCCCCACGGGCGGCTGAGGTTGACCGTGAATCGCAGCTCATCGCGCTCGCGGCCGTCGAGGTTCACCGGCCGGGCATCGATCGACAGCAATCGTCCAGCCGGATCCCGCACGAAGCGGCCAGGGAAGGCCTGCTCGAACTCCGGGGTCGCGAAGGGCACCGTGGTGATGAAGCCCTGCAGGCGGCTGCGGGTGAACTCGCCGTTGAGGTCGAGGTCGACGTCTGCGAGAGGCCTTGCGCCAAACGCGACCTTGAATATCCGGCGGCTGTCCGCCCGTAGCACCGGATTACCACCGTCGATGCGGACGATCTCGACGGCCTCGCCACGGACGAAATCATAGGTCTGTACGGACGGCGTCGGGATCACGGCTGCACCGAGTTGTTGCATCGTCGGGGCGTTCTCATCGTCGATCACGGACAGGAGCGCGCGCCACTTGCGTCCGAGCGATGCATTGAGTCCGACATTGGTGGTCGACAACACGCCGACTTCGGCGACATCCTCGATCGCATGACCAAAGCTTGCCGTCACGCGACCCTCGGTGTCCTCCGTGCGCAGAAGCGGGATGTCGAGGTTGAAGCGCAGGTCTCGCTGGCCGCGCGACAGGTCGGTACGCACATCGCCCGTGACGCGGCGCGCGACGCTCTCGATGCCGCGCGTGCCGAGACCGGCCTTGACCGTCAGCCCGAGATCGCCGGCGGGCAGTCGCAGCGGCGCGCCGATGGCCAGCAGCTCGAGATCGAGACTGTCGCTTCGGCTACGGCCGGCGAGATCGCCGCCGCCGACACGGGTCGCCGCGTCCGTGCGGTCGGCGTTCAGCACTGCCGACCAACGCCATCCTGCATTCGCGCCCTGCAGCAGTCCGCCGAGATGCGCGTCTCGGGTGTCGACATCGCGACGCAAGACCTCTCCACCTTGAGGCGACGGTCGCAATCCGAGCAGCGAGCGTCGTCGCGTCTCGTCCACGGTGGCGTTGACTGTGCCCGACAGACCCTCGATCAATGGACGCGCATACACGAGGTTGATGGACAGCTGATCCACGGCCGGCAAGAGCGTGCGATAGGCGGCATCGGGACGCGGCACGCCATCCGCACCGACGATCCCGCGCTCGCTCTCGAGCAGACGGTCGTCATGCCGGGCCTTGAAGTCCGCCTGCCACCGGGTGTCGCGCTGCACGCGCAGCACACCCACACCAACGTTGGTCCCCTCGCGCCCTCCCTCGGTGGTACCGCGCGCGCCAGCATCCGCCGTGACCGAACGGAACCGCGGGCGCAGCACGAAGTTCAAGACGCGTTGATCGGCGCGATAGCCGTATCGGAGCGCAACCTCTTCAGAGAAGACGTCGACCCGCTGGATCGCCTCCGTCGGCAGGTCACGCACTTCAGCGAAGCCAGAGACCCGTACGCCGTTGAGCAGCACGACCGGCCGACCGCTGCCGCGACCGCCGCTGCTGCCGAGCTGCGGTCCGAGCGCGGCGATGAGTTCGGTCACAGAACCCACACCGAGCGCGCGGATCTCCTGCGAGGACAGCGAGATCTCCGGCGGGATGTCGCCGATCACGGAACCCGGGGGCCGGCGTCCGCTGACCACCACTTCCTCGAGCTCACCCTCCGGCATCACGGGCGGGACACCGACCCCAGGCTGCGACTGCGCGAACGCGGGGGCGCCGCAGAGCGCGAGCAACATCACTCCCAACAGGGGCTTACCGGGCGATCGGAATTCCACAGCGCGGATTCGACCCGGAACCGACGCCGACCGCAAGTGAAGAATCGTCAGCGCGGCACGCCTGCGATCAACTTACAAAGATCGGCGACGGCGTCGAGGGCGGTCGGTCCCATCCGCTCGAGGCGTAGGTCGGTGTATGCGAGCATCTGCCGGTTCTCCACCGCGTCGACATCGGGAAACGCAGCCCATCGTTCACGCCAATCGCGCGCCGTCACCGGCGGAACAGCCATCAGGATGACCTCGGGGTCGCGCTTGCGGATCTCCTTGAACTCGACGATCGGCATGGGGAAGTCGATATCGTCGAAGATGCTGCGCGCACCGCAGCGCGCCAACGCGTCGGATATGACATGGCGGCTGCCGACGGTGTAGAGCGGCTCGGCCCACTTCATGAAGAACGCGCGCAACGGTGGCTGTGCACCGGCGCTGACCCGTGCCGCAGGCTTCGGCGGCAGACGCGCGACTTTGGCCTCCAGCGCGCGCGCGGCGATGTCGGCTGCGGTGTCCGTGCCGGCCAACGCGCCCAACCGGCGCACCGTGCGCGGCAGGTCGGCCAGTTCACGCACGCTGACACGGTAGACCGGTATGCGCAGCTTGACGAGGCTGACGTCGATGCCCTCGGCGATCAGGTCGTCCCACACCACGACCACATCCGGCTTGAGGGCCTGCAGACGCGGATAGACGATGGCGTTCGCGTCACCGATGCGCTCGATACGCCGCGCAGCGACCGGCTCGTCCGCGCCCGTCACGGTGGCGACGATACGATCACCGGCCCCGGCGGCGAACAACAGCTCGGTGGCACCTGCTGAGAGACTCACGATGCGACGCGCCGGTCCTGCGAGCGTGA
>CALGVD010000010.1 GCA_937920275.1 uncultured Pseudomonadota bacterium
ATGACCGCCACCTACGCCTGCTACATGAACGTGCGCACCAAGCCGGAGAAGCGCGAAGAGTTCAAGCAGCTCGTGCTGCAGCTGCAAGCCGATGTGCGTCGGCACGAATCCGACACGCTCACCTATGAGGTGCTGCAGGGCGACGATCCGGACGAGTTCGTGTTCTTCGAGTGCTTCACCGACGAGGCCGCGCAGCAGCGCCACCAGCAGGCGCCCTATCATCTGGCCATGTCGGCCGCCGGCTGGGCTTGTCTCGACGGTACGCCGGAGATCCGGTTCCTGCGGCCGATCGCGCCTTAAGGACCGAGCGGACGGTGCGCGCCGGTCAATGCCGGCGCGGCACCATCGACACCCGCAGCTCGAGCAGGTTCCGCCCGAAGAAACTCGGCGCGTACTGCGGCGCCTCGCTGCCGGGAGCGAGCGCGAAGGATTCATAACGGTCGAGCAGCGCACCGAACGCGCTGACGAGTTCCTGCCGGGCGAGCTGCGAGCCGATGCAGTGGTGGCGCCCGATGCCGAGCGCCAGATGCTTGCCGGGTTGCGGGCGGTGCAGGTCGATCCGTTCCGCGTCCCGGAACTGGGACTCATCGCGGTTCGCCGAACCGAAACGCAACGACAAGAGTTCACCCTCGCGCAGTGCGATGCCGCCCAGTGTGGTGTCGCGGGTCACGCGACGGAACATGCCTTGCGCGGGGGATTCCAACCGCAGGATCTCTTCGGCGAGGTTCTCGAGCAACGACGGGTCGCGGCGTAGCTCTGCGATCGGTGCGGGATCCTCGATCAGCAGCTTGAGTCCCGAGGTGATGGCCGCCGTCGTCGTCTCGTTGCCGGAGGCGAGCAGGTCGATGGTGATGATCGTCAACTGCTCCTGCAGGTCGAAGCCGAGCGCCGGATCATCTGCAGCCCGCACCAGCTCCGTGAGCAGATCGTCGCGCGGTGCGTGGCGACGCGCCTCGAGCAGCGCCGCGAAGTAATGCTGCATCTCGACGACCAGACGCGCGCATTCCACCTCGCGCTCCGGCGAGACCATCATGCTGAACGGCTCGACGATCGCATCCGACCACGCCTTGAAGCGCGCGAGGTCCACCTGGGGCACGCCGATCAGCTCGGCGATCACGACCATCGGCAGCGGATGCGAGAACTCGTGCACGAAATCGAACTCGGTACGGCCTTCGAGCGCATCGAGCAGCTGGGCGGCCGTCCGATCGATCAGCGGACGGATCTCGCGCATCCGCTTGTTGGTGAAGAGCGGTTCAAGGAAATCGCGGACCTTCGTGTGTCGCGGCGGGTCGCTGGTCGAGCAGGAGGCGAGCGGCAGCCAACCCTTGGCGTACTCGGCGATCACGCCTTCGGAGACGCCGCCCGGCTTCAACGCCATCGGACTCACGCCGCTGGCGTAGAGATCGGGTTGGCGCATCACTTCCCGGCAAAGATCGAAGGAGGTCACCAACCAGAAGCCCCGGTCCGGCATCCGATAGAGCGGGGCCTGCGCGCGCGCCGAGGCATAGAACGCGTAGGGGCACTGCTGGACCTTCGGGTCCATCAGGTCGTAGTCCGCGAGCGGACGATGCGCGGCGGACCGGTCGTCGGTCATCGTCCGTCCACCGTGAACTTGAGCAGGACATTGCCCGGCATGCGGCCGCCGAAGAGATACCCTGAGTTCACGAACACGGCCCCGTCGGCGACGATCGCGCCCGCGCTCTCGATGGAACCCCCCTGGCCCTTGAGTCCGCCCACCGCGTCGTAGGTCCGGACGGTGTCGAATGCCCAGAGCAGTGCACCGTCGGTCTCGCGATAGGCGCGCAGCCAGCCGTCGAAGGCCGGCTGGAAGACCACGCCCGGTATGACGGTCGGTGGCGGCGAGAAGCCGGCGTCGCAGGCCGGTGCGGTACCCGGCTGGCAGGAGTCCTTCGGCGCGGGCGCGAACCACTTGATCTCGCCGTTCGCCGGATCGAGTGCGAAGAGGCCCGGCTTCGCCTCGCCCTGCTCGGTGCCGAGGAACACCGTGTCGGCGTTCGGCGCGAAGAGCGTGGTCGGGCTCGCCGCGAGACCCCAGTGCACGCCGCCCGCGAAGCCGCCTCGGCCGTAGCGCACCTTCCAAAGCAGACGGCCGTCGTCGGGGTCGAGCGCGAACACATCAGCGGATTTTTGACCGACCAGCAGCACATCGCTACCGTCCGGCAGGCGATGCAGGACGGGCGGTGCGCCGATGTCGAGGTCCGGTCCGTTCTCCTCGGGGCAGTTGGGACCGCCGCCGATGAAGCAGGCCATGTTCCACGCATCCTTCGCCAAAGATTGGTGCCACCAGAGCATCTTGCCGGTGTCGAGGTCGAAGGCGACCACGGCATCGCTCTGCGCGGCGGCCGGAGAGGTGTAGCCCTCACCGGTGCCGACATACAGTCGGCGGCGCTTCACATCGATGGTCGGCGAATTCCACACCGGCGCGCCGGCGGGGTGACGGCGCAGGGCGCCGGCGGCATTGCGTGCACCGGTCGCGCGCGGCTCTTCCGGGATCGTATAGGAACGCCAGAGCACGGCGCCGGTGCGCGCATCGAGCGCGGTGACGCCGCCGCGGAAGGTGCAGCATTCATAAGAGGGATCGGCCGCGGCCGCCCATTCGCTCGAGGACATCGGCACATAGAGCCGACCGTCGTGGTATCGCGGCGAACCGGTGATCGTCAGCCGCGGATGCGTGTCGACACGGGTCTTCCAGAGCAGCCCACCGGTGCGCGCATCGAGCGCATAGGCGTTGCCATTGAAGTCACCGAACCACAAGCGCGGTGCCGCCGTCGCATCGCCCGCCGACCACGGCTCGAGCGTCGGGCCGGTGCGCACCTCGGCGTCGGCTTGGAAAGTCCAGCGCACACAGCCGGTCGCGAAATCGAGCGCGTACACCGTGCCGTCCTGGCTGCCGACATAGACCGCGCCAGCACCGACCGTCGGTTGCGAGCGCGCGCGCGATGCACCGGGGAAGGCGAACGCCCACGCAAGACCGAGGCGCGGCACATCCGCGGCGGCAAGCCCGGCACGGTCCGCGGTCACATGGCGGGTACCCTCGAGGGTCATCCCCCAACCCGCCAAGGGCGGCGGACGGGTGGCGTCGAAGGTCGCTCGCGGGGCGGCGCACCGCGGCACCGTGGCGGCGGCATCGACCAGGGTCGCGCCACCCAAGAACTCGGCAAGTTCGCGGCGTTCGTTGGCGCTCAACGCGGCACCCTGCGCCTGCATCACCCCCGCTTCCATCGAGGCCAGGATCGCTCGTGTGCCGATCATCTGGAATTTCACCGAATGCGGCGCCCGGGGAACGCCGCCCTCGTGACAGGCCGCGCAATGCTTCTGGTAGAGCGCCGCAGGGGAGGGGGCGGCGGTGGCCGGCATGCTCCACCCGATCAGGGCCAGCAGAGCGGTATATGTCAAATTACGCATGGTCTTGAATCCCCTCGTTCTTTTCCGCCCGCGACAACCGGCAAACCCTGTCGAAACAAAGGATAACAAAAAAACAATCATGTTTGACTTTCTTGCATTTCCGTGACTACCATCGGCCGGAATAATAAAAACAGGCTGGACTGTTTTGATTCGATTTGATCAGGGTTACTTGGCATCGCCGCGGTACCTGTCCGGTCCGCACGCATCATCAACTGAGGGGCTCCACATGAAACTCGACAACAAGGTCCCACACCGCGCGCTCGCGCTGGCCGTGGCATTCGCGCTGACCGGCGCCGCACAACTGCAGGCGCAGGACACCGCGGCGCAGAGCGGCGTCGGCACACTCGAAGAAGTCATCATCACCGGCACCAAGCGCAATGAAGCGTCGCAGGATGTGCCGATCGCGATCTCCGCGATCAGCGCCGCGGACCTCTCGCGCTCGCCGATCAACGACGTCCGCGCGCTCGCGAACCTCGCGCCCGGTCTCGTGCTCTCCGCACCGGCAGGCTTCAACGCCACGGGCGGCGGCATGCGTGGCACCGGCACCAACATCATCCTCGTCACGCAGGACGCGCCCGTCAGCTTCTTGATGGACGATTTCGTGCTGAGCCATGTCACCTCGCAGTTCCTGACGCTGTTCGACACGCAGCAGATCGAGGTCTATCGCGGCCCCCAGGGCACGCTGTTCGGCAAGAACACCACGGGCGGCGTGATCGCGGTCACCTCCAAGCGCCCCGAACTCGGCGAGTACAGCGCCGAGACCCAGTTCAGCCTCGGCCAGTACCGCAACGGCGCCTCGAACGGCAGCCTCAAGGCGGCCATCAATGTGCCGTTGAGTGACACGCTGGCGATGCGCATCGCAGCGATCTACGACATGGACGAGGGCTACTACACCAACGACAAGGCGACGGCGACCTATCCGAACAACGTGCCGATCTGGGGCGCCTTCGGCGTCCCGGCGGGCACGCTGCCGCCCGACGGCATCGACCTCAACGCCAAGGGCACCGGTGGCCGATTGGGCGGCAAAGACGTCATCGCCACGAAGATCAAGCTGCTGTGGGAGCCGAACGACAGCTACTCGGCCCTGCTCGTCGGCGAGCTTGTGCGTGACCGTTCTGATTCCCCTCCGGGCGTCAATGAAAGCACCGCGACCGACCTGCTCACGGCGCTCGGTTTCCCGGGCATCCAGTTGGCCGGCCAGAAAGATGTCTTCAGCACCGCCATCACCGGCAACTCCGACATCAAGATGGACCAGGGCCACCGGGTCGACACCGAAGGTCTATACCTCACGCAGACCCTCGGCACGACGGTCGGTGAGTTCAAGTCGATCACCGGTTATCGCCAGGAGCAGCAGCGGCTGCCGAGCACCTACACGGGTGAGTCGTTCCTGACGCTGTTCGATTCCACCCGCAACACCGAGCGCTTCACCTTCCAGCAGGAGCTGCGCTACGCCTCGGACTTCGATGGTCCGTTCAACTTCGTCGCGGGCGGCAACTACTTCAAGGACACCTTCAACTTCCGCGCGTTCTTCCAGGTCGGTCTGGTGGGCTTGATCCCGGGCATCGACCCGACCACCGGCACCGCAGTGCGTCCTGACGGCCGCGTGAACCTCGACACCAGCGTGTTCAAAGATTACCAGTTGCAGACCACCGGGCAGGATCGCACCGAATACGCGGCCTACCTCGACGGCAACTACCAGATCTCGGACAAGCTCAGGTTCACCACCGGCATCCGCTTCAGCAAGGATGAGAAGGACTTCGACCGCCTGGTCGATGGTGGCGGCCTCTGCAACCAGTACACGCCGGATTCCGACAAGCGCATCGTCAACGGCGTCTGTCGCGATGTGCGCTCGCAGAACATCAGCCGCGCCGGGCTTCTGCCCAAGCAGTGGGACGGTCGTTCGGAGCCGCTGCCGCGCGAGAGCTTCGGCACGGATGTCCTCGCCAGCGACTCGTGGAACGAGACCACTTGGCGTGCAGTGCTCGACTACAAGCCGACCGACGATCAGCTCTGGTACCTGAGCTACGCCACCGGCTTCCTGTCCGGCGGCTTCTCCGAGACCTGCGCCACGGTGTCGCGCTGCGCCTATAACCCCGAGACGAACACCAACATCGAACTCGGCTTCAAGGCGGACCTGCTCGACAACACCCTGCGCCTGAACGCGGCCGCGTACCTCACCAAGTACGAGAACCTGCAGCGTGCCGTGGTGGCGGTCTACACCTCCGCCGATGGCTCGAGCCAGCAGGAGACCGTGACGGTCAACACCGGCACCTCGGAGATCATGGGCGTCGACCTCGAGGCCACCTGGGTCCCGACCGACAACCTGCGGATCGGCGCCAGCATCAACTGGCTCGACCACGAGTACGGTGCGGGCTCGGTACTGCCTGACCTGCGCGGCGGCGGTGCACCGGTCGATCTGACGCAGTTCGATGTGCCGTTCTCGCCGGAGCTGAAGTACGGCCTCAATGTGGCCTACGACATGCCGCTCTCGAGCGGCAGCCGTGTCACGCTGCAGGGCGACCTGAACTATCAGGATATCGCCGAGACCGATGTGTTCAACGGTCAGAACACGCAGATGGAGAAGCGCACGCTGGTCGGTCTGTCGACGACCTGGCACGCGCCTGATGACCGTTGGTCGGCGACCGTCTACGGCGCCAACCTCACGGATGAGACCTACCGGGTCGCCGCGCTGCCGGTGGCCGGTCTCTGGAACTTCACGAACTACGGGCCGCCGCGCTCGTTCGGCGTAACGCTCAACTTCAAGTTCGATTGAGTCCTGACCGGCGACGGCGGGGTGGCGTCAACCGGCGACCACCCCGCCATCGACCGGGATGAACGCGCCGTGCACGAATGTGGCGGCGGATGAACAGAGCCAGACGGCCAGCTCGGCGACCTCGCCGGGTTGGCCGAGCCGGCCAGCCGGGGTCGCAGCCGCGAGCGCCCGGCGCACATCAGGTGTCGTGGCAGCATGCGTCATGGGGGTGTCCATGTACCCCGGGCAGATCGCGTTGATGCGGATCCCGCGCCCCGCGTATTCGAGAGCCGCCGTCTGCGTGAGACCGATCACGCCGTGCTTGGCTGCCGAGTATGGCGCGATGGTCGGGAAGCCGACCATTCCGGCCACCGACGCGTTGTTGACGATCGCACCGCCGCCTGACGCCAACATCGCCGCGATCTCCGCACGCATGCAATGGAACACGCCCGACAGGGTGATCGCGATGACGCGGTCCCAGCTGTCGCGGGATTGTTCGTGGAAAGCTCTCATGTCGCCGGGGAACCCGGCATTGTTGAAGGCGGCACCGAGCCGTCCGAAACGCCGTAGCGTCTCCGCGACCGCGCCCTCGCAGGCAGCCGGGTCGCCGACGTCGCATTCGAAGTACGCCGCGCGCGCGCCGCGCGCCTGCAGGTCCGCTGCGCGGGCCGGCCCCGACACGGTATCGGTGTCAGCGATGAGGATCGCCGCACCGCGAGCCGCAAAACGCTCGCAGGCAGCCCAGCCCATGCCGCTCGCGCCGCCTGTCACCAAGACCGCCTGTCCGGCGAACTCGTCGTCGGATACTCTCGTGTTCATGGACATCCCTCCGTCGCCCGATTATCACACAAGGAAACCAAAGAAATGACTACAGGACGCTTGCAGGACCAGATCGCCATCGTCACCGGCGGCGCCGGCGGCATCGGTGCAGCCACCTGCCGACAGCTCGCCGCAGCCGGCGCCATCGTCGTGGTGACCGACATCAGCGACACCGCCGGCGAGGCCGTCGCCGCGGGCATCCGCGCCGCAGGCCAGCGCGCCATCTACCAACGGCTGGATGTCGCCGACGAGGCGTCCTGGCAGGCGCTGCGCACGCGCGTGCTCGCGGAGCTCGGCATCCCCTCGGTGCTCGTCAACAACGCCGGCATCGATGTGGTGCGCAACACCTTCGACACGACGCCCGAGCAATGGGACCGCATCTTCGCGGTGAACATGAAGGGCATGTATCTCGGCGTCCGGGCGCTCGCCAAAGACATGCACGAGACCGCGGTGCGGGACGGCCGTCACGCATCGGTGGTGAACATGTCGTCGATCTGCGGCCTGATCGGCGTCGCTTTCCAGACGGCGTACTGCGCATCGAAGGGCGCGGTGCGGCTCTACACGAAAGCGCTGGCGCTCGAGATGTCGGCGCTCGGCCTGAAGGTCCGGGTGAACTCCATCCATCCCGGGACCGTGGACACCGCCTTCGCCGCACAGTGCCTCAAAGAATTGGGTGAGGTCGGTTTCGCGCCCTCGCCGGCGGAAGCCCGCGCCGCCATCGCCCGCGCCCATCCGATCGGCCACATGGCCGAACCCGAGGAGATCGCCGATGCGATCGTGTTCCTCGCCTCGGACGAGTCGCGGTTCATGACCGGCTCGGAACTCGTCGTCGACGGCGGCTACACCGCCCAGTGACGATCGGAGCCGGCGCGCTCGCCCCGGGCCGTCCCCGGTCAGAGCGCGTCGGCTGACTCGATCGTCTGCCGCAGCGCCTGCAGGAACTGCGCGCCGATCGCCCCGTCGACGACCCGGTGGTCGCAGGAGAGCGTCAGCGTCGCGACCTTCGCGACCACCACACCGCCACCGCGCGCGATCACACGGTCGGCGCCCGCACCCACCGCAAGGATCGCGACCTGGGGCGGGTTGATGATGGCATCGAAGCGATCGATGCCGAACATCCCGAGGTTCGAGAGCGTGAAGGTCCCGCCCGTGATCTCCTCGCGGGTGAGCTTGCCGCTGCGCGCGCGCGCGGCGAGATCGCCCGTCTCAGCGCCGATCTGCGCGGCGCTCTTGGTGTCGGCGCTGCGCACGATCGGGGTGACCAGACCGCCATCGGTCGCGACCGCGACGGCGATGTCGGCGTGCGGGAACTTGTGGACCTCATCGCCCTGCAGTTGCGCGTTCACCGCAGGGTGCTTCACCAGCGTCAGCGCACAGGCACGCACCAGCAGGTCATTGACCGACACCTCGGTGCCCGCCGCCCGCAACGCCGCACGGCGTGCGAGCAGCGCCGTGAGATCGACATCGGCTGCGAGACGGTAGTGCGGGATGCCCTGCTTCGATTCGAGCAGCCGACGCGCGATGGTGGCGCGCATCGAGGTCATCTTCTCGCGCACCACGCCATCGCCGGTCGCGGCGGTCGGGGCGGTCTGGGCGACGACCGGGGCCGCGGCAGGCGCGGCACCCGCCTGCACGCCGATCGAGGCGGCATAGGCCTCGACATCTTCTTTCGACACGCGGCCGTTGCGGCCCGTGCCTTTGACCTGCGTGATATCGACCCCCAGCCGCTCGGCGATGCGCCGCGCGATCGGGCTGATCCGCGCTTCACCGTCCGCTGCAGCGTCGACCGCCGGCGCTGCTGCGGCCGGCGCAGCGGGCGCATCAGCGTGATCGAAGCTCGCGTCGGCGGGCTTGAAGCCCGTGATGAACGCATCGATCTCCGCCTCGGAGACCGCCGCATCGGCGAACACCGCGATCAAAGCCCCGACGGCTTCGGTCGACCCCGTCTCGGCGACGATCCGGCGCAGCGTGCCGGCGACCGGCGCTTCGACGGAGTTGACGATCTTCTCGGTCTCGACATCGAGCAGCGGCGCGCCCTTGGCGAGCGCACCACCGGGGGCAGCGTGCCACTCGGTGATCGTGCCTTGTTGCATCTCGATGCCCCACTTGGGCATGGTGATCGGGAAGATCTTCTGGCTCATGGCGACTTTCTCTCAGGCAGGGACACAGATGGACGGCGCGAGCCGCCAGTGTAGGCAAGCCGCAAAAAACGGTCAATCCTGACGGTTACCGGCAGGTCTGATTTTTTAACGGCGCCCTCAGGGACCCGCTTCCCAGCCGCCGCCCAGAGCGAGATAGAGTCGTATCAGCGCCTGGCGGCGCTCCAGCAACGCCTGCGCGGCATCGGTCTCCGCCGCAAGCCATTGGCGTTGCGCGTCGAGCACCTCGAGGAAGGTGGTGGTGCCGGCATTGAAGCGCATCTCTGCGAGACGCAGCGCCTCGGCGGTCGCGATCTCGCGCCTTTGCTGGATGGTGAGCAGTTCGGCGTTGGTCTCGTAGGCCGTCAGGCCGTCGGACACCTCACCGAACGCCCCGAGCACGGACTTGCGATAGCCGATGACCGCCTGATCGAGCCGCGCGAGCGCCACATCACGGTTGGCACGCAGAGCGCCACCGGCGAAAAGCGGCTGCAACAGCGTCGGTCCGAGCGAAGCGACGGTCGATCCGCCGCCAGTCAAGGCATCGCCGAGGTCGGTGCTCGCATTGCCGAGCACGGCGGTCAAAGAGATCTGCGGGAAGAACCGTGCCTTGGCCTCGGCGACGCGTGCATCGGACGCCACCAGACGCGCCTCGGCAGCGCGCAGGTCAGGGCGGCGCTCCAACAGGCTCGACGGCAACCCTGCGGGGATGCGCTCGGGCAGCGTCAACGTGCCCGGGGTCTCAAAGCGCGCCGAGCCCGGCACTCGTCCGAGGACACGGGCCAGCGCATTCTCTGCGGCGACGATCTGGCGCTTCAGCACCGGCAGGCGCGCCTCGGTGACGGCCAGCGCACTCTCCTGTTGGCGCTCTTCGGCCGCGCTGACGATGCCGGCGGCGGACTTGCGCTGCACCAGACGCAGCGCCTGGCGCTGGTTGAGGGCGACGCGTTGTGTGGCCTCTTCGGTCTCGCGCAGCGCGGCGAGCTGGAAGTACACATCAGCGACCGTCGCGACGAGCGAGGCCTGCACGGCATGCTGGTTCTCGATGCGCGCCAGCAGATCGGCACGGGCAGCCTCGCTGGCGCGCGCATAGCGGCCCCAGAGATCGAGTTCCCAAGAGACACCGAGACCGGCGAGGAACGACGAGGACACGGTGTCGCCGGGCAAACGGGCGATGGGCGAGGTGTCGACGGTGGCGCTGACGGACGGCAGACGCGGCGACGCGGCGACACCCGCCAAGGCCTCGGCCTCGCGCACTTGTGCGGCGGCGAGCAGTCCATCCGGTCCGTTCGCGAGCGCCTCATCGATCAGCGCCTGCAGACCGGGATCTGTGAACACCGTGCGCCAGGACGCCGTGCCGAAAACATCGGCGCCCTGCGGATCCGCGGTCGAAGCCGCCACGGCCGACGGGTAGGCAGCGGGCACCTCAAGCGTCGGGCGTTCCATAGGCTCATGGGTCAGCAATCCACAACCACCGAGCAATGTCGAGGACAGCAGCACGGCAGCGGCACGCGGACGCAGGATCATGACGCGACCTCCACCGCCTGCCCCTTCGATGGCGGCGCACCGCTTTGACCGGTGATCTTCGCGACGGCCACGAACAGCACCGGCACGATGAAGATCGCCAGCAACGTCGCCGCCAGCATACCGCTGAACACCGTGACACCCATCGAGATGCGGGAGGCCGCACCCGCGCCCGAAGCCAGGATCAGCGGCACGACCCCGAGGATGAACGCGAAGGACGTCATGATGATAGGGCGCAACCGCAGCTTGGCGGCGGTCACCGCCGCGGTCGTGGCATCCTGGCCCTGATCGCGCAGCATCTTCGCGAACTCGACGATGAGGATGGCGTTCTTGGCGGCGAGCCCGATCAGCAATACGAGCCCGATCTGCGCGTAGATGTTGTTGGTGAGTCCGGTCGCCCAGAGGCCGACCATCGCGCCGAACACGCCGAGCGGGATCGCGAACAGCACCGCGAACGGTACCGACCAACTCTCATAAAGCGCCGCGAGGAACAGGAACACGAACAACAGCGCAAGCCCGAACACGACCGGCGCCTGTCCGGCCGACTCCTGTTCCTGCTTGCTGATGCCGGACCACTCGTATCCGTATCCGGCGGGCAATTCTGCGGCCGCCACCTCTTCCAGCGCCTTCATCGCCTGTCCCGAACTGTAGCCGGAGGCCGGATTGCCGCCGATGTCGGCGGTGCGGAACAGGTTGTAGCGCTGCGTCACCGTCGGCGCGCCGATCGACACCCGTTGCACCAGCGTCGACAGCGGCACCATCTGGCCATCGGCGTTGCGCACATGGAAGAGACCGATCCCTTGGATGTCGCTGCGGAACTCGGGTTCGGCCTGCATGGTGACCTTGTAGGCGCGACCGAACCGCCCGAAGTCGTTGATCGGCACGCCACCTAGGAAGGTCTGCAGCGCGCTCGTCACCTCGCTGATCGGGACACCGAGCTTCTTGGCGGTCTCGCGGTCGATCTCGAGCCGATACGCGGGCGTGGTCGGGTTGAAGGTCGTGTAGAGCATGCCGATCTCGGGCCGCTGACGCGCGGCGGCGATGAACTCGTTGGCCACGCGCGCGAGCTCGAGCGGCGTCGCACCCATACGATCCTGCACCTTGAGGCTGAAGCCGCCTGAGGTGCCGAGCCCCGGGATGGGCGGCGGATTGAACACCAGCGTCGTGGCCTCGCGGACGGTGGCCGCACTCGCGTAGACGCCCTGCATGATGGCCCGCAAGCTCTTCTCCGGCGCTGTACGCTCCTCCCAAGGCTCGAGCACGGCGACGAACAGCGCACTGTTCGACTGTACGGTGCCGGTGAGCATGTTGTAGCCGTTGATGATGAGCCGCTTCTCGATGCCGGGCTGCTGCGCGAGCACGGCGTCGACCTTCTCGGTGGCGGCGATGGTGCGGTTCATCGATGCCGCATCCGGCAACTGCACGCTGCCGACGAAGTAGCCCTGGTCCTCGGGCGGCACGAATGCACCCGGCACACGCGACATCAGCAGGACCGTGGCACCGATCAGGATCAAGAGCGCCGCGAGCGATGGGACCCACCGACGGGTGAGCTGCTGCACACGGACGCCATAGCGGGATGTGAGGCGGTCGAAGACGCGGTTGAAGCCGTCGAAGAACCGCGCGAGCGAGCCGCTGCGGTCCTCGGACTTGGGCTTCAGCAGCAGCACACAGAGCGCCGGTGTCAACGACAGGGCGACGAAGGCCGACAACATCGTGGAGACGGCGACCGTGATGGCGAACTGTTTGTACATCACGCCGGCGATGCCACCGAGGAAGGCCACGGGCACGAACACCGCAGCGAGGACCAGCGCGGTGGCGACCACAGGACCCGAGACCTCCTCCGTCGCCTTCACCGTCGCCTCGCGGGCGCGCATCCCGGACGCCATGTGGTGCTCCACCGCCTCGACGACGACGATGGCGTCGTCCACCACGATGCCGATGGCGAGCACCATACCGAACAGCGTGAGCGTGTTGATGGTGAAGCCAAGCAAGGCGAACGCAGCGAAGGTCGCGATCAGCGACACCGGCACGGCGAGCATCGGGATGAGCGTGGCGCGCCAACTCTGCAGGAACAGGAACACCACGATCAACACCAGCACCAGCGCTTCGACGAAGGTGTGGGCCACCTCCTCCAAGGACGACTCGACGAACACGGTGTTGTCGAACACCACTTCGTAGGTGAGGTCGTCCGGGAAGGCCGCCGAGAGCTCTTTGAGACGGGCGCGGATGAGCCCCGCGGTCTCGATGGCGCTCGCGTCGGGGGTGAGGTTGATGGCGAACGCAGCGGCAGGCCGGCCGTTCAGGCGCGCCTGGAAGGAGTAATCTTTGGCACCGAGCTCGACGCGCGCGATATCGCGGATGCGCACGAAGGATCCGTCGCCACGGGCGCGGACGATGATGTTCTCGAACTCTGCGACCTCGCGCAGCCGCCCCTGGACCTCCACGCTGTACTGGAACTGCTGGGTCGCGGGCGCGGGAAGCTTGCCGACCTGCCCGGCCGGAGACTGGACGTTTTGCTCGGCGACGGCGCGGTAGACATCGTTGGTAGTGACGCCGAGCGAGGCCATACGGTCGGGCTTGAGCCACAACCGCATGCCGAACTCCGCGCCGAACAGCGTGACGTTGCCGACGCCCCTGACGCGCTTGAGCGCCTCGATGACGTTGAGGCTGGTGTAGTTGGTGAGGAAGAGCTCGTCGTAGGTGCCGTTGGGCGACACCAGCGCCGCGTACATCAAGGTATCAGGGGTCTGTTTGCGCGTGATCACGCCGGCGTTGAGCGCCTCGGCGGGCAGGCGCGCATTGGCCTGCGAAGCGCGGTTCTGCACCTGCACGGAGGCGATGTCCGGATCGACATCGAGACCGAAGGTGACATCGAGGTTGTAGCTGCCATCGCCCGCGGAACTCGAGGACATGTAGGCCATGCCTTCCACGCCGTTGATCTGCTCCTCGATGGGCTGGGCGACCGATTCCTCCACCACCTGGGCGCTCGCACCGGGATAGAAGGCGGAGACGCGCACGGTGGGCAGCGTGATCTGCGGGTACTGCGCGATCGGCAGACTGCCGCCCGCGATGAGCCCGACCAGCACCAGCAGGATCGCGGTGACGATCGCCATCACCGGGCGGTGGATGAAGAACTTCGCCATGTCGGTGTCAGCCCTTCGGCGCTGCGGCGGCGGGGTCTGCGTCATACGGACGCGGCGCGACCACCATGCCCGGCCGTGCCGATTGCAGCCCATCGACGATGACCCGGTCGCCCGCCTTCAGACCGGATCCGATGAGCCACTGGTCACCGATCCGCGGCCCCGGCGTCACGGGACGTTGCTCGACCTTGTCACCCTCGCCGACCACGCTCAAAAAATACTTGCCGAGCAGCTCGGTGACGGCACGCTGCGGCACGAGCAACGCGTCCTGCGCGACGTCGTACACGATGCGCACTCGCGCGTTCATGCCGGGGCGCAGCAGCTGGTCGGAGTTGGCGAAGATCGCGCGCACCGCGAGCGTACCGGTGCCCGGCGTGAGTGCACGATCGGTGAAGTCGAGCGTACCGGGTGAGGGATGCACGCTGCCGTCCGGCAGCAACAACTGGATGGGACGCTCGACCGAAGCCTTGCCGGCCTCGCGCGCCGCCTGTTGACGACGGGCGAACGCGAGATAGTCGCGCTCGGAGATGTTGAAATAGACCGCGACCGGATCGAGCGTCGAGACCGTGGCGAGCACGGTCTGGCCCGCGCTCGCAAGGCCACCGACCTCCATACGCTGCAGACCGATCCGACCGGTGATGGGCGAACGCACGTCGGTGTAGCCGCGCTCGAGTTCGGCGGTGGCGAGCCCCGCGCGGCGCGCGGTGACCACGGCACGCAACTGCTGCTCGGTGGCGACCGTCTGGTCGTAGACCTGACGCGGGATCGCGTTGTCCGGCAGCAGCGGCTTGTAGCGCGCGATGTCCTGCTGGACGCGCACCAGGTTCGCCTCGGCCTCCGCGAGATTGGCGCGGGCGTTGATCACGCCCTCCTCGAAGGCGCGCGGGTCGATGCGGAACAGCCGATCGCCTTCCTTCACTTTCTGGCCCGGCGCGAAATCGATGTGCGTCACGACTCCGGAGACGCGCGGCCTCAGCTCCACTTCACGATATGCGCGCACTTCGCTGACGATGTCGGTGCTGAGTTCGGTCGCGCCGGACTGCACCGTGAAGACGGAGACCTCGGGCAGATTGGCCGGCGCGGCAGGGGGAGCCTTACTGCAGGCGGCGAGCGTGAGAAGCGACGCGCAGGCAAGGCCGAGCGGGAGGAGATGGGGAGCGCGGGGCGTCATGGGCGGTGGCCTCGATTGCGGGAAACACGCAAAATGGATCGCCGCATTATCCCGTAATCGCAACGCAGCGCGAGGTTTCGATTCGGCGACGGTCGGTCAGGCCGAACCAAAAGTCTCGGTGGTTCAGCCTATCTGTTCATCGGACCTGATCTGCAGACCCCGCGGCATCGACGGCGCTGCGCCCGGTCGGGTGACCGCTAGGCTCGCCGCCGC
>CALGVD010000011.1 GCA_937920275.1 uncultured Pseudomonadota bacterium
TCTTACTATTGGGATCATATCTATTGTTATCCTCCCGGGCTCGCTTGCGCATAATCCCGTAATCGTGACAGTCGTCGGATTTTGGTGGCTGACGCCTTTGTGCGCGGGTCTCGCCTATCGACGAAAATCTTTGCTTGATGATCCGGAATTCAGCACCTTTGGCGGACTGCGTTCGTTGGTTCCGCTACAGTGGTTTGTTTATGGAGGCTGCGCGGCTTGGGTTTTGTTTGAGTTATACCTACGTCCGGATAATCCCCGCATGTTCGGAGTGGTTTGTTTGCTATGCGCTTGCGGTACAAGTTTGGGTTATTCGATGCGGTTTTCCATGCGCGGGGTCGAAGAGCGATAGCTCGCGACGTCCCCCCCTCTTCATAAGCAGCGGAAGGCGTTGGAGTCGGGTCTCGGCTGACGTCTGTCCGCTTTCGGGGCAGCGTCAGATCACTCCCGCTGCCACGCCACCGTGACGAATGCGCTGCGACCGCGCGCCGGGAAGTAGCGCCAGTCGCCCTGCGTGAAGTCGGCGCGATCGGCGTACCGGGCGTCGGTGAGGTTCTCGATTTCGAGTGAGGCGCGCCACTCCGATGGGGGCTGGGCGCTGAGACGCAGATGCGCGATAACATGGCCGGGATGTCGACGGGTGTTGGTGGGGTCGGCGAAGTAGGCGCCGACGCGCCGCCACTCGAGCGCCGCTCGCCAGTCGCTGCGCGGTGCCCAGGTCGCGGTGGTGGTCCAAAGTCGGCGCGGCGCGGTGTTGATGTCGCGGCCCTTTATGATCGTCTCGCCGCCTTCGATGGCGGCATCGAAGTCGTAGCGGTGGCGGGCGTAGGTGCCGGCGACACCGAGGCGCAGCGCGGGCAGGGCCTGCCAACCGATCTCTGCTTCGACGCCCTCATGTCGGGTGCGGCCGCCGGTGACATTGAAGCCGTTGGCATCGCGCAGGATGACATCCTGCTTGCGCTGCGCGATTAGCGCCACGGCAGCGGCGAGGTCGGGCGTCGTGTAGCGCCAACCTCGTCCAGAACTTCATCGCTTGGCGGCTGCTCGATGTGCATCTTGAGCGCCTCGCCGATATTGCTCTTGCCCCCAAAGACGAGGTCGCCCTGGTCGGTGGCCATGAGGCCCAAGTCCAAGGCGAGATCGTCCTGCACGACCTTGCATACCGCTACGCGCCCTCGGAACCCGAGGTGCTGCGGGGCGTGAACCTACGCATCGCCCCCGGGCGAGTTCGTCGCCATCGCCGGGGCCTCCGGCTGTGGCAAGTCCACCCTCATCAAGCTCGTCGCGGGTCTCTACAAGCCCTCCCACGGCAGTGTGCTGATCGACGGCCAGCCGCTCTCACGCTGGAACGCGCAATACTGACCGCCAGATCGCCCTCGTCGCGCAGGACGACAGTCTCCTGCAGGGCACGCTCGCCGAGAACATCTCGGGGTTCGATGAGCAGATCGACATGGCGCGGGTGCGCGAGTGCGC
>CALGVD010000012.1 GCA_937920275.1 uncultured Pseudomonadota bacterium
GCGGCCGTCATCGGAGGTCTATCCGCAGTTCGAGGCGGGGATACGGGCGAGGATTGATGGGTGGTATGCGGAGTGAGCGCAGAGCCAGCTTAGTCCAACTCCAAACTGTCCGGAATTCGGGGGCGACGTCAGTAGCGCGTCATCTCAGATCGCGGGCCGGAAGAAGTGCGTGGTGCGCCGCGCGACGAGCCCGTCGCGCAGTTCGTACACGTCGGCAAACCGCTCGTCGAGCGGCTCGCCGCGCCTCGACAGCCCTTGGAACCGGCCCCAGCACGCGGCCGCTCGAGGCTCTGCGATGATGCCCTGAAGGTCGTGGGCGCCGCGCGCGATGATGCGCTCGTGCCGGTAGAAGTTCTCGAGCGCCTCGATGCCGCGCAACGGCTCGTAGCCCGGACGCTCGTAGACGACGTCGGCGGCGAAATACTCGCGCAGCCGGTCGAACTCCCCGGCGTCGATCGCAGCGAACATGCCGCGGATCAACTCTGCGCCGTTGGCGGTCATGCGGCGGGGGCCGGCGCCGGGGCGGGCGGCTTCGCCGCCTCGCGACGCACGTTCGCCACGATCTCGCGCGCCATCGACTCGGCCACTTCGCTGGTCGGCCGCTTCTCTTCTTCGGCCTGCCGCAGGATGCGCAAGGTCGTGGCGCGAATGCCGCGGATGCGCCGCCAGACGTCCGCGACGTCGTAGCGACCGAAGATGTCGGCACTGGCGTTGTGCATGCCGCCGGCGTTCACGACGTAGTCCGGTGCGTAGACGATGCCGCGCTCGCGCAGCGCGGCGCCATCCGGGGGCGTGGCCAGCTGGTTGTTCGCGACACCGCACACGATCCTGGCCGACAGCCGCGCGACCGAGCCGGCGTTCAGCGTCGCGCCCATCGCGCAGGGCGCGAACACGTCGCAGGGCACGGCGTCGATCGCCTCGGGCGACACGATCGCCGCGCCGTAGCGTTCGCGGGCGCGTTGCGCGTTCGCGGGGTTGATGTCGGCCACGGTCAGCCGGCCGCCGCCCTCCGCGACCAGACGCGCGAGCTCAATGCCGACATTGCCGACACCCTGCAGGGCGACGTGCCGCCCGCGCAGCGAATCGCTGCCGAACACGTGCTCCAGCGCGGCGCGCATGCCCTCGAGGCAGCCGCCCGCGGTGAACGCCGACGGATCGCCGCTGGCGGCGCCGCCGTGCGTGCGGCCGAAAACGAAGCGGCAGTGCTGGGCGAGCACCTCGACGTCGACGGGGCCGATATTGATGTCCTCCGCGGTCCAGTAGCGCCCGCCGAGCGCGTCGACCTGCCGCGCGAACGCCGCCAGCAGCGCCGGCGTCTTGCGCGCTGGATCGCAGAGGATCACCGACTTGCCGCCGCCCAGCGGCAGGCCGGCCAGCGCGTTCTTCCAGGTCATCGCAGCCGAGAGGCGCAGCACGTCGGTCAGCGCCGCGGCGCTGTCAGGATACGGATAGAGCCGACAGCCGCCGGCGGCGGGCCCGAGGCGGGTGTCGTGGACCGCGATGATCGCGCGCAGCCCGCTGGCCGCATCGCTGCAGGCCAGCACCTGCTCGTGGCCGGTGTATTCGACGTGTTCGAAGATCCCGCTCTTCATCCCTGCCTCCCCACCCTCACGCCGGCCCGACGCGCGAGGCGCGCGCCCCGGTCATCCCCACAACGCCGGCGCCGGCGGTTCCACCCAGCCATCGCTGAAATGCAGCGCATCCGGCACGTCGTCGACCTGCAGCAGCGGGCCGTCGAGATCGACGAACTCCGCCAGCGGCGCGAGCACGGCCGCCGGCGCCATCGCGAGGGAACTGCCGCACATGTTGCCGACCATGACCCCGTAACCGCGCTGGCGCGCCAGCCGCGCCGTGGCCAGTGCCTCGAACAGACCGCCGGTCTTGTCGAGCTTGAGGCTGACGTACTGGTAGCCGTTGCCCAGCCGCTCGAGCGAACCGCGGTCGGTGACCGATTCATCGGCCGCGAGCGGCACCGCAAAGCGCCGCCCGGCGAGCCGCGCGTCGTCGCCCGGCGCGAGCGGCTGCTCGATCAGCACGACGCCGAGCTGCGCAAGCCGTGGCGCAAGGCGCTCGAGCTGCACGATCGTCCAGGCGCCGTTCGCGTCGACGATCAGGTTCACATGCGGCGCGGCCTCGCGCACCGCCTGCACGCGCTCCAGGTGCTGCGTGGCGTCGACCTTGAGCTTCAGCAGCGGAAAATGCGCGCGCGCCCGCGCCTGCTCGCGCACGGCCTCGAGGGTGCCCAGACCGATGGTGTAGGTGGTGGCGATGCGCGACGGCCGCGTGATGCCAGCGCGCTGCCAGACCGATACGCCGCTGCGCTTGGCCTCCAGGTCCCACAGCGCCGCGTCCAGCAGGTTGCGTGCGCCACCGGCCGGCAGCCGCTCGAGAAGGTCGCACGGCGACAGGTCGTCCCGCGCCTCCAGCCAACCGCGCAGCCCCTCGACCTGGCCGGCCATGCTGGCCGGCGTCTCGCCCTCGTAGTCGATGCCGACCGCCTCGGAGCGGCCACGGTGGCCGGCGCGATCGCGCAATTCCGCCTGCAGCACCGGCACCTCGTCGATCGACTCGCGCGCGATGACGAACGGCTCCGCGAGCCGCCACCGATGGAAGGTGAGGCGCAGTTGCATTCAGCCTCCCGTGCGCAGGGCGTTGCGGCACGGCTCGACGGGCGCGCGGTGCAGCAGCACTGGACGGCCGTGGACGACCCGCGCAGGTTCGAGCGTCGACATGGCGTGGCATCCTGAGCAGGCTCGCGCGGGCGTTGGTGCACCGCGGAGGTGATGTCACGAGTCTACACATCGGATAATAAATTATCCATACCTAGGCCGCGCGACCGTGAACGCGCGGCAAAAGACCGAGGCTCAAGGTGGCGATCTACTTGGCGGACAAAAAAATAGCCGCAGGAGCGGTATCAGTGTAGCCTCTGCAGCACGATGACGGCGCCGGCAGCACCTGTCCACGCATCCGCAGACCTGGCCGCGGCGAGCCCGCCCCGCCGCCTGACGCAATGGACCGGCGCGGCCGCCGTGGTCGGCGTGGTGATCGGCAGCGGCATCTTCCGCGTTCCAACCGGCGTCGCGCAGCTCGCGCCAGAGCCGCTCGCGATCCTCGCGCTATGGCTGTTCGGCGGCCTGCTCGCCCTCTGCCTGGCGATGCTGTTGGCCGAAGCCGGCACCATGTTCCCGCGCGCCGGCGGGATGTACGTCTACCTGCGTGAGGCCTGGGGAGAGGGCGCGGCCTTCGTCTACGGCTTCACCTTCCTGCTGGTGAACCCCGCGTCCTGGGCGACGCTCGCCACCGCGAGCGCCGAGTACCTCGGCTATTTCCTGCAGCTCGACGATCCGCAACGGCGCGGACTGGCGATGGCGCTGATCCTGGCGCTCTCGCTGGTGAATGCGCTCTCGGCCCGCCTCGGGGCGCTGTTGCAGAACCTCACGACCAGCGCCAAGGTGCTGGCCCTGGTCGCCGTGATCGCGTTGGTCGGCGCGAACACCGGCAGCCACGTCGGCGGATTCGGCGTCGCGCCCCCGACGCTGCCGCCGCTGGCGGGCATGCTGCTGGCGCTGGTCGCCGTGCTCTGGGCATACGACGGCTCAAGCGCATTCTGCGCGCTTGCCGGCGAGGTGCGCGACCCGCAGCGCGCGATTCCGCGCGCTCTGCTGGGCGGCCTCGGGCTCGTCACGCTGATCTATGTCGCGATGAACGCCGTGCTGCTGCTGGCGCTGCCGGTTGAGCGCATCGCCGCGACGCCGCTCGCGCTGACCGAGGCGGTCGGCGACAGCCTCGGCAGCGCGGCGCCCGCGCTGATCGCTGCGCTGGTCGCCATCGCGACGCTGGGCTCGCTGGCCGGCTGCGTGCTCGCGGACCCGCGCGTATTCTTCGCGATGGGCCGCGACCGCAACTTCGTCGCGCGCGCCGGGCGCCTGCACCCGGCCACGCTGACGCCGGTGAACGCGATCGCGCTGCACGCCCTCATCGCCTGCCTGTACGTCTCGGTGCGCAGCTTCGAGCAGCTCGCCGCGACCTTCGTGCTCGGCTTGGTGCCGTTCTACGCACTGGCCGCAGCCGGAGTCTGGCGACTGCGCCGGTTGCGTCCGGACCAGCCGCGTCCGTTCCGCGCGCCCTGGGTGCCGGCGCTCGCGCTGCTGTGGATCGTGGTGGCGGCGCTGCTGGTGGGCAACGCGCTGCTCGAGACGCCGCGGATCGCGCTGGTGAACGTCGTCATCACCGCGCTCGGCGTACCCGCCTGGTTCGCGTGGCGCCGGCTCAGGCCGGCGGAGAATTCACGCTGACGATCACGCACTCACCGGGGCCTGGGTTGCGGAAACGGTGCGGCACGCGGCTCGGGAAAAGAAAGGCCTCGCCGGCGCCGAGCCGGCGCGTCTGGTTGCCGACCGTGATCTCGATGTGGCCCTTGACGACGACGCCCCCCTCCTCGCCGTCGTGCGAGTAGGGCTCGCTCGCGGTCTCAGCGCCGACGGGATAGTGCTCGTAGAGGATCTGCAGCGGTCGGCCCTTGAGGTTGCGGCCCACTTGCTTCAGCGACACGCCGCCGCCACCGACCTCGACCAGTTCGTCGTTGCCGAAGAACACCTGCGGTTCGGACGACGGGTCGATGGCGAAGAACTCGGCCAGCGTTATCGGGAGGGAGTCGAGGATCTTGCGCAGCGTGCCCACCGCCGGGCTGATCTTCCCCGCCTCGATGAAGGAGATGGTGCCGTGCGTCAGCCCGGCCTTCGCGCCGAGCTCACGCTGCGAGAAGCCGAAGAGGTCGCGCACGTACTTCAGGCGCTGGCCGAGCTCGATGGCGTCGCTCGACTTGGCGGGCTTGGCCGACTTCGATGACTTTCCGGACTTGCTAGGCGAGCGCGGCATGCAGGGGCTCCGGCGGCACGGGACGGGCCGGAATCATCGCAGAATCGGCCCGCGACGTCTGCCTCAGTCCGGGAACAACCAGTACACGCGGCCGTCGGCGTCATGGCCGACCGTGATCAGGTCGGCGATGTGCTCGTGGGTGATCCGGTAGCGTCGCATCAGCGCCGCACCGAGGCGCCACTGCTCCACCAGGTCGAAGGCACGCGGTTCGCCGAAGGCGGCGATGTTGGGGAGCGCGCGCGGACCTCCCGGGCCATCGACGACCCGCAGCATGTTCGGCGCGAGCGCCGCACGATCCAGCGGCGAGTCGCCGCGCAGCAGCAGCTCGCGCGTGCGGCGCGTCAGGTCCGGACGATCGTCGGGTGGCAGCGGCTGCGACAAGGACGTCGAACCCGGCGCGAATGCCTCGGCGACGACGTAGCCGAGATGACGCTGCACCCGCGCGGACTGCAGCCGCACGTTCGTCATCACCAGCACCGCAACGCCGGCGGCGGGCAGCCGCAGGTACTGCGTCGTGAAGCCCGGCACGCCGCCGCCGTGCGCGTGGAACGGCGCGCCGCGCATCCGGCCCGTGAACCATCCGCAGCCGTAGGGGACCGCGAGGCCGCTCGCCAGCCCGCGCGGCGCGAGCAGCTCCGCCCACCCCGCCTTCGACAGCAGCGGCCCTCCCATCAGCCCGGCATCCCAGCGCACCGCATCGCGCGCCGACATCAGCACCGGACCGTCGGCATAGGCCGAGTAGTCGCTGCTCATGCGCGGCGCATGGCGGTAGCCGTCGCCGACCTTCAGGTAGGGCTCGGCGCGCCGCGGGACCAGTTCCTGCGCCGCGTCGAGACGGGCATCCTGCAGCCCCGCCGGCGCGAGCACGTGGCGCACGAGGTAGTCGGCAAACGCTTCGCCCGAGGCCGCCTCGATCACGTACCCGGCGAGGATGTAGTTCATGTTGGTGTAGGACCAGGCCTCGCCCTCGGCGAAGGCCGGCGACCCCGCAGCGGCTGCGGCGATCACCTCGGCACGGGTGTGCGGCTGCGTGGAATCGAACGCGTCGGTCTCGTACTCGGGCAGGCCGCTGGTGTGGTGCAAGCAGCTTCCGACCGAGCGGCGCGCCCACTCGTCCGGGATGTCCGGCACGAACTTGCCGAGCGGATCGGCCAGCGCCACCTTGCCGCGATCGACCTGCTGCAACAGTGCGATCGCCGTCAGGTGCTTGCCGACCGAGCCGACGTGGAACAGCGTGCGCTCATCGACCGGCACCTCGAACGGCAGCGAGGCATGGCCGAAGCCGCAGGCGACGCTGCCACCGCGGTGGACGATGCCGAGCCCGAGGCCCGGTACGCCGAAGCGCTCCAGCAGCGTCGTCAGCGTGGACTGGAAACCCGCAGGCAGGCCGGCGGTCGGCCCGCGGAACGGCAGGCCACCGGTGGGGCGCGGGAGGGGTGCAGCAGCGGATGGCAGCGCGCAGGCCGCCACGCCCGCGCCCAGCGCCCCCAACCCACCCGCAATGAACTCGCGCCGCCCGGTGCTGGCCATGCTGTTTTCCGCCTCTTGGATGAGTCTAGCAGCGACTAAAAAAATTACCATCTGCCGGCGATCACTGCGACAAGCCCCAGCCTATACACCACCGCCTCGGTATTGACGTATAAAAATTTAGCCAGTAGCCTCAATTCATGCTTCAGGCGCCCGCCCGCGGGGCGGGTCCCGCGAAGATATCCGCCTGAACCCCGCTCCGGGAAACAGCCATGACGCACGCACGACCGATCACCGCCGCCCTCGCACTCGCACTCACCGCCACCCTGCTCGCCGCCCCGGGCCTGCTGCCCGACGCCGAGGCGAAGGAACGCAAGGCCGCTGCGGCGCCAGTCCCCAGCGAAATGGCGCTGTACGCGCAGCAGATCGACTTCACCTCGACGGTCAACCAGCGGCCCTACCGGATCTTGGTGTCGATCCCGGCGCGCCCGGCGCCGCCCGAAGGGCATCCGGTCGTCTACCTGATCGACGGCAACCTGCATTTCGGCATCGCGGTCGACACCGCGCGCATCCAGTCGCGCTGGCCCGACCTGCGCGACCCGGTGATCGTCGGCATCGGCTACCAGACCGCGAGCGTCAGCGAAGCGCTGATGCTGCGCACGATCGACCTGACGACGCCGGTCACGCCGGCGTACCTGTCGAAGGGCTGGATCGCCGAGATGAAGAGCAAGCCCGAGGAGTTCGGCGGCATGGACGCCTACCTGCGCATGGTCGACGAGGAGATCAAGCCACGGGTCGAGAAGCTCGCGAAGATCGACCGCAACAACCAGACCCTGATGGGCCACTCGCTCGGCGGCCTGACCACCCTGCACGCGTTGTTCCGCCGCCCGGGCTCGTTCCAGCAGTATGTCTCGATCAGCCCGTCGATCTGGTGGGACGACAGGTCGGTGCTCGAACACGAGCCTGCATTCACGTCGCAGGTGAAGGCGGGCGGCATCAAGGCCCGGCTGCTGATCTCGGTCGGCGGCCTGGAATCCGCCAATCGCGCCTACCCTCCTGGCATGCCGTACTCGCGCGAGGGCATGTACGCGATGTTCGACGCCACGCGGATGGTCCCCAACACCGTCGAACTCGGCACGCGGCTGCAGCGGCTGAATTCGGACGCCTTCCATGTCGAGACCGTCGTCCACGAAGGCGACGACCACAACATGGTGCCGCCAGCCGGCATCGCCCGCGGCATCTGGTTCACGCAGCGCATCCCCGTCGAGACGATGGGCGCGCGCTGAGGCGTCGGCAACGATGATCGACGGCACCCTGGTCCGCGCGAGCTGGCGCCCCGAACCGGCCGCCGAGGCCTTCGTCGCGACGCTGCTGGCCTCGGCGCTCGAGCGCTGCGAACCCGCGGGCGGCTATGCCAGGCGGCTGCTCGAGCTCAGCGCCGTGCGGC
Source organism: uncultured Pseudomonadota bacterium (assembly GCA_937920275.1). Lineage (GTDB taxonomy): Bacteria > Pseudomonadota > Gammaproteobacteria > Steroidobacterales > Steroidobacteraceae > UBA964. The sequence goes on from CALGVD010000012.1 coordinate 7,793, forward strand.
TGCGCGACGTCGTCGATCACCTCTCCCCCGCCGATGCGACGACATGGCGCCGCGCACACGAGCTCGGCTGGCGACCGGCCGGCGCAGGCATGCTGCGCCACGCAGACGGGCTGTTTCCAGACCTCGTCGACGATGGCCGCGCCTTCGTCGCGATCCGCACCGAGAGCGTCGAACAGCTACTGACGGCCGCCGGCAGCGATGCAGTCATCGAGGGCGCGGCCCATGGCCCGTATCGTCGCGCGCGGGTGTTCCGCGGCGCCGGCGCCGACCTGGTCGCGGTCGAGCGCAACGGCCACGCGAGCTGCGAGATGCCCGAGGTGCCGGCGACGACGATCCGTGCCGCGCGCGTGCACCTGCAGCGCTTCCGCGCCCGGCGTCGCCAGTTCGACGACGTGCCTAGCGGGCTCGACCACACCGAACGCCTGGTCGATGCCGCCGTGGCCGAGCTCGGCCCGCACTGGGCCTGCGACCTGTTCTTCCGCGCCGAGCGCGAATACTGGCAGGCCCACTGCGCCGCGGCCCGGCTGCAGCATGCGCGGCAGTGGCAGGCCGGCATCGGCTGGGCGAACGTCGACCATCACACCTACGACGCGTCGCGCATCCATTTCGCGCAGACGATCCGCGTGCTCGAGAAGCTCGGCTACCAGTGCCGCGAGCTGCTCTACGCGGGCCACCAGGCCGGCTGGGGCTCGCAGATCCTCGAGCAGCCGGTGCTGCGCAGCACGATCTTCGCAGACATCGACCTCGCGCCCCACGAGCTCGACATCGACTTCGCCCACCGGCCGATGCAGCCGCTGGAGCGTCACCGCCGTGCCGGTCTCTGGTGCGTGATGCATGGCGAGTCGATGCTCGAGGCGGGCCTCAACCACGTCGCGGGCCTACACGACCAGCGCGCGCTGCGGGCCCAGTTCGCCGGCCTCGGCCAGCGGATGATGGCGCCGTTCTCGGACTTCCCGGTGCTCTACCAGGAGCTCACCGAGGGCGAGTGGCGCGCCGTGGATCCCGACCGCATCGACGCACTTGAGCGCGACGGCCAGCTCGGCGCGGCCGAGGCCGAGGACTTCCGCTCGCGTGGCGCGATCTGCGCCCACTACGAGAACATCGAGCGCAACGACGGCTTCAAGGGCTTCAACCGACCGGGCATCGACGGCGTGCTCAGCGTGCTCGACCCGCGGCGCAACCTGGCGGGCGCGACGGCGCCCCGCGACATCGCCGGCGCACGCTGAGCTTGCCGCGCAGCGCCAGCTGTGGCGCTGGTAGCCATAGTAGTAGGACGTGGCCTGCCCGGGCGCGCGGAAGGTGTAGCGATCCACCTCCTGCTTCGCCATCGGCCCGGACACCGCGACTGCGGCGGCCGGGCACCGACATCACCAGTCGTAGCGCAGGTTCAGCGAGTACGTCATCGGACGCACGCGCACGCCGCCATTGGCCACGAAGATGCTCGGGAACGTGCGCGCGTCCTCGTCCAGCACGTTCTCGACCCCGAGTGTGACCGAGTAGCGCTCGGTGTCGAAGCCGACCCGCAGGTTCAGCAGGCTCTGGTCCTCGGTGACGAGGTCGGCGAACGTGATGCGGTCGCCAGTCGAGGGATTGACGATCCGAGCCACGACCGGGAATCCATCGGCGTACTGGTAGTCGGCGCGCCAGAATCCCTTGATCCCGCCGGACCCGATCGGGATCCGTTGGCTCAGCGAAAGCGAGGCGGTGGTCTCCGGCACGTAGTCGAAACGTGTGCCGGCGTCACGCTCGAAGGTGGTGTTGTCGTACTCGACGCCGTTCCAAGCCACCGTCGCCGCCAGCGTGAGTCCCGCCCCGAGCTGCGAGGTCAGCGCGAACTCTAGGCCCTCACCGGAGGCCTCGCCGCCGTTGGTCGTGATATTGACGAACGCCGGCCCGAGCGGCTGCGCCGCCCCGGACTGCCGGTCGTCGTAACGCAGGCTGTAGACCGCGGCGTCGAGGTACAGGCGGCCGTCGAGCAGGGCTGCCTTGGTGCCGATCTCGTAGCTCCAGAGGGTCTCGGCATCGTAGCTGGTGTTGTTGGCGTTGAACCCGCCGCTGCGGAAACCCTTGGCTACGGTGGCGTAGGTCGAGACCGAGTCGCTCCACTTGTACAGCAGGTTGAAGCGCGGGCTGGTCGCGTCGAACTTCGCCGTTGCGCTGGTGCGCACGCCGGCGTTGTTGACGTTCTCGGTCTCGCGCTCGTCGTCGTACCACCGCAGGCCGACGCTCGCCTCCAGTTTGTCGGAGAACACGTAGGTGACGTCGCCGAACACGGCGGTGGCCTCCGAATTGACCGGGTCGGTGCCGCTGCGGACGAACGCCGCGATCTGCAAGGCCGGAGGCGGCAGGCTGCCGCGCGTGCCCCTCGAACCGAAGTCGCGGTACCAGGCGCCGATCACGTAGCGGAACGGCCCGTCGCCGGTCGATGCGAGACGGAACTCCTGCGTGAACTGCTCGAAGTCGGTGTCGAAGCGCGCGCCGGCCAGCAGGCCGGCCGGCAGACCCAGGGAGCGGCCGCTGGCGTCGAACTTGTACGTGCGATCGAGGTAGCCGGTCGAGGACGTCAGCTCCACGCCGCCGAAGTCGTAGTTGACGATCAGGTTGACCAGCTGGCTCTGGTCGGAGGCCGGGTCGATGTTGGGCTCCGAACTGCGCTCGTTGGTGCCCGGATCGCTGACGTTGTTGGCGTCCGCGACGACGTCGAGGTACTGGTAGAGCAGCGAAGCACTGAGCGCCTCGCCGCGGTCGTACAGCGCCTTGATGCGCGCGTACTTGGTCTCGCTCTCGTTGGCGTCCTTGCGACTGGCATAGTCTATCCAGCCGGCGCTCTTGTCGTAGCCGGCGACGAAACGCACGCCGGAGGCGCCCTCGACGATCGGTGCGCCGAGCGCACCGTTCAGCCGGTAGCCGGTGCCGCCCTTGTCCACGCTGGTGAGCGTCGCGTCGGCGAAACCTTCGAACTCGGTCAGGCTGGGATCGCGCGTCAGGTAACGGATCGTGCCGGACACCGAACCCTGGCCGTACAGCGTGCCCTGGGGCCCGCGCAGCACTTCGATGCGTTCGAGATCGACGAGCGGGAAACCCGGGTCGCGCTGCTGCTGGTCGATGGAGATCCCGACGTCATCGACATAGATGCCGACGGTCGGCAGGCCCGTGCCTGAGCCGGAGTCGATGCCACGGAGCTGGATGCGGTCTGCGCCGATCACGTTGCTGGGGTTCATCGCCAGGCCCGGGATCGAATACTGCAGCTGCTTCAGGTCGAACGAGCCGCGTTCCTCGATCTCCGAGTTGCTGACCGCAGTGATCGCGTAGGGCACATCGACGATGCGTTCCTTGCGCCGGCTGGCCGTGACCACCACCTCACTCAGGCTGGCCGCCGAGTCGCTGGCGCGCGCCGGTTCGGACTGGGAGTGGGCCTGCGTGCCGGCGAGTACTGCGGCGACCGCGAACGCGACGGTAGTTCCCTGATGCTGGCGCATGTCGATTCCCCGCTCTTCAGCCAAATGGAGCGTCAGACACTAATGGATAGTTTTTTATACGTCAACCGGGACGCCAACGGCTTTTTCGGCCGTTTATGCCGACAGTTACCATCGGGCTGCGGGTCCTATGGCTATGATTTTAGTCAATTCGCCCCCCCAGCCGCGCGGCAGACAGATTCGTCGCGCACGACGTCGCTCGCGGTGCCGAACGACCCGGCGCAGCCATCCGGACGCTAGTGGCTAATTTACTATACGTCAAACGCCCCCAACGGACCCGGCGCCGACGACACTCTTCCGCTATATGCGGCAAGTGGCCCTATCCTGCATCCCCGACCCGCATCGCGGGGCTGCCCATATGGATAGTTTTTTATCCGATGGTAGACTTGCGCGCGCGATCGGCCCCGGACCCGCCACGGTGGCGGCCCCGCACCGCCCGCGGAGCCTGCAGGAGATCGGAACGGTGCTGAACCTCGACGGCGAGACGATGCCTTCCCCGCGCGATGCAGTCGCGGTCCCGCTGGTCTCGATCGACCGTCCCTACCTGCTGTTCCTCGGCGCCGTCACCGACGCCGACGACGCGAAGACCGCGTTCGGACTGCGCGACTGGTGCCGCCCCGCGTGCCTCGGGCAGTTCCGCTTGCCAGGATGCACCGTCGACACCGGACTGCCGGACCTCACGCCCCGCGCCGCGGTTGCCGCCGGCGCCCGATCGCTGCTGATCGGCGTCGCGCCGATGGGCGGCGCGATGGATCCGGCCTGGATGCCGGCGCTGCAGGACGCGCTGGAGGCGGGGCTCGACCTGGTCAGCGGGATGCACGCGCGCCTCGCGATGCACCCACCGCTGGCGGCCGCGGCCGCGCGCGCGGGTCGCCGGCTCCTCGACCTGCGCCGGGCCGACCTGCCGCTCGCAGTGGGCACCGGGCGGCAGCGCAGCGGTGGGCGCCTGCTCACCGTCGGCACCGATTGCGCGCTCGGCAAGAAGTACGCCGCGCTCGCGCTCGCGGCTGAGTTGCAGCGGCGCGGCGTGCCGGCGGAGTTCCGCGCCACCGGACAGACCGGGATCATGATCAGTGGCCGCGGCATCGCCGTCGACGCGGTCGTGGCCGATTTCGTCGCGGGCGCGGCGGAAGCGCTGTCACCCGATGCGCCGGACGGCCACTGGGACGTCGTCGAGGGCCAGGGCTCGATCCTGCATCCGGCGTATTCGGGCGTCTCGGTCGGGCTGCTGCACGGCTCGCAGCCCGACGCCTTTGTCGTCTGCCACGACCCGACCCGACATACGCTGTCGGGCATGCCGGACTTCCCCGTGCCGCCGATCGAGCAGGTCGTCGCGCTGACGATCGAGCTGGGGCGCGTGACGAATGCCGCGATCCGCTGCGTCGGCGTGAGCCTGAACACCTCGGCAGTGCCCGAGCTGGAACGCGCGGCCGTGCTCGCGGCGCACGAACGGCGGCTCGGCGTGCCAGCCTTCGATCCGATGCGCGGCGGCGTCGGGCGCGTCGTGGACGAACTGTTGCGGGGCGCCGATGCCAGGCGCGCCTGAGACGGCTCGCCCATGCCGTTCCGTGCCCTCGGCGCGCCCGCGGGTATGAGGCGGCGGACGGCGCTCGGCCTGCTCGCGGCAGCGTCCGGCGCAGCGCTCGCGCCGCGCCTCGCACGGGCCG
>CALGVD010000013.1 GCA_937920275.1 uncultured Pseudomonadota bacterium
ACCCTCGCCGTGGTCGCGCAGGCTGCCAGCACGGCAGTGATCGACGCGGGGCAGGATGTCTGCCGCGAGGGGCAGCCAGCCGATGGCATGTACCTCATCCGCACGGGCAGCGTGCATGTCACGAAAGACAGCGGCGATGCGGATGTGGTGATGCTCGGGTCCGGCAGCCATTTCGGCGAACTCGCGCTGGTCGACGATTCGCCGCGCAGCGCGACGGTGACGGCCGCGGAACGCTGTGAAGTCATCAAGGTGGACGCGTCGCGGCTACGAGAGGCGCTCGCCAGGAATCCGGTCAGCGCAGCGGCGTTCTACCGCGCCGTGGCCCGCTCGATCGCGCGGCGGCTGCGGGTGACCACGGACGATCTAGCGTTCGCGCGCCAGCTTGCGTTGAGCCAGCGGCGCGGCGACTGACCCACCGCCTGTAAGCGCGACCTCAGACGTCGAGGTTCGCGACCGACAGGGCGTTCTTCTCGATGAAATCGCGGCGGGGCTCGACCTCTTCGCCCATGAGGGTGGTGAACACCTCGTCGGCGGCGATGGCGTCCTCGATGCGCACCTGCATCAGGCGGCGCACCTCGGGATTGAGCGTGGTCTCCCAGAGCTGCGAGGGGTTCATCTCGCCGAGACCCTTGTAGCGTTGGATGGTCTGGCCCTTGCGCGCGTGCTCGAAGAGCCAATCGATGGCCTCGCGGAAGCTCGCGATCTCGCGACGGGTCTCGCCGCGCTGGACGAACGCACCTTCGCCGATCAAGCCCTCGAGGGTGCGCGACAACGCGGCGATGCGTTGGTATTCGGCAGAGCCAAAGAAATCACGCGGCAGGAACCGCTCGAAGCGGCTGCCGTGCTCGGTGCGGGTGATCTGCAGGCGCGCCGCCGGGACATCCTCGCCCGCGGGCTGCAGTTCGAGTTCGTAGCGCGCGGCGCCGTCGCCCGTGGCGTCGAGCCGTGCGGCGAGCGCATCCACCCAACCCTGCAGCCACTCGCGGCGGCTGAAATCGGCGGGGGTGATGACCGGCAGTGCGACGAGGTTCTCGAGCACGCGTTCGTCGTAGCGGCGTGACCAGCGCGCGACGATGGCCTGCACCTCCACATGGTGGCGGGCGACCGACTCGAGACCGGGGCCCCGCAGCGGCGGGGCGCTGGCGTTGACATGCAACGCGGCATCCTCGAGCGCGGAGTTGAGCAGCATCGCGTTGAGCTCGGTGTCGTCCTTGACGTACACCTCCTGCTTGCCGCGCTTGACCTTGTAGAGCGGCGGCTGGGCGATGTAGATGTGGCCGCGCTCGATGAGCATCGGCAACTGGCGGTAGAAGAACGTCAGCAACAGCGTGCGGATGTGGGCGCCGTCGACATCGGCGTCGGACATCAGGATGATGCTGTGGTAGCGCAGTTTGTCGATGTTGAACTCGTCTTTGATGCCGCAGCCGAGCGCGGTGATGAGGGTGCCGACCTCGGCGGAGGCGATGATCTTGTCGAAGCGCGCCTTCTCGACATTGAGGATCTTGCCCTTGAGCGGCAGGATCGCTTGGGTGCGGCGATCGCGCCCTTGCTTGGCGGAGCCGCCTGCCGAGTCGCCCTCGACGATGAAGAGCTCGGAGCGCGACGGGTCTTTTTCCTGGCAGTCGGCGAGCTTGCCAGGGAGGCCCGCGATGTCGAGCGCGCCCTTGCGGCGGGTGAGCTCACGGGCTTTGCGCGCGGCCTCGCGCGCCCGCGCGGCGTCGATGATCTTGCCGGCGATGGCCTTGGCCTCGCTCGGGTGCTCGAGCAGGAACTCGGAGAACTTGGCGGCGAGCGCGGTCTCGACGATGCCCTTGACCTCGGAGGAGACGAGTTTGTCTTTGGTCTGGGAGGAGAACTTCGGATCGGGCAGTTTGACCGAGAGGATCGCGGTCAAACCTTCGCGCGCGTCGTCGCCGGTGGTCGGGACTTTCTCGCGCTTGGCGATGCCTTCTTTTTCGATGTAGTCGTTCAGCGTGCGCGTGAGCGCGGCGCGGAAGCCGGAGAGGTGCGTGCCGCCGTCTTTCTGCGGGATGTTGTTGGTGTAGCAGAACATCGACTCGGCGTAGGTGTCGTTCCACTGCATCGCCACTTCGACGCCGATCGAGCCTTCCTGGCTGCGGAACCAGAACACGCGGGAGTTGACGCTTTTCTTTGAGCGGTTGAGGTGCGCGACGAACTCCTGCAGACCGCCCTCGTGCTCGAAGGTCTCGACCTTGCCGTCGCGCTCGTCGGTGAGATCGATGCGCACGCCGGCGTTGAGGAAGGACAGCTCGCGCAGGCGCTTGGCGAGGATGTCGTAGTCGAACTGGATGTGCGTGAAGATGACCGGCGACGGCTTGAAACGCACGCTTGTGCCGGTGCGATCGCTGGTGCCGGTGACGGCGAGCGGCGCGACCGGTTCGCCCAAGCGGTATTCCTGCTGGTGGAGCTTGCCATCGCGGTGGATGGTGAGTTGCAGCACTTCGGAGAGCGCGTTGACGACGGAGACGCCGACGCCATGCAGGCCGCCCGAGACTTTGTAGGAGGTGTCGTCGAACTTACCGCCCGCGTGCAGCACGGTCATGATGACTTCGGCGGCGGAGCGGCCTTCTTCGGCGTGGATGTCGACCGGGATGCCGCGGCCGTTGTCCTCGACGGTGACGGATTCGTCGGCGTGGATCGTGACGATGACGCGGTCGCAATGACCGGCGAGCGCTTCGTCGATGGCGTTGTCGACGACCTCGAACACCATGTGGTGCAAGCCGGTGCCATCGTCGGTATCGCCGATGTACATTCCGGGCCGTTTGCGTACGGCGTCGAGTCCCTTTAAGACCTTGATTTTACTGGAGTCGTAGACTTCGGGTTCGGTCATATCCAGCGCCTGAAATTCGATACGAAAGTATACCTGATTAGGGGGGGGCGGAGAGGTCTCGTCACCCTCGGTCTTGGGGCTTCCTTTTCCCGTGTTTCGCACGCATGCGCTGATTGAAAACCAGTGCGTCGAACGGGCGTGGTTCGCCGCTTTGCTCGCCTTCCACTAGCGCCGCGCGGATCGCGCCGATCTCCGTGCCGCGTTCTTGTTCACGGCGGATCAAGTCGCGGATGTACTCGCTGTCGTTGGTATAGCCGCCCGCATCGACCTGTGCCTTGATCCATTCGTCCTGGTGCGTGGTGAGCGTGATGGTCTTGCGGACGGTGGTCATGGGAAGCCCTCAGGTTGCACGATTATGATGGTTTTATCATACCATCGGTGCAACCGTTCATTGATGGTAGGTATCGCATGAATTCCTGTATTTATCGATGATCGCGCAAGATATGCAACTGGGTGTTGAGTGGCGCTAGACGCTACGATCACGGGGTGATAAGGTCATTCAAGCACAAAGGAATCGAACGGTTCTTCCGCTCGGGCAGCACAGCCGCCATCCCTGCGGCCCATGCGGCGCGATTGGGTCGGCAACTGGCGTCTCACCTTCGCGTTCGAGGACGGCGATGCCGTTTTCGTCGACTTTCAGGACTACCACTGAGCCAAATCAACAGGCACCACGATGACTCAGATGCACAATCCACCCCACCCCGGTCTGACGTTGCGGGAAGATGTCCTGCCCGCGTTGGGGCTGCAGATCAACGAGGCTGCGGTGCAGCTGGGGGTCGATCGGACGACTCTCTCGAAGATACTGAACGGCCGTGCAGCCATCAGCCCAGCGATGGCGCTGCGCATCGAGCGCTGGCTCGGGCGGGACCGTGGCGGTGCGGCGGAGCTCTGGCTTGCGCAGCAGACCGCCTACGATTTGTGGCAGGCGCGGGTGGCCCTGAAGAAGTCCAAAGCGCTGGCGGACATCAAACCCTTAGGCCGCAAAGTCGCCTGACCTGCCCAAGCCCGTCCCCTACCCCCCCTCCACTCTCCCTTGTTCCACGTGGAACACTCGGTCGGGGCTGCCGAAGAGCCGCGTGTCGCGCTCCAGGGCGGTGACGATGATCTGGGTCTCAAGGCACTGGACGCGGCGGATGAACCGGCCAAGGCGATCCTGGTCGAGCTCGGCAGACGGGTCATCCAGCAGCAAGGTCGGCAGCAGGCCGTGCTCGCGCTTGAGGTATTCGAGTTGGCAAAGGTGCAAGGCCACGGCCGCGAGCTTCTGCTGGCCGCGCGAGAGCACCTCACGGGCCAACTTGCCGCGCAACCGCAAGGTCACATCGGCGCGATGGGGTCCGGTGGTGGTGGTGTGCCGTTCGCGGTCGCGGGGGGTCGAGGCGGTCAAGGCATCCGCGAGGGAGGCACTGCGATCCCAGCCCGCCTGAAATCCGAGCGTCAGGTCGAGTCCGACGAGTTCGGCAGAGATCTCGGCCCAGTACGGTTGCAGCGCGACCATCACCCGCTCACGGCTCGCGGTCAGGCTCTCCCCTTCCCTCGCCATCTCCGGTTCCCAAGCCCCCACCTCCCGGGACCCACTGCGTAGCGCCGCGTTGCGCTGCTGGAGCGACCGCTGATACCGGGACCAGGCCCCGGCGAAGGAATGTTCCACGTGGAACACTGCCCAGTCGAGCCAACGCCGTCGGCGGGCCGCGCTCTCCTCGATCAGCTTGTGGGCGTCCGGGTCCAGGGCCTGCACCGGGAACGCCAAGGCCAGTTCCGCCATCGATCGGGCGGCGGCGCCATCGAGTCGGGCGATCGTGCCGCCGCTCTCGCTGCCCTCGCGACGGATCTCAAGGCCCAGGGTATGGATCGCGCCAGAGGCCGTCAGCGACCCATCCGCCCTCGATTGGGGTGCCGGATGCGTCTTGCCGACCACGCGCGACACGCTTTGGCCGTGGCGGATCAACCGTTCATTGAGGCGGTTACGGAAGGACCGGCCACGCCCCAGCAGGAACACGGCCTCGAGCAGCGAGGTCTTGCCGGCGCCGTTCGCGCCGTAGATCAGGTTGATGCCCGTGCCGAACTCGAGCCGCGCGGTCTCGATGCAACGCAGATCGAGCAGATGGAGCTCTGCCAAGGCCATGTGCGATGACCGCCTGTGGCCCGAGCGGTGGTCAGAGCCGCATCGGCATCACGACATACTTGGCGCCGTCCGCCTCAGCCGCCGTGACGAGGCAGCTGCTGTTCGAGTCGGTGAGTGCGATGTTCACGCGCGAGGTCTCGATGACCGACAGCGCTTCGAGCAGGTAGGTGACATTGAAGCCGATCTCGATCTCTTCGCCGGCGTAGACGACTTCGATCTGGTCCTCGGCTTCTTCCTGCTCCGGGTTGTGCGCCTGGAGGGTCAGTTGGTTCGGCTTGATGCTGAGGCGGATGCCGCGGTATTTCTCGTTCGACAAAATCGCCGTTCTGTGCAGACTTTGGCGCAAAGTTTCACGATCTGCGTCGATAATGCGGTTTGCGTTCGCAGGGATGACGCGCGAGTACTCGGGGAACTTGCCGTCAATGAGCTTCGATGTGAAGCGAATGTCGCCGATCTGGCAGCGAACGTGGTTGGTACCGAGCGCAAACTCGACTTCGCCCTCCCCATCGCCCAGCATCCGGTGCAGCTCGAGCACGCCCTTGCGCGGCACGATGACCTGCTGCTTGCCCGTGACGCGTTCGTTGAGGGCGGCCTCGCACATCGCGAGCCGATGGCCGTCGGTCGCGACCGCACGAACACGCCCGCCTTCGGATTCCAGCATCAGCCCGTTGAGGTAATAGCGGACATCTTGCTGCGCCATCGAGAAGTGCGTCTTGTCGATGAGGGTGCGGAAGGCCTTCTGCGGCAGCTTCAGCACCTGCATCGCCTGGATGTCCTCGACCAGCGGGAATTCCGCCGCTGGCAGCGTCGAGAGGGTGAAGCGACTACGCCCGGCGCGCACCACGATGCGCTCGCCTTCGGTCGTGAGGGTCACATTCGTGCCCTCGGGGATCGCCCGCAGGATGTCGAGCAACTTGCGCCCCGGTACCGTGACCTCACCCGGTGCCGACACCGTGAGTGTGGCCTCGCTGACGAGCTCCACTTCGAGATCGGTGCCCGTGACGCTCAGGCGGTTGTCCTTGGCGCTCAGGAGCACATTGGACAGCACCGGCATCGTCTGACGCCGTTCGACGACACCGATCACGTTCTGGACCGGACCGAGGATCTCTTCACGGGTGGCTGTGAGTTTCATAGTTTCAGAAGTGGTTTATATCCAGATGTTGTAGCGATAGTAGAGCCGGTGGATATGGGGAAAACCCCAGAAAAACCGCTGAATTCAGTACCTTGGATCCTGCGCGCCGCCGGCACTTCCCGTGCACGACCCGTGCATCCCCTGTGGGTGGATTGTGAATGATTTCTCGTCCCGAAAACATCCACAGGACACTCACATCATGCTGTCAGGGTTCTTAACAGATTCAGATAGTCCTCGGCGATGCGTTGATCTTCCTCGCGCAGCGCCTTGATGCGACGACAGGCGTGCAGAACGGTGGTGTGGTCGCGTCCGCCGAAAGCATCGCCGATCTCCGGCAGGCTGTGGCGGGTCAATTCCTTCGCCAGGGCCATCGCCACCTGTCGCGGCCGGGCGAGCGAGCGGCTGCGCCCCGGTGAGAGCAGGTCCGCGACCCGCAGTTTGTAGTACTCGGCGACCACCCGCATGATGTTCTCGATGGTGACCAACCGCGCCTGCAGCGCGAGCAGATCTTTGAGCGATTCTTTGGTGAACTCGAGCGTGATCGGCTCGCCGGTGAAGCGCGAATGGGCGATCACCCGCCGCAGCGCGCCTTCGAGTTCACGCACATTCGAGCGTATGCGCTTGGCGATGAAGAGCGCCACCTCGTCGCTCAAGGTGACATGCGTCGCCTCGGCTTTGGTCTTGAGGATCGCCGCGCAGGTCTCGAGTTCCGGCGGCTCGATCGCGACCGTGAGCCCCCAGCCGAAGCGCGATTTCAGCCGCTCTTCGAGCCCATCGACCTCTTTCGGGTAGCGGTCGCAGGTGAGGATCACCTGCTGTTGGCCTTCGAGCAGCGCGTTGAAGGTGTGGAAGAACTCCTCCTGGGAGCGCTCCTTACCGGCGAAGAACTGGATGTCGTCGATCAACAGCGCATCGAGCGAACGATAGGCCGCCTTGAACTCGTTCATCTGGTTGTGCTGCAGCGCCTTGACCATGTCGCTGACGAAGCGCTCGGAGTGGACATAGGCGATGCGCGCGTCGGGCTTGCGTGCTTGGATGGCGTGACCGACCGCGTGCATCAGATGGGTTTTGCCGAGTCCGACACCGCCGTAGATGAAGAGCGGGTTGTAGGCGGTGCCCGGGTTCTCCCCGACCTGCTGCGCGGCGGCCTTGGCGAGCTGGTTGCTCTTGCCGACTACGAAGGTCTCGAAGGTGGTGTCGGGATTGAGGCGCGCGCCGATCACGATGCCGACAGCTGGTTTGCCGAAGCCGCGTGCGGTGGCGGGCAACGCCGTTGCCGCTGGGCTTTTCGCCGCGGGAGCGGGATCGCGCCGTTCGCCCACCAGCACCGTGACGATCGGCGCGTATGCACCGTGTTCGGCTTGTAGCCACTCACCGATGCGCGTGAGCAGGTTCGCGTTGACCCAATCGACCGCGAAGCGGTTCGGCGCGAGCAAGCGCAGCGTGCCGTCGCTCTCGAGCGCCTGCAGCGGGCGTACCCAGGTGTTGAAGTGCGCCTCCGGCAATTCGGCAGCGAGAACTTGGGCGCAGCGGGTCCAGAGCGGTGAATCCACGGGCGTGTCTGCAAGTGCCGTGAGAGGGGTCGGCAAGAATACCCGCCTCGCAGGGCTGTGGATATCTTCATTTTGACCCCTTTTGCGGCTTGACACCTAAAGCCCTGCTGCGTACGCTTTGCGACCTTTTTCCGATCAAGCCGCCATGAAACGCACTTACCAGCCCAGCAAGGTCCGCCGCGCCCGCACCCACGGTTTCCGTGCGCGTATGGCCACCGCCAACGGCCGCAAGATCATCTCCCGCCGCCGCGCCAAGGGCCGGAAGAGGCTGATCCCCTGATCTGCTGATCTGCTGACCGACAAGGGCGCAGCCCATGGCCACTCCCCCGGGAGCCCCCGCGGGTTTTCCGCCTTCCCGCCGGGTACTCCGTAAAGTCGACTTCGATACCGCCTTTCGTCAAGGTCGGCGGGTCGGCGACACCCTCCTAACACTCGTCCTGCGCCCGAACGGCTTGGGTCATCCCCGCCTCGGCGTGGCGCTCGCCGCAAAAACCGTCGGAAATGCCGTCGCGCGTAACCGACTTCGTCGCATAATCCGCGACTCATTCCGGCTTGCCCAAGCCCGCCTGCCCGCAGCCGACCTCATCGTCGGCGCTCGCGCCGGCGTGCGCACGGCACCGGCCCCGCAGATCCGAGCCAGCCTCGAATCACTTTGGAACAAGGCCGTCCACGCATGTCCGCCGCCCGCGCTCTGATCCGTACCGCCATCCGCGGTTACCAGGTCGTGCTCAGCCCTTGGCTCGGCACGAGCTGCCGCTATCACCCCACCTGTTCGCACTACGCGCTTGAAGCCCTCGAGACCCACGGCGCCGCACGCGGCAGTTGGCTCGCCCTCAAGCGCATCGGCCGCTGCCATCCGTTCGCCCGCGCCGAGTGCTACACCAGTGACCCTGTGCCCGCAGCCCGAGAGACCCCGTGACCACCACCAACGCCCGCATGTTCCTTTGGCTCGGCCTCGTGATGGCGCTGTACATCAATTACGACACCTACGAGCGCAAGTTCGCGCCGAAGCTGCCGCCGCCGCCCACCGCCACGGAGCTCGC
>CALGVD010000014.1 GCA_937920275.1 uncultured Pseudomonadota bacterium
CAGGTGGTGGCAGCCCGCTGTACGGTTTCTTCTTGACGTCAAAGATCGAGGGTATGCTTATGTCGCATGGGGGATGTAACGCAGCTCCTCGGACGGGCGCGCAGCGGTGACGCTGACGCGCTCGATGCCGTTTTCGCCCTCATGTACCCCGAGTTGCGCAAGGTCGCGCACCAGCGTCTCGCGCCGCATCGCCAAAAGGGGCTGCTGCAGACCACCGCGCTCGTCAACGAATGCTACCTGCGCTTCCGCGAGGCGGACCGTGTCGTCCCTGAGGATCGCAACCACTTCATGGCCTACGGTTCGCAGGTCATGCGCTCGATCATCGTCGATCTCGCGCGCCGGCGGCTTGCGGCACGCCGCGGCGGCGACCAGCGCGACCTCACGCTCGACACCGACCTCGGCGACGGCGCGGTGGGAGACGGGCTGCCCGAGCGGGAGGTGCTCGACATCCATGACGCGCTGGAGCACCTCGCGCGGCTCGACGAGCGGCTCGCGAAGGTCGTCGAGATGCGCTACTTCGGCGGCATGGACGACGGCGAGATCGGCGACGCGCTCGGTATCACCGATCGCACGGTGCGCCGCGATTGGGACAAGGCGCGCGTGCTGCTCGCGCGGGTGCTGAAGTGAAGGGCGCGGCGCAGGGACGGACATGCTGATGCAGTCGCAGCCGCTCGCCGACATCGAAGCCGACTGGCCGCGGCTCAGCGGGCTGCTCGATGAGATCATGAACCTGCCGCCGGCGTCGCGCGAGACCTTCATCACCGCGCTGCCGCCGCCCGACGACCGCCTCGCCGACACGCTGCGCGAACTGCTCGCGCTGCAGGCCAAGGTCGAGACCGAAGAATTCATGGACGACCTGCCGGTGTTCCCGGGTCTGCTGCCTGAACCGCTGTCCGGTGGCGCAGCGTCCGCTCTCCTCAATGAGGGCACGGAGGTCGGCCCGTATCGCCTGCTGAGGCCCATCGGCGAGGGCGGCATGGGCGCCGTGTGGCTGGCGGAGCGCACCGACGGCACGCTCAAACGAAAGGTCGCGCTCAAGCTGCCGCGACTCGCCTGGGCGCAGGACCTCGCGGTGCGCATGGCGCGCGAGCGCGACATCCTCGCCGGACTCGAGCATCCGAACATCGCGCGGCTCTACGATGCCGGCGTCGATGCGGTCGGGCGTCCGTGGCTCGCCATCGAATACGTCGAGGGCCGCGACCTCACCTCGTTCTGCGATACGGCGCGGCTCGACCTGCGCGCCCGGGTGCGCCTGTTCCTGCAGGTGCTCGAGGCCGTGCAGTACGCGCATGGCAACCTCGTCATCCACCGCGACCTGAAGCCCGCCAACATCCTGGTCACGCCGCGCGGCGAGGCGCGGCTGCTCGACTTCGGTATCGCGCGGCTCGAGGAGGGTGCGGTGGAGGCCGGCCCGGACCTTACTCGCACCGGTGCGTCGGCGATGACACCGCGCTACGCGAGCCCGGAGCAGGTGCAGGGCGCGCGGCTCACCGTCGCATCGGATCTTTATTCTTTGGGTGTGGTGCTGCACGAACTGCTGACGGGTGAGACCCCGTATGTGCTGCGGCGCGAGAGCCGCGCCGAATACGAACAGGCCATCGTCGAGTCGGACCTGCGGGTGCCGAGCCGTCTCAAGGTGACCGAGGTGGCTGCCGCCGCGCGCGGGACGACCCCGGAGCGCATCGCCCGCGACCTGCGTGGCGACCTCGATGCCGTGCTGCTGCGTGCGCTCGCCCGTGCACCTGCTGCGCGCTATGCGTCGGCCGCGGCGTTCCGCGACGACCTCGAGCGCTGGCTCGAGGGCCGCACCGTCACCGCGCTGCCGCCCTCGCGCCTCCACAGCCTGCGCAAGTTCGTGGCCCGCAACCGCCTCGCCGTCGCGGCCTCCGCCGCCGCCGTGCTCGCGCT
>CALGVD010000015.1 GCA_937920275.1 uncultured Pseudomonadota bacterium
AATCCCGGCCGATCGGGGATCCCGGTCGATCAGGCTGGCCCCCGACCGGAAACCTCTACAATGACCGCGTGGACAATCCGAGGATGAGGCGCATGCACCTGAACCTGGCGACCGTTGTGGCCGCTCTGTGCGGCCTTGTCGGCCTATCGCTGACCGCGCCCACAGCCGCGCAGGCGGTGCCGGCATCACCCGCGGTCGACAGCGGTGCGCGCAGCGTCGCACCGATGCCCTCGCTCGCGCCGATGATCCGCCGCGTCTCGCCGGCGGTGGTCAGCATCGGCATCCGTGGCACGGTCCGCGAGCAAGGGCGCAACCCGCTGCTCGATGACCCCTTCTTCCGCCGCTTCTTCAATGCGCCGCCCGACGGCGGCGTGCGCGAGCGGCCGTTCCAGTCCGCCGGTTCGGGCGTGATCGCCGACGCCGCGAAGGGCTACATCATCACCAACGCCCATGTGGTGGAGAACGCCCGCGAGATCACGGTGACGCTGCTCGATGAGCGCGAACTCACCGCGAAATTGGTGGGCAGCGACCCGCGCACCGACATCGCGATCATCCAGATCGAGGCGGCCGGACTGACGCAGGTCACGATCGGTGATTCCGATCGGCTCGAACCCGGCGACTATGTCGCGGCCATCGGCAATCCCTTCGGATTGCAGCATTCGGTGTCCTACGGCATCGTCAGCGCGCTCGGCCGCTCCGGCATGAACCCTGACGGCTTCGAGAGCCTCATCCAGACCGACGCCTCGATCAACCCCGGCAACTCGGGCGGCGCGTTGGTCAACCTGCGCGGCGAACTGGTCGGCATCAACAACATGATCCTCTCAGGCAGCGGCGGCAACATCGGCATCGGGTTCGCGATCCCGGCGAACATGGCGCGCAGCGTGATGGACCAGCTGATCCGCTTCGGTTCGGTGAAGCGTGGACAACTCGGCGTGACGCTTGCGCCGCTCACGCAGGACATCGCGCAAGCGCTCGGACTGTCCGTCACGAGCGGTGCGCTCGTGACGCAGGTGCTGCGCGATTCGGCAGCGGCGCGTGCAGGATTGCGCGCGGGCGATGTGGTCACCACGCTCAACGGTCGTACGGTCAAGTCCTCTGCGGAGTTCCGCAATGCGATCGGGCTGCTGCGCGTCGGCGACAAGGTCGATGTCGGTGTGCTGCGGGAGGGCCGTGCGCTCAAGCTCACTGCATCGGTCGCCGACGCAGCGGGCACCGCGCCGACCGCGGCGGCGGCAACGGGCGCCGCGGGTCTAGCCGCTCCCGGCGCGCTGCACCGTGGCTTCGAAGGCGCGACCCTTGAGGATGCCGCGGATGGCGGCATCGCCGTGCGGGTGTTGACGCCTGGCAGTGCGGCCGCAGCCTCTGGGCTGCGCGTCGGCGATGTGGTGCTCTCGGCGAACGGCGCGCGCGTCGCGCGACGCAGCGACCTCGTCACCGCCTCCACCGCGGCCGCCGCGCGGGGCGGTACGCTCGTGCTGCAGGTACGGCGCAATGGCGAGCTCGCCATCGTGTTGCTGCGATGAGCCGCCCGACGCGACGCATCGCAGTGCTCGGCGGTACCGGCTTCGTCGGTACCGCCCTGGTGTCGCGCCTCGCGACGGCTGGCCACGAACTGCGGGTGCTGACCCGCGACCCGAGCAACGGCCGCTCGTTCGCGGTGCTGCCCACCGTGCGCATGCTGCAGACCGACGTGCACGACGAAAGCGCGCTGCGCACCGCGTTCACGGACTGCGACACGGTCGTGAACCTGGTCGGCATACTCAATGAAAAAGGTTTCTCAGGTGCAGGCTTCACCCGCGCCCACGCCGAGCTCACCCGCAAGACCGTCGCTGCGGCAGCCGCATCGGGCGTGTCACGACTGCTGCACATGAGCGCGCTCGGCGCCGCTGTGGACGGCCCGAGTTTCTACCTTCAGTCGAAAGGCGTGGCCGAGGGCCATGTGCGCGCCGCGCCCGGGTCGATCGCTTGGACGATCTTCCGCCCGTCGGTGATCTTCGGCGCCGGCGACTCGTTCATGAACCGGTTCGCGGGGCTGCTGCGCCTGTCGCGCGGCGTGATCCCTTTGGCCCGCGCCGGCGCTCGCTTCGCGCCCATCTGGGTCGATGATGTCGTGACAGCGTTCTCGTACGCCCTCGAGGACCGCCTGCCCGAGGCCGCGATGGGCCACACCGCGCTGCCAGGGGGCAGTTCGATCGGACAGTCCTATGATCTGTGCGGTCCAGAGGTGTTCACGCTCGCCGAGCTCGTGCAGCTCGCGGGTGAGATGAGCGGCACCCGTGCCCGGGTGTTCCCGCTGCCCGATGCCGCCGCAAAGCTGCAGGCACGGCTGATGGACTTCGTGCCCGGCAAACCGTTCTCGACCGACAATTACCGCTCGCTCACGGTCGACAACGTCTGCCGCGATCCGGGCTGCGAACGGCTCGGCATCCGACCCGCCTCGTTGCGCGCAGTCGGCCCGCGCTACCTCGCGCGCTGACCGGTCCGCGCCGCACCCCGGCGCGGCGCTCGGGTACCATCGCCTCATGGAGATCTACCTGGTCGGCGGCGCGGTGCGCGACGGACTGCTCGGTCGCCCGATCGGCGAGCGGGACTGGGTGGTCACGGGCGCCACTCCGGCTGCACTCGAGGCGCAGGGCTTCCGTGCCGTCGGGCGAGACTTCCCGGTATTCCTCCACCCCGACACCCATGAAGAGCACGCGCTCGCACGCCTCGAGCGTAAAGTCGGTCCGGGTTATCGCGGCTTCACCACCGATTTCGCGCCGACGGTGACCCTCGAGCAGGATCTCGCGCGACGCGACCTGACCGTGAACGCGATGGCCCGCGCCGCCGACGGGCGGCTGATCGATCCGCACGGCGGCCAAGCCGACCTCGAACGGCGTCTGCTGCGGCATGTCTCGCCCGCCTTCGTCGAGGATCCGGTGCGCATCCTGCGCGTGGCGCGCTTCGCGGCACGCTTCGCCGAGCTCGGTTTCAGCGTGGCGCCCGAGACGATGACGCTGATGCGGCACATGGTCGAGGCGGGCGAGGTCGATGCGTTGGTGCCCGAACGGGTCTGGCGCGAGATCGAGCGTGCGCTCGGCGAGCCGCAGCCCCGCGCTGCGATCGAGGTGCTGCGCGACTGCGGAGCGCTCAAGGTGCTGCTGCCGGAGGTCGATGCGCTCTTCGGCGTGCCGCAGCCGCCGCAGCACCACCCCGAAGTGGACACCGGCGAACACCTGTTGCTGGCGCTGCAGGCAGCCGCGGCACGGAACGCGCCCGTCACCGTGCGTTTCGCCGTGCTGCTGCACGATCTCGGCAAGGCGCTGACGCCGCCCGGGGAATGGCCGCGCCACATCGCCCACGAGACACGCGGCCTCGCCGCCGTCGAGAGCGTGTGCACGCGGTGGCGTGTACCGCAGGAACACCGCGAGCTCGCCGTGCTCGCCTGCCGCTTCCACACCACCGTGCACCGCGGTCTCGAACTGCGTGCCACGACCTTGCTGGAGCTCTATGTCTCCTGCGATGCGTTCCGGCGCCCGGCACGGTTCAAAGAACTGCTCGAAGCCTGCGAGTGCGACGCTCGCGGCCGGCTCGGTCGCGGGCAGGAACCCTACCCGCAGCGCGCACGCCTCGAAGCGGGCCTCGCTGCCGCAGCGGCGGTGACGCTCGATGAGACCGAGCGCACCGGCCTCAGCGGCCCGGCGTTCGGGGAGCGGCTGCACCGCAAACGCCTCGTCGCCATCGAGGCGGCCTGTCCGAAGTAGCTGCGCGGCACCGGCGCGGCCCTACAGCGTCCGTCGCAGGTCCTGCAACGCGAACGCCTCGGGCAGCGACGCGCAATCGCGCGCCAACACCATCACCTTCACCGCCTCGCCCATCTCGCCGGGCAGCAGCAACCGCCGGGCACCGTGGGCCAGCGCCGCCCGGGATGCGGTATCCGGAGCCTTCTGTTGCGCCGCTGAGAGCCTGGCCTCGAAGCCGCCGCCCAACAAAAAACCGGCTTGGGTGGTGAAACCGGCGACCTCGAGCCCGGCGGCCTCTGCCGCCTCCGCGAGCGCCGTGAAATCGACCCACGCCGTCAGGTCCGAAAGCCCAGGCCAAAGAAAAGGGTCGTCATGGGCGCGGTGCCGATGGAAGACGCGCAGCGTGCCGCGCATCCGTTCCGGCCGCAGCAGCCCGGCGCGCGGCAGCCCGTAATCGAAGAACAGCAGCATGCCGCGCTGCAGGCAGGCCGCGATCGAGGCGAGCCAGTCGTCGAGCGCCGGGTGGAACTCGCCGCAACAGCCCTCCGGTAGCGTCACGCCCGTGGCCGCAAGCCCCTGTAGCCGCTGCTGCATGGCGGCTGCGAAGAACACATCGCCCGGGCAAGCGCCATCCGCCGGGCGGGCTCGCCACTCGAACCCCGGGGTCGTGGTCGTCTCCCCCCGCGTACGCCCGACGCCGAGCCGCCATGCGACGCCCTGCTGCATCACGAAACGCTCGCAGGGCAAAGCGTCGATGACCTCGTTGGCGAGCACCACGCCGCAGAAAGGCGCTGGCAGCGCGCGCAACCAACGCCGTCCGATCTCCGGCGCGACACCTCGATCGAACCGCGGCGCACCGTCGACATCGGGGGCGCTGCCCGCACGGCCTTCGCCGAGCAGCGCCCGCTGTCGCGCCACCAGTGCCGCGCCCGGCTCAAGCAAAAGGTACTCCTCGAGCGGCGTACCGAGCGCAGCGAACTCGGTCAGCATGCCCGCCGCAAGACGCCCGCTGCCCGGACCGAGTTCGAGCAGCGTGCCACCGCCGAGCGCGCGCAGCACCGGATCGATCGCCGCGGCGACCGTGGCGGCGAACAACGGCGACAGTTCGGGTGCGGTGACGAAATCGCCATCCTCGCCGAATGGCGTGCTGCCTGCGGCGTAGTAGCCGAGCCCCGGCGCGTAGAGCGCGTGCTGCATGTACTCGGCGAAGGAGATCCAGCCGCCCGCGGCGTCGATGTCCGCGGCGATGAGATCGGCGAGGCGCCGCGAACGCGCGATGTCTGCCGCGTCGGGCGCCATCATCCCCTGCGGCTCCGACACGCGCACGACGGGATGCTTTGAGCGCGTGGCGCCGCGGCCCATAATCCTCCGCCATGGAAGCAAGAGACACCGACCGCGCGCCGCTCGCGGGCAAAGTCGCGCTGGTGACGGGCGGTGCCCGTCGCGTCGGTGCGCAGATCGTACGCAAGCTGCATGGCGCGGGCGCTGCGGTGCTCGTGCACCGCCACCGCTCGCGCACCGACGCCGACGCGTTGGTCGCGGAACTCGAGGCGCAGCGTCCGGGCAGTGCGCAGGCCTGTGCGCTCGACCTGCTCGATACAGCGCGGCTGCCGACGCTCATCGAAGCCGCCGAGCAGCGCTTCGGCAGGCTCGACATCCTCGTCAACAACGCCTCGACCTTCTATCCGACGCCGGTCGGCGCGATCACCGAGGCACACTGGGACGACCTGCTCGGCTCGAACCTCAAAGCGCCGCTCTTCCTGTCGCAGGCTGCCGCACCCCTCTTGCGCCGGACGCAGGGCCTGATCCTCAACATCGTCGATATCCACGGCATGCGCCCGCTCCGCCACCACCCGGTCTATGGGGTCGCCAAAGCGGGCCTCATCATGCTCACCCGTTCGCTGGCCCGCGAACTCGGACCTGAGGTGCGCGTGAACGCGATCGCACCAGGCCCGGTGATGTGGCCGCAGGACAGCCCCGCCGACCCGGCGCTGCGCGCGAAGATCGTCTCGCGGACTTTGCTGCAGCGCAGCGGCTCGGCCGACGACATCGCCCGCGCCGCGCTCTTCTTCTCCGCCGATGCGCCGTTCGTCACCGGCCAGGTGTTGCCGGTGGATGGCGGCCGCAGCGTCGCCTGGTAGGCGCATCAACCGGCTGCGGGCAGGTCCGTGCGGTGACGCTCGATCGAGACGCCCACATCACGCGCGCCTCGGACAGCACCGGGCTTGTTGATCGACAGCCGCACCCACTCCAGCCTGAATTCGGTGAGGATCAGCATCGCGGTGCGATGCGCCAGCGTCTCCACCAACATCGTGCTCGATGAGCCGATGAACGCCGTGACGCGCGCGGCGACCTGGCTGTAATCGAGTGTGTCGCCGACCTCGTCGGTGGCGGCGGCGCGCGCGCAATCGATGGGCATTTCGAGGTCGATCACCAAGCGTTGCTTGATGCGCCGCTCCCACTCGATGAAACCGATGATGCACTCGACCTCGAGGCCGCGCAGGAAGATGGTGTCCGGGCGTCGTGTCATGTTCTGGCTCCGGGGCCCCGCCCCAAGATCGAAGTGCTGCCGAGATCCCGGCTCAAGCGTCCGCGCCCATCGCCGCCGGCGGTCGCAAGGAGACCAACGGCCACTGCGCACGCGCCCGGATCCCGGGCGCATCGCGCTCCCCCGCGGCGAGCCGCGCCAATCCTGCCACGGCGATCATCGCGGCGTTGTCGGTGCAGAATTCGGGACGCGGATAGTACACGCGTACCCCACGCTCACGCGCGGCGCTGCCGAGCCGTTCGCGCAGGCTATGGTTCGCGCTGACGCCTCCCGACACCACAAGAGCGTCGAGACCGGTGGCGTCGATCGCGCGCACGGCCTTGGCGATCAGCGTATCGACCACGGCATCCTGCAGACCGCGGGCGATATCGGCGCGCTCGGCCTCGCCCGCCGACGCCGGCAGCGCACGCACGGCGTGCAACACGGCGGTCTTGAGGCCGGAGAAGCTGAACTCGAGCCCCGGCCGCTCGAGCATCGGGCGCGGCAACACCACCCGCCCCGCTCGGCCCCGCTCAGCCAACCGGGCGAGATGCGGTCCGCCCGGGTAGGGCAGACCGAGCAATTTCGCGCTCTTGTCGAACGCCTCGCCGGCGGCATCGTCACGGGTGTCACCGAGCAGCGTGTAGTCGCCGAGCCCGCGCGCTTCGATCAGCATCGTATGACCACCGGACACGAGCAACGCGAGGTGCGGGAAAGTCGGCGGGTCGGGCTCGAGCAGCGGCGCGAGCAGGTGACCCTCGAGATGATGGACGCCGAGGGTCGGCAATCCCCATGCGAAGCCCAGCGACCTCGCGAGCGCGGCGCCCGCCAACAGCGCGCCGATCAGCCCCGGTCCGGCGGTGTACGCCACGCCATCGAGTTCATCTGCGCAGGTACCGGCTTCGGCCAAGGCCCGCTCGACCAGCGGCAACAAGCGCTGCACATGGTCGCGCGAGGCCAATTCAGGGACCACCCCGCCATAGGCTTGGTGCAGATCCACTTGGGAATGCAGCACATGCGACAGCAGGCCCCGGCCGTCATCAAGGACGGCGACGGCAGATTCGTCGCAGGAGGATTCGAGGGCGAGGATGCGCATGGGGAGGGTCAGATTTTGCCTTTTGGCTCCGGGGTCATTAGACTCCACGACCCTGCTTCTGCGGGATTCTTGGGAGGTCAGTTCGATTTCCCTTTCTATTCAAGGACTTGAGGTTTCAGATGCCGAGCGTTCGTGTCCGTGAAAATGAATATTTCGATGCTGCCCTGCGGCGTTTCAAGCGCGCCTGTGAAAAGGCGGGCGTGCTGACCGATCTGCGCCGCCGGGAATTCTACGAGAAGCCGACGCAGGAGCGGAAGCGCAAGAAGGCCGCCGCCGTCAAGCGCGCGGTCAAGCGTACGGGTCCGCGCATCGCGCGCGCTCGTTGACCGAGACCTCAGGCAAGACGATGTCGCTCAAGGAGCGCATCACTGAGGACATGAAATCTGCGATGCGCTCCGGTGAAAAGGAGCGCCTCGGACAGATCCGCATGCTTCAGGCTGCCATCAAGCAGCGCGAGGTGGATGAGCGGATCGTGCTCGACGACGCGCAGGTCACCGCCGTCCTCGAGAAGATGATCAAGCAGCGGCGCGAAGCCATCACCCAGTTCGAAGCGGGCGGTCGCGCCGACCTCGCTGCCAAGGAAATCACCGAGATCACCCTGTTGCAGGGCTATCTGCCCGAACAACTCGCCCCCGCCGAGCTCGAAGCGCTCGTCGCCGCGGCGATCGCCGAGAGCGGCGCCGTCACGGTCAAGGACATGGGCAAAGTCATGGCGCTCGTGAAGGCCCGCGCGGCCGGCCGCGCCGACATGGGCGTCGCGAGCGGCCTCATCAAGTCGAAGCTCGCCACGGCCTGACGGCCGGCGGTTATCCTCATCGCCCATGAGCGGGCGCATCCCACAGTCCTTCATCGACGACCTGGTCGCTCGTACCGATATCGTCGAGCTGATCGGCGCTCGCGTGACGCTCAAGAAATCAGGACGCGAGTACAAGGCTTGCTGCCCCTTCCACGGCGAGAAGACGCCCTCGTTCTGGGTGAGCCCCGACAAACAGTTCTACCACTGCTTCGGCTGCAGCGCGCATGGCACCGTGCTCGGCTTCCTCATGAACCACGACCGTCTCACCTTCCCGGAGGCCGTCGAGGAACTCGCAGCGCGAGCCGGTGTAGAGATCCCGCGCGAGGCGCGTCCCGACGATGGTCGCAGCCGCGACGACGCCGATCTCGCAGCCCTCATGGGCAAGGTCGCCGTACATTGGCAGTCGCTGTTGCGCGCCGAACCGCGGGCGTCACGCTACGCCGGCGAGCAGCGCGGATTGACGCCTGAGACCCTCGATCGGTTTCTGGTGGGCTACTCGGCGAACTCCTGGAACGATGTGCTGCGCCGCTTCGGACCCGCGGAGCCGCTCGCCGCCTGCGGCCTCGTGATCGAGCGCGAAGGCGGTGCCGGCGGCGGCGGTGAACGCCATTACGACCGCTTCCGCGACCGGCTGATGTTCCCGATCCGCGATGCGCGGGGCCGGGTGATCGCCTTCGGCGGCCGCATCATCGACCAAGGCGAGCCGAAGTACCTCAATTCCCCGGAGACGACGCTGTTCCACAAAGGCCGCGAACTCTACGGCCTCTACGAAGTGCGCCAATCGCGTACGCCGCTCAAGCGCCTGATGGTGGTCGAGGGCTACATGGATGTGGTGCGCCTGCACCAGGCGGGCATCACCTACGCGGTCGCGACGCTCGGCACCGCGACCACGCCCGAGCATTTGAAGCGCGCCTTCCGGCTCGTGCCCGAGATGGTGTTCGCCTTCGACGGCGACCGCGCGGGACGCGCCGCCGCTTGGCGTGCGCTCAACAACGCCCTGCCCGAGGCGCGTGAGGGCCGACAGCTGAAGTTCCTGTTCCTGCCGGATGGTCAGGATCCGGATTCTTTGGTCGGCGCCGAGGGCCGCGAGGCCTTCGAAGCGCGTCTCGAGGGTGCGCTGCCGCTCTCCGAGTACCTGGTGCAAGAGATCGCCTCACAGGCGGACCTCACGCATGCCGACGGCCGTGCGCGCTTCGCCGAGCTGGCGCGGCCCTTGGTCGCCAAAGTCCCCGATGGCGTCTATCGCGAACTCCTGGTCGAACGCCTCGCCGAAGCCATCCGGCTGCCGGCTGCGCGGCTCCGCAGCCTCTGGGAGAGCGCTGACGCGCCGTCGCCAGGGGGCGGCGGCGGACGGGACGCAACAGGCCGCGGCACCCCTCAGGGCGGCGGTCCACGCGCTACCGCCAAGACTGGACAAAGCGCAGGACGGGGCAACCTGATGCGCCAAGCGGTGCAAGGGCTCGTCCATCACCCCCGCATCGCGACACGGCTCGATTCAACCCACCTTGCGGCGCTTGAGACGCTGCAAGAGCCGGGCGCAGACATCCTGCGCGCCCTGATCGTCGATCTGAGGGCGCAGCCCATCACGACCACCGCACAGCTGCTCGAGCGGTGGCGCGACCGCCCCGAAGCCGAGCGGCTCGCCCGTTTGGCGACCGCCGAATCGTTGATGGCGGGCGAGGATGCCGCACTGCGGGAGCTGCAGACCGCTTTGGAGCGGATGCAGCGAGAAGGGGGGCGGCGACGGCTCGACAGCCTCCTCGAGCGCGAGCGGGACGGCGCCCTGAGCCCGTTGGAACGGCAGGAACTTCAAGGGCTGTTGGCAGGACAAAAGGGCATCCGACCGACTACCTGAAACCCCGGGTTTTGGGTATAATTACCGGTTCCCTTTGTTCAAACCGCCCGTCATCCATCGACCGACTGAGCGTTCGCCCGGCCATCGCCCGGGCTTGAGGAATCATGGTCAAGAAATCCAAGCCTGCCGCCAAGCCCATCGCCACCAAGAAGACCAAGGCCGGTGTCAAACCCGCGCCGAAGGGGGGTGCCGTCAAGCTGG
>CALGVD010000016.1 GCA_937920275.1 uncultured Pseudomonadota bacterium
GGCGGGAGCGCGGACCCTGCCGGACCGCGCGCGGTGCCCGAGAGGTCGATCTGTAGCGTCTGCAGGGGCGCGTCTCCCTCTGGCGCGTCTCCCACAGGCGTGCCGCCTGCGGGTGATGGCGTTCGGGTGGCGGTGCCACCGGCGCCCGTCAGCAATTCGGGCAGCAGCAGCACGGCCAACAGCACGAGGATGACGGCGCCCGTGAGGCGATTGCGAAGTGCGGTGTCCAAGCAGTCGATTATAGACCGAGCCAGTCGAGCGCAGGCCCTACGGCATGGAAGGAGCCGAACACCACCACCCGGTCGCCGGCGCTCGCCAGCGCTGCCGCCGTCGCACAGCCGTGGCCGATGTCGGGTGCGAGGGCGACGCTGCGACAAGCGGACGGCAAGCGCCCGCGCAGCGTTTCGGCATCGACCCCGCGGTCACCAGCGATCCCGCAGAGGACCCAGCCGTCGATGCTCGAGGCGAGCACGCGACCGATCGCCGCGGCATCCTTGTCAGCCAGGATGCCGACGACCGCCCAGGTGCGGCCGCTGCAGGGCAGCGCCGCCAAAGACTCGGCCAACGTCCTCGCGGAGTCCTCGTTGTGGGCGACATCGAGGATCCACTCGGGCCCGCCCGGCGACACCGCGGCGAGCCGTTGGAAGCGTCCACGCAGCCGAGCCTTGCTCAAGCCCTCACCCGCCCAAGCGGTGTCCAGCACGCGTCGGTGCGCCAACGCGGGCTGCCGCTGCACCAACGCCCGGAAGGCGACCAAGGCCGCGGCCGCATTCCCGCGCTGGATCGGACCCGACAAGCCGAGCGCGGGCAGCCCTGCGAGCACTGTCTCGATCTCGTAGCCCTCGCCGGGCCAGACGGCCTCGCAGCCCAGCGCGGCGATGTATTCGTGCACGCTCTTCGGCATATCAGCGCTGCCGAGCACGACTGGCCGCCCGGCACGGAAGATGCCGGCCTTCTCGCGGCCGATATGTTCGCGGGTCGGCCCGAGCCAATCGGTATGGTCGAGCCCGACCGAACACAGCACCGCGACCTCTGCATCGACGAGGTTGGTCGCATCGAGCCGACCACCGAGCCCCACCTCGAGCACGGCTAGATCGACCGCTTGCGAACAAAAGATCTGCAGCGCCGCGAGCGTGCCGTATTCAAAGAAAGTCAGCGGCGTCTCGCCGCGGACCGATTCGATGACCTCGAAGGCCTCGACCAAGGCGGCGTCCGCGACCGGTTCGCCATCGATCGCGATGCGCTCGTTGTAACGCTGCAGGTGCGGCGAGGTGTAGGTGCCGACCTTCAGGCCGGCCGCACGACCGAGCGAGGTCAGAAAAGCCGTGGTGGAGCCCTTGCCGTTGGTGCCGCCGACGATCACCGCGGGGATCGGATAGGGCAGCACGCCGAGCCGCTGCGCCACCGCACCGACACGCTCGAGTCCAAGGTCGATGTCGCGGGTGTGCTGCGCCTGTTGGTGCGCGAGCCAGTCAGCCAGCGTTCGCATCGGACGGGGGCATCGGATAGGCGACCGTGGACGGTCGGCCCATCAGCATACGCAGCGTCTGCGCCAAGCGCTCGCGCATCTGTCGCCGATCGATGATCAGGTCGATGACGCCGTGGTCGAGCAGGAATTCGCTGCGCTGGAAACCTTCGGGCAGGGTCTCGCGCACGGTCTGTTGGATCACGCGCGGACCGGCGAAGCCGATGAGCGCGCGCGGCTCGGCGACATTCAGGTCCCCCAACATGGCGAGGCTCGCCGACACCCCGCCGGTGGTGGGGTCGGTCAGCACCGAGATGAACGGCAGGCCTTCGGCGGCGAGATCGGCGAGCGCCGCGCTGGTCTTCGCCATCTGCAGCAGCGAGAACAACGCCTCTTGCATGCGCGCGCCGCCGCTCGCCGAGAAACACACCAAGGGGCAGCGCTCGCGTATCGCGTGGTCGACCGCCCGGCGGAACCGCTCGCCCACCACCGACCCCATCGAGCCGCCGAGGAACTGGAATTCGAAGGCACAGGACACGATCGGCATGCCCTCGAGCGCTCCGGCGAGCACCACCAGCGCATCCTGCTCACCGGTGTTCTTTTGGGCGGCGCTCAGCCGGTCTTTGTAGCGCTTGCTGTCACGGAAACGCAGCGGATCTTCGGGACGGATGCCGGCGCCGATCTCGGTGCCGGTGTCGGGATCGAGGAACCGCTGCAGGCGCTCCCGCGCGCCGATCCGCATGTGGTGGCCGCACTTCGGGCAGACATGCAGGTTGCGCTCGAGCTCCGCGCGGTAGAGCGGCGCGTCGCAGGCGGTGCACTTGATCCACAAGCCTTCCGGGACCGAGCGCGAACGCCGCTCGGTCTTGATGCGTGACGGGACGATGTTCTCGAACCAAGCCATGACGGAAGACTATACCGGATGCGGCAGTCGGAACGCCGCCGGGTAGTCGATCGCCCGCAGGCAAAGACCCTCCGCCACGGCGGTGGGCGCGTTGGCCCGGCGATCCCGGCCGACCAGAAGTTCATGCACGACCGACGGGGGGCGCACGCCACGGCCCACCTCGATCAGGAGTCCCGCGATGTTGCGGACCATGTGGTGCAGGAAGGCGTTGGCGGCGACATCGATGTGGACGAGCTCGCCGTCGCGCTGCACCCGCAACGATTCGAGCCGGCGGATCGGCGAGCGCGACTGGCACTCTGCGGCGCGGAACGCACTGAAGTCGTGCTCACCGACGAGGCAGGCACCGCCCGCCTGCATCGCCGCGACATCGAGCGGCGTCTGCACCCAAGCCACACGCCCGGCCAGCAGCGCGGAGCGCGCGCTGCGGTTGTGGATCGTGTACCGGTAGTGGCGGCGCTGCGCGGTGAACCGCGCATGGAAGAAATCGGCCACGGGCCGGGCCCAGACGATGCTGGTCTGTCGACCGAGGTTGGCGTTGACACCGAGCACCCAGGCGCGGGCACTGCGGACGACGGTCGTGTCGAAATGCACCACTTGTCCGAGCGCATGCACACCGGCGTCGGTACGCCCGCCGCAGCACAGATCGACCGCATGGTCGGCGACATGGCCGATCGCCTCGGTCAACTCACCCTCGACGGTGCGACGACCGGGCTGCTGTTGCCAGCCGCAATAGTGGGTGCCGTCGTACTCCACGCCGAGCGCCCATCGATGGGCGGGTACCGCCGCGGAGGTCACGACGAGACCTCAGTGCAGGACGTCGAGCAATCGACGCGCATCCTCGCGCTGCGTCTCATCGCCACGGGCCAGCACTTGCTCGAGTTCCATCCGCGCTGCCGCCACATCGCCCATCTCGATGAAGGCGCGCGCGAGATCGAGCTTGTTGCCGGACTCATCCGGCATGGGCGGATCGCCCTCGGGATCTTCCAAGAGATCGGTGGTCTCACCGACCGGCGTCGGCGTCGACGATGGCGTCGCGGCCGGAGCCGGCGCCGAAGTGGACCACGCGGCGACCTCGACGGCTGGTGCTGGGGTGGGCGCGACCCGCACCCGCATGTACGCATCGAGCTCGGATTCGGCTGCGGCTGCACGGCGGCGCGCACCGATGAACAAATACGCAGCGACTGCGGCGCCGGCGGCGGCGAGGAACCACAGCCACCAGGCTTTGCCGAGCAGTCCGCGGAGCGCACCGAGGGCGCCCGCATCCGCCGCCAGCGGTGCCTCCGCCGCACGGGCTTGCAGTTCGGCAAGTTGCGAGGAGGTCACTTCAAGCAGGCGTTGCTTCTCGATCAATTCCGCCTCGATGCGGGCGAGACGCTGCTCGACGGTCTCTTCGCCGCGACCGGCCGCCGCAGACCCCGCACCGGAACCGGTCGGGACGATCGCGCCACCGCCTGTGCCGACGGTGACCTCGCTCGGCGCGACCAGACGCAGGCGCCCGCCCGGATCGGCGACACGCGTGGGCAGGCCGCCGCGTTGCCGCCAATCTTTGATGGCGCGGTCGACCTCGCGCGCCACCAACATCGGCGGCAAGGCCTCGAGCTCGGCGGCATCCGGGATCCGCAGCACCGCCCCGGCACGCAGATCGTTCATGCTCGCGCCGAAGGCCTCGGGATTGGCTTGGTAGAGGCCGACGAGCGCTTGGGCGCGGGTGACCCCCGACCGTTGTGCGACGCCCTCGGCGATGCGGCTCAGGGTATCGCCACGACGGACTTCGATGCTGCCTGCGGCAGCGGAAGCCGCGCGGGTTGGTTCGGGCGATGCGGGCCGCATAGGCTGCGTCGGCGGCGGCGGATCGGCGATCGTCACCGGTTCCTCGCGTTCGATGGCGCCGTCACGACCCGCGTCGACCGTGGGCCCCCGTACTTCGACGGGCGCGAGCCCCGGAACGGTCTCATCGGGACGATCCACGACCAGGTTGTACTCGCGCAGCACCCGACCGCGTCCCCAGTTCGCGGCGATGAGCACGGTGATGAACGGCTCCGAGACGGGCTGTTCGCTGCGCAGCACCAGCACGGGCGCCGCGCCGGCTCCAGCACGCAGCGTGACGGAGGCCGTCGACAGGAACCCGGGCCAGTCGAGCCCGTAGCGCGTGAAGACATCACGCGCGGGGATCTCGGCGCGCAGCGCCTGCAGCTCCGCGGGTGTGGCGTCCAGGACCTCGATCTCCGCGATCAGCGGCGCGTTGAGACCGGAGGTGACGCGGGCCTCGCCGAGACCGAGCGCCTCGGCGCGCGACATCCACAACGCAGTGACGAGCAAGGCCATCGACCCAAGACGACACGGCATCGATTGCGCCATCAAAGATGCTCCCGCACCAGCAATTCCGCGATCTGCACGCTGTTGGTGGCGGCGCCCTTGCGGATGTTGTCGGCGACGATCCAGAGATCGAGACCGCGCTCGTGGGAGAGGTCCTCGCGGATGCGACCGACGAACACCTCGTCGCGCCCGGCGGCATCGATGGCGGTGGGGTAACCGCCAGGTTTGCGGGTGTCGACGACCTTGACGCCTTTCGCCTTGACGAGCAGGGCGCGCGCCTCGGCGGCCGTGAGCTTGCGCCGGGTCTCGATGTGGACCGCCTCGCTATGGCCGAAGAACACCGGCACACGCACGGCGGTCGCGTTGACCCGGATCGAAGGGTCGCCGAGGATCTTCTGCGTCTCCCACATCATCTTCATCTCTTCTTTAGTATACCCGTTATCGAGGAATTTGTCGATTTGGGGCACGACATTGAACGCGATCTGGGCGGCGATGGCCTTGGCCTTGATCGACCCCTTGCCGCTCATCAGCGCCACCGCCTGCGCGGCCAGTTCGTCCACGGCTTCTTTGCCGGCACCGGAGACGGACTGGTAGGTGGCGACATTGATGCGCTCGATGCCGGCGGCGTCATGCAGCGGCTTGAGCGCGACGAGCATCTGGATGGTGGAGCAGTTGGGGTTGGCGATGATGCGACGCTTGGCGTAAAGCGCGATCGCCTCGGGGTTCACCTCCGGCACCACCAGCGGGATGTCGTCCTCGTATCGGAATTCGGAGGTGTTGTCGATGACGACACAACCGGCCGCAGCGGCCTTCGGTGCGTAGATCTTCGAGACCTCGCCGCCTGCGGAGAACAGACCGACCTGCGCCTTGGAGAAATCGAAGGTCTCGACATCGATCACCGGGATGTCGCGGCCACGGAACTCGACGCCCTTGCCGAGCGAGCGGCTGCTGGCGAGCGGAAAGAGCTCGCCCACGGGGAAATCGCGCTCCTCGAGGACCTTGATGAGGGTCTCGCCGACGAGCCCTGTGGCGCCGAGCACGGCGATGTTCCAGAGACGGGACATGATGAGATTCCTTTAGGGATTCGGTGCCTGCGCCGCGATCACCGGCGTCGGCGAACGGACATCGGCGTTCTGGCCGCGGTGGCGCAGCAGGTGATCGAGCAGCACGATGGCCATCATCGCCTCGGCGATGGGGGTGGCGCGGATGCCGACGCAAGGATCATGGCGACCGGTGGTGATGAGCTCGACGGACTGGCCGTGGATGTCGATGCTGCGGCCCGGGACCTGGATGCTGGAGGTCGGCTTCAGCGTGGCATGCACGACGATGTCCTGCCCGCTCGAGATGCCGCCGAGCACGCCGCCGGCGTTGTTCGACAGGAACCCCGCGGGCGTGAGCTCATCGCGGTGCTCGCTGCCACGCTGGCAGGCGACGCGCACGCCGGCGCCGATCTCGACCGCTTTCACGGCGTTGATGCCCATCATCGCGTAAGCGAGGTCGGCATCGAGCCGGTCGAACACCGGTTCGCCGAGCCCCGGTGGCACGCCCTGCGCGACCACGGTGACGCGCGCGCCGATGGAGTCGCCCTCTTCGCGCAGCCTCCAGATGAGGTCTTCTAATTCTTTGACGCGCGACGGGTCGGGGCAGAAGAAAGGGTTGTCGTAGGCGGTCTCGGGCGCGACCGGCGCGAGATCGAGATCGCCGATGCGGCTGAGGTAGCCGTGGATGCGGACCCCTGCCCGCTGCTCCAGCCACTTGCGCGCGATGACGCCCGCCGCGACGCGCACCACGGTCTCGCGCGCGGATGAGCGACCACCACCGCGGTAGTCGCGGAAGCCGTATTTTTGTTGGTAGGTGTAGTCGGCGTGGCCCGGGCGGAAGCGGTCCTTGATCTTGTCGTAGTCGCGCGAGCGCGCGTCGGTGTTCTCGACCAACAGACCGATCGCGGCACCGGTGGTGCGTCCCTCGAAGACGCCGGAGAGGATGCGCACCACATCGGCTTCTTTGCGCTGGCTCACGAACTTCGAGGTGCCGGTGCGGCGGCGGTCGATGTCGCGCTCGAAATCGGCCTCGGTGAGTTCGAGCCCCGGCGGACAACCATCCACCACGCAGCCGATCGCCGGCCCGTGGCTCTCGCCGAAGGTCGTCACCTGGAAAAGTCGACCGATGGTGTTACCGGACATGGGTCGTGAGCTGCTCGCGGGTCAACACAAAAACGCCCCCGCCCCCGCGCTCGAACTCGAGCCACATGAACGGCAGTCGCGGCCAGCGGCGACGGACCAGGGTCTCGGTGTTCCCCACCTCGACGACGAGGATGCCGCCGGGGGTGAGGTGCCGGGCGGCCTCCTGGAGGATGACGCGCACCGAATCGAGGCCATCCCGGCCCGAAGCCAGCGCCAAGCGCGGCTCGTGCCCGTATTCGGGAGGCAGCGAGCGCAGCTCGCGCGCCCCGACATAGGGGGGATTGCTCACAATGATATCGTACTCGCGTCCCTCCAGGGCCGAGAAATGGTCCGATTCCGTGAGACGCACCCGCCGGGAAAGCCCCAAACGACGGCGGTTCTCGCGCGCGAGTTCCAGCGCGGGACGCGAGATGTCGGTGCCCTCGATGCGCGCAAGCGGCAAGTGGTGCGCACAGGCGAGCGCGATGCAGCCGCCGCCGGTGCAAAGATCGAGCACACGACGCACCCGGGCGGGATCGATCCAAGGCGTGAACTGCTGCTCGATCAGCTCGGCAAGCGGTGAGCGCGGCACGAGCGCACGCGGATCGGTGCGAAGCGGCAGCCCCGCGAAGAAGGTCTCGCCGGTGAGGTAGGCAGCCGGCAGGCGGGTCGCGATCCGCCGTTCGAGCAAGGCCTCCCAAGCGGTACGCTGCGCGGGCCGCAGACGGCGTCGGTAGGCGGCCGCCGTCACCGGCCAGGGCAACCGCAGCACGCTCCACAGCAGCGCTGCAGCCTCGTCATGGGCGTTGTCGGTGCCATGCCCGAAAAAAAGACCTGCCCGTGAGAGCCGCCGAGCACCGCTCCGTAAGGCCTCGGCGACGGTCGGCGGGGGCTTCACCGGCTTCGGCGAAGGCTTGTGGGATAATCTCGCCATGGATGCCCATTCTGCCTCGCCCAGCCTCGGCGCGCGCGCTTTCGTCGCCTTGCAGCATGTGCTGCCCCAGCATGGCATCTCGCGGCTCGTGCATGCCGCCACGCGCAGCCAGACGCCCTGGTTCAAGGACCTGCTCATCAGATCCTTCATGCGCGGTTTCAGGCCCGACCTCTCGGATGCCGTGCGCAGCGATCCGCTCGCCTACGCATCGTTCAACGCGTTCTTCACGCGCGCACTGCAACCGGGCGCACGACCCCTGCCCACCGACCCCGCCGCCCTCGCCTGCCCGGTCGATGGCACGGTGAGCGAACTCGGCGACATCGAGGACGATCGTCTGCTGCAGGCGAAGGGTCGGCACTACACGCTCGATGCGCTGCTCGCCGGTCGCGAAGACTGGGTCGCCCGTTTCCGCGGCGGACGCTTCGCCACGATCTACCTCGCGCCCTACAACTACCACCGTATCCACATGGCGCTGCCCGGCGTGCTGCGCGATGCGTGGTTCGTGCCGGGGCGCCTTTTCAGCGTCAACCGCACCACCGCCGATGGCGTCGCGAACCTGTTCGCACGCAACGAGCGGGTGAACCTCTTGTTCGAGGACGGCGGCACCGAGTCACAGACGCTCCATCACGCGCTGCTCTTCATCGGCGCGCTCAATGTCGGCAGCATGGACACCATCTGGCACGGCGAGGTCGCACCGCGCCGACCTCGTCGTCTCGAACGCTTGCCGGTCGCACCGGCTGCGGGCAGCGCTCCGTACGCAGCGGCCCGCGGCGAGGAGGTCGGACGCTTCAACATGGGCTCGACCGTGATCCTGCTGTTCCCGCCCGGTACCATCGAGTGGCGTGCGGGGCTCGCCTCCGGACAGACGGTGCGGATGGGCGAGACGATCGGCCGCCGTCTGTCGGGCGCAGGCTGCGCCGCCAGCGCGGACTGAGCAGCACCGATGACCGAGTGGCGCCCGAGCGCGACCCGTGCACGGCTCGCCGAGCGCGCGCGGCTCCTCACCGCCACCCGGGATTTCTTTGAAGGTCGCGGTATGCTGGAGGTCGAGACACCGATGCTGGTGAACGCCGCGGTCACCGACCGGCACCTCGTGTCGGTACCGGCGACCGTGGGCGAGCGTGCGATGTTCCTGCACACCTCGCCCGAGTACGCCATGAAGCGCCTGCTCGCCGCAGGCAGCGGCGACATCTGGCAGCTCTGCCGGGTGGCGCGCGGGGACGAGCGCAGCCGATTGCATAACCCCGAGTTCACGCTGCTCGAGTGGTATCGCTGCGGCTGGCGCATGGACACGCTCGTCGATGAGGTCGCGGCCTTGCTCGATCTTTGGATGACGAAGGCTGGCAGAGCACCGCGACCCTTGATCCGCCGCCGCTACCGTGACGCGTTCCACGAGCATTTCGGTCTCGACCCGTTCACGGCGACACTGCCGGCGCTTGCGGCGCTGGCGCGAGCGGCAGGGCTCGTGACGGCACCGACGCCGTCACGCGCAGACGACACGGCACTGCGCGACGAACTGCTCGATTTCCTGGTGGGCGCGCGTCTCGGTCCCGCGCTCGGCCATGGTCAGTGGCTCGCGCTCACGCATTACCCGGCTTCTCAGGCGGCGCTCGCGCGCCTCGACCCGGACGATGCGTCCGTGGCGCTGCGTTTCGAGATCTATGCGGACGGCATCGAGCTCGCCAACGGCTTCGAGGAGCTGGGCGATGCCTCCGAGCAGGCGGCACGTTTCGCTGCCGACAACCTCGCTCGCCGCGCGACCGGCCTGCCGGAGTCGGCGGCCGACCCGCGGCTGCTGGCCGCACTCGCGGCGGGGTTGCCGCCATGTTCAGGTGTCGCGGTCGGCTTCGACCGCTGCGTGATGATCGCCACCGGCGCCACGCACATCGACGAGATCATCGCCTTCCCTTCGGAGCACGCATGAGCAGCCATTTCCCGGCCCCCGACTTCACCGACAAGGCAGCAGGCTATCGTGAGCTCGACGCACAGCTCGCCGCGCTGCTCGCGGGCGAACGCGACGCGATCGCGAACCTCGCCAACACCTCAGCGCTGCTCTACGCCGCGCTGCCGCAGCTCAACTGGGCGGGGTTCTATCTGCTTCACCCGTCACCGCAGGACGGTGCGGACGGTGGCTCGGGGGAACTCGTGCTCGGCCCCTTCCAGGGCAAGCCTGCCTGCGTGCGTATCGCGCTCGGACGCGGGGTCTGCGGCACGGCTGCAGCCGAACGCCGCACGCAGCTCGTACCGGATGTGCACGCATTCCCCGGCCATATCGCCTGCGATGCGGCGTCGCGATCGGAGATCGTGGTGCCGTTGATCCGCGCGGTGGACGGCGGATTGATCGGCGTGCTGGACCTCGACAGTCCGATCCTCGGTCGCTTCGATGCGACCGATCAGGCCGGGCTAGAGAGGATCGCGGCGACGCTGGTGGCGTCGCTCGGCTGATCGGACGGCTGGATGGGCTGAAGCGTCGCGCGCTTACTGCTTCGCGCGCGAGATGTACTCGCCGCTGCGGGTGTCGACCTTGATGACTTCACCCTGGTTGATGAAGAGCGGCACGCGAACGACCGCACCGGTCTCGAGCTTCGCGGGCTTTTGACCACCGGTCGCGGTGTCGCCGCGCACGCCGGGGTCGGTCTCGACGATGAGCGCTTCGATGTGCGGCGGCGGTGTCACGACGAGCGGCACGCCGTTCCAGAGTGTGACGATGCAGGTGACGCCGTCCTTCAGCCACTGCGCGCCATCGCCGACCGCTTCTTTGCTCGCGGTGTGCTGCTCGAAGTTGTCGGGCACCATGAAGTGGAAGAAGTCGCCGTCCTGGTAGAGGTACTGCATATCGACGTCCATGACATCAGCGGCTTCGACCGAGTCGCCCGACTTCCAGGTCTTCTCGACGGTGCGGCCGGTCTTGAGGTTGCGCACGCGGACGCGGTTGAAGGCCTGTCCTTTGCCGGGTTTGACCATCTCGTTCTCGACGATGACGAAGGGGACGCCATCGAGGAGGATTTTGAGGCCGGACTTGAATTCGCTGGTGTTGTAGCTGCCCATGGCTTGGATTCTCGTGCGCTGTGACCCAGAATGCCGGGCCCGGAAAGGGCGCTCATGATAGCCGCAACCCCCCTCACCCGCCAGCCGACCGCCGCATCCTCCCCACGGCCGGTAACCTCTTGGCAGGCCGATTTCGCGGCAGCCGTGACCGACCCTGCGGAACTCGCGTCGCTGCTCGGTCTGCCCGAGTCCTGGGTCGGCCCCGCGCGCGAGGCAGCGCGGATGTTCCCGATGCGCGTGCCGCGCAGCTTCGTGGCGCGCATGCGTCGCGGCGATCCGACCGATCCCCTGCTGCGCCAGGTGCTGCCGGTGGCCGAGGAACTTGAGCACACGGCCGGACGCAGCAGCGACCCGCTGCAAGAAGCCGACGCGCACCGAGCACCGGGTCTGCTCCATAAATATCGCGGCCGTGCGCTGCTCATCGCCACCGGCGCCTGCGCGATGCATTGCCGTTATTGCTTCCGTCGCGAATTCCCATACGAGGACCAGCAGAGCGATACCGGTCGTTGGCACGACGCCCTCGCCGCCCTCGCCGCGGATCCGTCGATCGAGGAGCTGATCCTGAGCGGCGGCGACCCGCTGTCGCTCGGCGATGCACGCCTGCAGTCGCTCAGCCGAGCGCTCGCGGACATCCCGCAGCTGCGATCGCTCCGTCTGCACACCCGCAACGCCGTCGTGCTGCCCTCGCGCGTCGATGATGGCCTCGTCGAGTGGATCAAGGGCCTGCCGTGGCGCGTGACCGTGGTGCTGCATGTGAACCATGCGCAGGAGCTCGAGGGCGACGCCGTCGAAGCCATCGCCCGGCTGCGCAGCACCGGCGCGCTGCTGCTCAACCAGAGCGTGCTGCTGCGCGGCGTCAACGACGATGCCGCGACGC
The DNA here is from genome assembly GCA_937920275.1 of uncultured Pseudomonadota bacterium. Taxonomy (GTDB): domain Bacteria; phylum Pseudomonadota; class Gammaproteobacteria; order Steroidobacterales; family Steroidobacteraceae; genus UBA964. The sequence continues at coordinate 11,707 of CALGVD010000016.1, forward strand.
TCGTCGCGCTCTCCAAGCGGCTGCACGAACTCGGCGTGCTGCCCTATTACCTGCATCTCACGGATGCGGTGAACGGCACCGCGCACTTCGATGTGGACGAGCTGCGCGGCCGCGCGATCGTCGATGCGCTCGCGCGCGCGCTGCCCGGCTACTTGGTGCCGCGCCTCGTGCGCGAGGTGCCGGGCGAGGAGGCCAAAGTGGTGCTGGCGGCGGGCTTGGACACCGCCTGAAGCAGTTTCTCCTGCAGCCAGACCTTGATCAGGGACTGGTAAGGCACATCCCGTGAATTGGCGGCGGTCTTGAGGCCCTCCAACAGGTGTCGTGGCAGACGCAACGAGATCGTCTTCGTCGAGGGCTTGAGGTTCGGGAACACGGCGCGCGTCGCCTGACCCCAGTCGAGATACTCGGTGGAATCGCGCACGCCGGTCTCCCAGAAGGCGCGTTCCTGGACTTCATTGCGGAACTTGGGCACGCGTTTCAGGCGCTTGTCGGCTCGTCTATCCATCGGTCGCTTGTCCATAGGTGGTCCGCTCCTCATGGTGCATGTCACGCGCCGAGATGACCCTCACCCGCGTGCTGCGTTCGCGCAGCGTGAAGGTGATGTGCAGGAGACGCCCGGCGTGGGTGGCGCCCAATGCATGGAACCTCGGCTCTGCGTCGCTGTGCCGGTGATCGGCGAGCAGCAGCAAGGGCTGATTGAAGAACACTTCTTCGGCCTCGAACGCACCGACCCCGTGCCGGTCGTTCTTACGGCTGTTACCGTCATCCCAGTCGAAGGCGAGCGGCTCGGGCAATTCGATCATCCGTGTATATCTCCACAATATACACTTTCGCATCTATCTCCATAACTCGGCGTTTTGCTGGGAACGCGCGGCCCGCCTTATAATCTCGCCATGAGCATCCCCCTCGTCCTCGTCCTGCGCTGCCCGGATTCCAAGGGCATCGTCGCCGCTGTCGCCACCTGCCTCGCCGACCACGACGGCTCGATCGTCGAATCGGCGCAGTTCAACGATCCCGAGACGCAGATGTTCTACATGCGGGTGGTGTTCGGCGCCGCCGGACCGGGATTCCCCGGGCTCGAGGCCTTGAGGGTGGCGCTCCAACCGGTCGCGGCGCGCTTCGACATGAAGTGGGAACTGCACGATCTCAGCCATCGCCCGAAGGTGCTGGTGGCGGTGTCGAAGTTCGGCCATTGCCTCTACGATCTGGTGCACCGTTGGCGTGGCGGCCAGTTGCCGGCGGATATCGTGGGTGTCGTCTCGAACCACGAAGACATGCGCGAGTTCGCCGAATTCAACCGCCTGCCCTACCACTTCATGCCGGTGAACTCGGCCAACCGCGTCGCCCAGGAAGGGCAGATCCTGCAGCTGATGCAGGACAGCGGCGCCGACCTGCTGGTGCTCGCGCGCTACATGCAGATCCTGACGCCCGCCTTCAGCGCCCGCATCGCCGGCCGCTGCATCAACATCCACCACTCCTTCTTGCCGAGCTTCAAGGGCGCCAAGCCCTATGCGCAAGCGCATGCGCGCGGCGTGAAGATCATCGGCGCCACGGCGCACTATGTGACCGACGACCTCGACGAAGGCCCGATCATCGAGCAGTCGGTCGAGCGCGTGACACACGCGCATTCTCCCGCCGCGCTCGAGGCGATCGGCCGCGGCATCGAGAGCGCGGTGTTGTCGCGCGCGGTCACCTGGCATCTCGAGCACCGCGTGGTGCTCAACGACAACAAGACCGTCGTCTTCAACTGACCTCGAGTCGCGTCACGGCACGCCAACCCCGGGTGAGCACGGCGCCGCGCTGCGCACGCGCGCCCATGTATTCTTTGATCTCGGCCGCCGAGTACTCGCGGCTGCGTTCACCGTTCCAGACCAGCAGCTTGCCGCCGGGCGGCACCACCGCGAGGCCTGCCACCACCTCGGCTCGCTCCTTGGCGAGCGCAGCCGGTATGTTGAAGAGCTTGTTGCCCTTGCCGCGCGGCATCTCCGGCACTTCGGCCACGGGGAACACGAGCAGACGGCCGTTCTCGCCGTCGCCGTCGACGACCGCGATGCACAGCAGCCCCTTCGGATCGGTGACCGGCACCGGCGGCAACGCCAATGCGCCCTCCGGGACGTTGAGCACGGTCTTGCCGGCCTTGCGGTCGGTGATGAGGTCTTCGAGGCGCGCGACGAAACCATAGGCGGCGTCGGAGGCGAGCAACCAACGGCTCGCCGGCTCGCCCATCATCATGCCGGTGAACTTCGCCCCATCCGGTGGATTGAGCCGTCCTGCGAGCGGGTCGCCGAGCCCACGCGCCGAGGGCAGCGTGTGCGCCGCCAGGCTGTAGCTGCGTCCGGTGGAGTCGAGGAACGTGGCGAGCTGCAGCGACTGGCCGCGGGCGACGGCTTGGAAGACATCCCCGGCTTTGTATTGCAGCGAGCGCGGGTCGATCTCGTGGCCCTTGGCCGCGCGCACCCACCCGCCAGAGGAGAGCACGACGGTGACCGGTTCGTTGGCGATCAGCGAGGTCTCATCGATGGCCTGGGCGGCCTCGCGCTCGACGATCTTCGATCGGCGTGCATCGCCGAACCGTTCGGCATCGGCAGCCAACTCGGTGCCGACCAGCTTGCGAAGCACGGACTCGCTGCCGAGCACCGACTGCAACTGGTCGCGCTCGGCGGCGAGTTCGGCCTGCTCGCCGCGGATCTTCATCTCTTCGAGCTTGGCGAGGTGGCGCAGCTTGGTCTCGAGGATGGCATCCGCCTGGATCTCGCTCAACGAGAAACGCTTCATCAGCACCGGCTGCGGCTCATCTTCACGACGGATGATGCGGATCACCTCATCGAGGTTCAGGAAGGCCGCGAGCAGGCCGTCGAGGATGTGCAGCCGCCGCTCGACCTTGTCGAGCCGCCACTCGAGGCGGCGCCTTACCGTGGCGATGCGGAACTGCAGCCACTGCGAGAGGATGTCGCGCAGACCCATGACGCGCGGCCGACCGTCGAGGCCGATCACATTGAGGTTGACGCGATAGTTCCGCTCGAGGTCGGTGGTGGCGAACAGATGCGCCATCAGTTGCTCGACGTCGATCTTGCGGCCTTTGGGGACGATGACGAGTCGGGTCGGGTTCTCGTGGTCGGACTCATCGCGCAGGTCGTCGACCATCGGCAGTTTCTTGGCGCGCATCTGCTCGGCGATCTGCTCGAGGACCTTGGAACCGCTGGCCTGCCACGGCAGCGTTTCGATGACGATGCAATCGTCCTCGATACGGTAAGTGGCGCGGGCGCGGAAACTGCCGGTGCCCTTGTCGTAGATCGCCGCGATCTCGGCGCGCGGCGTGATGATCTCGGCGCCGGTGGGCAGGTCCGGTCCCTTCACGAACTTCATGAGCGCACGCGATGAGGCGTCCGGTTCGTCGAGCAGGTGGATGCAGGCCGCGGCCACTTCGCGCAGGTTGTGCGGCGGGATGTCCGTCGCCATACCGACCGCGATGCCGGTCGTGCCGTTGAGCAGCACATTCGGCAGACGCGCAGGCAGCACCGTGGGCTCCTCGAGCGTCCCGTCGAAGTTCGGTTGCCAATCGACCGTGCCGTCGCCCAACTCGCGCAGCAGCACCTCAGCGTAGCGCGTGAGCTTGGATTCGGTGTAGCGCATCGCAGCGAAGGACTTGGGATCGTCCTGCGAACCCCAGTTGCCCTGACCGTCCACCACCGGGTAACGGTAGGCGAAGGGCTGCGCCATCAGCACCATGGCCTCGTAACAGGCCGAATCGCCGTGCGGATGGAACTTGCCGATCACATCGCCGACGGTACGGGCGGATTTCTTGTGTTTGGAGACGGCCGATAAGCCGAGCTCGCTCATGGCGTAGATGATGCGCCGCTGCACCGGCTTCAGGCCGTCGCCGATCGCCGGCAGCGCGCGATCGAGGATCACGTACATCGAATACTCGAGGTACGCCTTCTCGGTGAAGGTGCGCATCGGCTGCCGCTCGATGCCCTCGAAAGCCGGTCCCTGTCCGCTCATCAGACGATCACCTGCGCGAGGTTGCCTTTCTCTTCGAGCCACTCGCGCCGGTCTGCGGCGCGTTTTTTGGCGAGCAGCATGTCCATCAGGCTGTCCGCCTCATCGGCGGCATCGAGCGTCATCTGCACCAGCCGCCGTGTGCGCGGATCCATGGTGGTCTCGCGCAGCTGCGAGGGGTTCATCTCGCCGAGACCCTTGAAACGCGTGACCTGCGGCTTGGCGCGCACCTTCTCCGCCTCGAGGCGGTGCAGGAAGACATCACGCTCGGCGTCATCGAGGGCGTAGAACACCTGCTTGCCGGCGTCGATGCGGTAGAGCGGCGGCATGGCGACGAACACATGGCCTTGCGCGACCAGCGGCCGGAAATGCCGCAGGAACAGCGCGCACAGCAAGGTCGCGATGTGCTGACCGTCGGAATCCGCGTCGGCGAGGATGCAGACCTTGTGGTAACGCAGGCCGCGCACATCGGCCGCGCCAGGGTCGACGCCGATGGCGATGCTGATGTCGTGCACTTCCTGCGAGGAACCGATCTCGCCGGGCTCGAGCTCCCAAGTGTTCAGGATCTTGCCGCGCAGCGGCATGATGGCCTGGAACTCCTTGTCTCGCGCCTGCTTGGCGGAGCCGCCCGCCGAATCGCCTTCGACCAAGAACAGCTCGGAACGCGACGGGTCATCGCCTGCGCAATCGGCGAGCTTGCCGGGCAAGGCCGGACCGCCGGAGATGCGCTTGCGCTGGACCTTCTGCGCGGCCTTCATGCGGTCCTGGGCGTTCTCGATGGCGAGCTGCGCGATGCGCTCGCCGGCGTCCGGATGCTGCGCGAGCCAGAGGCCGATGGCGTCTTTGGCGTAGCCTTCGACGAGCTGCGCTGCATCGCGGGAGGCGAGCCGCTCCTTGGTCTGGCCGGCGAACTGCGGCTCGCGGATCTTCACCGACAGCACGAACCGTGCGCCGTCCCAGACATCTTCGGGCGAGAGCTTCACGCCGCGTGGCAGCAGGTTGCGGAACTCGCAGAACTCGCGCACCGCCGCCGCGGTGCCGCTGCGCAGACCGTTGACATGCGTACCGCCGTCGGGCGTCGGGATCAGGTTCACATAGCTCTCGGCGATGGCGTTCTCGATGCCAGGCGCCCAGCAGAGCGCGAACTCGACCGAATCGCTGTCCTGCTCGCGCTTGCCGGTGAGGGGTTCGGCGGGGATGCGCTGGGCGGTGCCGAGCTCCTCGGCGAGATACGCCCCGAGATCGCCCGCGAAGAACCACTCGTCCTTCTCGCCGGTGGACTCCTGCGCGAAGGTGATGCGCAGCCCGGGGCAGAGCACGGCCTTGGCCTTCAGGGTATGGCGCAACTGCGGCACGGAGAACTTGTCGGTGTCGAAGAACTTCGCGTCCGGCCAGAAGCGCACGGTGGTGCCGGTGGTGCGCGGGGCGACGCTGCCGATCACGGCGAGCGGCGAGACGAGCTTGCCGGATTCGAAACCGATCGCGTGCTCTTTACCGCCGCGCCGCACCCGGCAATCGAGGCGGGTCGAGAGCGCGTTCACCACCGATACTCCGACGCCATGCAGGCCGCCCGAGAAGCCATAGCTCGCCCCGTCGAACTTACCGCCGGCGTGCAACCGGGTGAGGATCAGTTCGACGCCGCTGACTTTTTCTTTGGGATGGATGTCGACGGGCATGCCGCGGCCGTCGTCGGCGACTTCGACCGAGCCGTCGCGGAACAAGGTGACGTCGATGCGACCGGCGTGACCGGCCAGTGCTTCGTCGACGCTGTTGTCGATGACTTCGTGCGCGAGGTGGTTGGGCCGCGAGGTGTCGGTGTACATCCCCGGCCGGCGCCGCACCGGATCGAGACCGGAGAGCACCTCGATCGCCGAGGCATCGTAGTCTTTCGCCATCTTCACATTGTACCGCGCGCGGTCCCCGCGCGCCGTCCGTCAGGCAAGATCGGCGAGCAGCGCCTCACGCAGCGCGGTCGGCAAGGAATCTTCCGAGTACGGATAGTTCGCATGATCGATGCCCGCCGAGAGGTGTGCGCCACCGCGCAACGCGGCGACCATGGCATCGGTCAGCTCGAAACGCAGGAAGTGCACGGCGGAGGTCTTCTCCTCGTTCTCTCGCTCCAGGTCTTCATCGGCGATGGCGAACACCCGCGAGAAGTCCGCGACCTGCACCCAGCAACGATCCTCGATGCCCTTGAGGCGCGCGAGCGCTGCGGGGCGCGTGGCCGGATCCGGATACTCGATCAGCAGCGTGACCTTCCAGTTGCGGCCGTCCGGGATCAGCGGGTTGTAGGCTTCGAGCTCCTCGACGATGCCGTCAGGCTCGAAGATCTTCTCGGTGCGCAGGATCTCCTGCACCTGGTATTGGATGGTGAGACGGTCTTCGAAGAGCCACGAGGTGTTCGGGCCGACACCGAGCTTGCGCGCTTTTTTGTGGGCCATGACACGCGTGCGGAACTCCGTGCGCTCACGGGCATAGCGCTCGAGCGTCATCAGGTCGGCGGGGGTGAGCTTCTGCATGTTCAGATTCCGTAAGCCTGCCGGAGCAGCTTCAAGGGGTGGGTCGGTTCTTTCGGCTCGGGCAGACCGGTCTCGATCTGGTGACCGGCCATGGGGCAGTCGGAGGTGTAGTGGTCAGGGGCCGCCTTGGCGACACGGTTCATGACCGGCTTGCCGATCTTCACCGACGCGGCGCGGAACTCCTTCTTCACGGCATAGGTACCGTTGTGGCCCGAGCAGCGCTCGATGACATCGATCGTGGTGTCCGGGACGAGCTGCAGCACGTCGCGGGTCTTGAGCCCGATGTTCTGCACGCGCAGGTGACAAGGCACGTGGTAACTGACCTTGCCGAGCGTACCGCCCTCGAAGTCGGTGCGCAGCAGCCCTGACTTGTGGCGCAGCATGAGATATTCGAAGGGATCGAAGATACGGGCTTTCACGGCCTGTACCGCAGCGTCCTCGGGGAACATCAACGGCAGCTCCTGCTTGAACATCAGCACGCAGGACGGGATGGGCGCGACGATGTCGTAACCCTCGTCGATCGCCTGCTTGAGCGCCGGGATGTTGGTCTCTTTGTGGCGCGCGACGGCCTCGAGATCGCCGAGCTCGAGCTTCGGCATGCCGCAGCACTTCTCCTGCGAGACGATCTTCACCGGGATGCCGTTGTGCTCGAACACCTCGACGAGATCGATGTTGAGGTCGGGCTCGTTGCGGTTGCCGTAGCAGGTGGTGAAGAGCACCACCTTGCCGCGGGTCTCGGCGGTCGGCGTCGCGGGCGCCGCGAGCTCGCGTCCGGCGAGCTGCTTGCGGGCGCTGTTGGAGTGGTAGTCGGGCACCGGCGCGTCGACCGCGACACCGAGCGTGGCGTCGAGCAGTTTGCGGCCGGTCTCGGTCTTGTTGATGGCATTGACGGCCTGCGCGACGACCGGGATGCCGGCGATCGAGCCGACCACATCGGTGGACGCGAGGATCTTGTCGCGGAAGCGCACTTCGCCCTTCTTGGCCTTCACGGCCTTGGCGCGCAGCATCAGGTGCGGGAAATCGAGGTTCCAAGGGTGCGGCGGCACATACGGGCACTTGGTCATGTAGCACATGTCACAGAGGTAACAGTGGTCCACGACATCCCAGTAAGCCTTCTTGTCGACGGTGTCGAGCTCGCCGGAGGGCGCTTCGTCGATCGCGTCGAACAGGGTGGGGAACGAGTTGCAGAGCGAGAAGCAGCGGCGGCAGCCGTGGCAGATGTCGAACACGCGCTCCAATTCTTTGTCGAGCGCGGCCTCGTCGTAGAACGACGGATCCCGCCAAGCGAGCGGGTGGCGGGTCGGCGCTTCCAGCGATCCTTCGCGGCCGGCCGGGATGTGGCTTTGGCTCATTCTTCCCTCTCCGTGGGGTCGAGCATGGAACGAGGACGACGGCGGCGGTGCCGCAACCCGGGAAGGCTGCGGCACCGCGCCGTGGAGCCGTTTAGATGGACTCCAGCGCCTTCGTGAAGCGGTTGGCGTGCGAGCGCTCGGCCTTGGCCAGCGTCTCGAACCAATCCGCGATCTCGTCGAAGCCCTCGTCGCGGGCCTGCTTGGCCATGCCCGGGTACATGTCGGTGTACTCGTGGGTCTCGCCGGCGATCGATGCCTGCAGGTTCAGCTTGGTGTCGCCGATCGGCAGACCCGTGGCTGGATCACCCGACGCCTCGAGGTACTCGAGGTGACCGTGCGCGTGGCCGGTCTCGCCTTCCGCCGTCGAGCGGAACACCGCCGAGACATCGTTGTAGCCTTCGACATCGGCCTTGGCTGCGAAATAAAGGTATCGACGGTTGGCCTGGGATTCACCGGCGAACGCGTCCTTGAGGTTCTTCTCGGTCTGGCTGCCTTTCAAATGCACGGTCACTCTCCTGGGGTGGTCGACCTGGGGCCGGAATTAGACTAGGTCTAACGAAGGAACGGTATTATGCCGCGGATAACCGCAGCGTCAACCCACACTCACTGCACTCGCCGCGGGTTTGGTCGCTGTTGTATAAGCAAGGCATGACCCGCAGCAAACGCCCCCCCGATTTCGAAAGATCCCTGACTGAACTCGAGACCTTGGTCGAGCGTCTGGAGGGCGGCGAGCTGCCGCTCGAGGAATCCCTCAAGGCTTTCGAGCGCGGTGTCGCATTGACCCGCGAGTGCCAAGTCGCCCTCGAGGCCGCGCAGGCCCGGGTGGACATCCTGCTCAAACGGGACGGGGAAGTGCTCGCCCGCCCCTTCGACGACGAGGCCGAGGGTGAGCCGGAGCTCGACGGCGACCACAGCCCCGCCTGATGAGCGCCGTGGGCAACGACTGGCCTGCGCGCATCGAAACGGTGCTCGAGCGTGCGCTGCAGCTGCCCGAGGCAGGATCGGCGCGGCTGCGGGAGGCCATGCGCTATAGCGTGCTCGGCGGCGGCAAACGCCTGCGGCCGACACTGGTCTACGCGACCGGCACGGCGCTCGGCGCCCCGCCCGGATCGCTCGATGATCCCGCCGCCGCGGTCGAAATGATCCATGTCTACAGTCTCGTGCACGACGATCTGCCGGCGATGGATGACGACGATCTGCGTCGCGGGCGACCCTCCTGCCACCGCGCCTTCGACGAAGCCACCGCCATCTTGGCGGGTGACGCCCTGCAGGCGCTCGCGTTCGAGTTGCTCGCCCGCACCCCTGACGATGGGGCGGATGCCCTCCGCCGCCTGACGATGTCGCGGTTGTTGGCGCAGGGCATCGGCACCCTCGGCATGGCAGGTGGCCAGGCGATCGACCTCGAGTCGGTGGGGCATCATCTCGACCTGCACGCATTGCAGACCATGCACCGGCTGAAGACCGGCGCGCTGATCGAGACCAGCGTGTTGATGGGCGCGGCTGCGGCCGGTGAACTCGAGGGACCCGTGTGCGCAGCCCTGCGTGAGTACGGCGCTGCGATCGGTCTCGCCTTCCAGATCCAGGACGACATCCTCGATGTCACCGGCACCACAGCCTCGATCGGCAAGGTCGCCGGCGCCGATGCGGCGCACGCCAAACCGACCTACACCAGCTTGATGGGACTCGAGGGTGCGCGGGCGGCCGCGGCAGCGCAGCATGCACGGGCTCGGTCGGCGATCGCCTCGCTCGGTCGCTCAGGCGCCGAACTCGCCCGGATCGCCGACTTCGTCGTCGGCCGTTCGAGTTGATGCATCGCGACCGCTGACCGTCTGCTTTTTTTGTAAGATTCACCCATGAACGCTTCCGCGTCCCGCTGGCCCCTGCTGTCGCGCATCGACTCCCCTCAGGATCTGCGCGCGCTCGCCGCTGGCGAGCTGGGTGCGGTCTGCGCCGAATTGCGTGACTACCTCATCCACACCGTCGCGACGCGGGGCGGCCACTTCGCCGCCGGACTCGGGACGGTCGAGCTCGCCGTGGCCTTGCATCATGTCTACGACACCCCGGAGGACCGGCTGGTCTGGGACGTCGGACATCAGGCTTACCCGCACAAAGTGCTGACCGGTCGCCGCGACCGCTTGGGATCGATCAAGCAGAAAGACGGCCTTGCGCCTTTCCCCACCCGCTCCGAGAGCCCCTACGACACCTTCGGCGTCGGTCACTCGAGCACCTCGATCAGCGCGGCGCTCGGCATGGCGGTCGCCGCACAACAGCAGGGCTCGGCGCGGCGCGTCGTCGCGGTGATCGGCGATGGCGCGATGACCGCCGGTCAGGCCTTCGAGGCGCTCAACAACGCCGGTTCGCTCAAGGCGGACCTGCTGGTGGTGCTCAACGACAACGACATGTCGATCTCGGAGAACGTCGGCGCCTTGTCCAACTATCTCGCCCGCATCCTCTCCAGCCGCAGATACTCGGCGCTGCGCGAGACCGGCAAGAAAGCGCTGCGCCGCATGCCGAACGCCTGGGAGCTCGCCCGCCGGTCCGAGGCCTACATGAAAGGCATGGTGCTGCCGGGCGGCCTGTTCGAGGAGCTCGGGTTCAACTATATCGGGCCGATCGACGGTCACGACATCGGCGCACTGGTCACGACGCTGCGCAACCAGCGTCTGCTCAAAGGCCCGCAGTTCCTGCATGTGGTGACGCGCAAAGGCAAGGGCTATGCGCCGGCCGAAGCGGATCCCATCACCTGGCACGGCCCCGGTGCTTTCGATCCGGCGAGCGGCACGATCTTCAAAGAAAGATCCGCCGGGCCGACCTTCTCGCAGATCTTCGGTGATTGGCTCTGTGATATAGCGGCCCAGGACCCGAAGATCGTCGCGATCACGCCGGCGATGCGCGAGGGCTCAGGCCTCGTCGAGTTCTCGCGGCGTTTTCCCGAACGCTATTTCGATGTCGCGATCGCCGAGCAACACGCCGTCACTTTCGCTGCAGGTCTCGCCTGCGAGGGCTTGAAGCCGGTGGTCGCGATCTACTCGACCTTCCTGCAGCGCGCCTACGACCAGCTCGTACACGATGTCGCCCTGCAGAACCTGCCGGTGGTGTTCGCGATCGATCGCGCCGGTCTCGTCGGCAGCGACGGCGCCACCCATCAAGGCGCCTACGACATCTCCTTCCTGCGCTGCATCCCGAACATGGTGCTCATGGCGCCCGCTGACGAGGACGAGTGCCGCCAGATGCTCTACACCGGCACCACGCTCAGCGGTCCCTCGGCCGTTCGATACCCGCGCGGTGTGGGTGATGCCACGCCGCCCGTCGCGCAGATGACGGCGCTGCCGGTCGGTCGAGGCGTGATCCGACGCGAAGGCGGCAGCGGGCTCGCGCTCTTGGTGTTCGGGACGCTGCTCAGCCCCGCGCTCAAGCTCGCCGAACGGCTCGACGCCACGGTCGTCAACATGCGCTTCATCAAGCCGCTCGACACCGATCTGCTGCTGGCGATCGCTGCCCGCCATAGCGCGCTCGTCACCCTCGAGGAGAACGCGGTCGCCGGTGGCGCCGGTACAGCGGTCGCCGAAGCCCTCGCCGCGGCCGGGGTGATGATCCCGCTGCAGTTGGTCGGCATCCCGGACGAATTCATCGAACATGGCAGCCGCAACGACTGTCTCGTGGCCGCCGGTCTCGACCCAGTCGGGCTCGCCCGCCGTATCGAACCTTGGTGGCAGGATCTGCGCGGCACGCCGCGCCGTGTCGCTGCGCAATAGACGCCAAAACTAAGGAGCATCGCCTTGACGCCCCCTCCCCCGCCCGCCGACACCGGCGCGGTACGCACCGTGATGGATGATGTCCAATCGCGCCAAGACGAGCGTCGGCTCGCCATCGACAAGGTCGGCATCCGCGGCCTCGCGCATCCGGTGCAGGTGCACGACCGCTCGCAAGCCCTGCAGCACACGGTCGCGCACTTCAGCATGGCGGTCGCCCTGCCGCAGCACCTCAAGGGCACGCACATGTCGCGCTTCGTCGAGATCCTGCATCGCGAGCGCGTGATCGGGGTGACGACGCTCGGCGCTCTGTTGCAGGACACGATCGACAAGCTCGAAGCCGATGCCGCCCATATCGACATCGAGTTCCCGTTGTTCGTGATGAAGCGCGCACCGGTGTCCGGCGTGCAGAGTCTGATGGACTACCGCACCACGCTCAGCGGCGTGCGGCGCGGCGATCAGGAGACCCTCTCGGTGCGGGTCGTGGTGCCCGTCACCAGCCTCTGCCCCTGCAGCAAGAAGATCTCGGAGCGCGGCGCGCACAACCAGCGTTCCCATGTGACGATCACGGCGCGGCTGCGCGCAGCGGTATGGATCGAGGAATTGATCGACATCGTCGAGGCCGAGGCCTCGAGCGAGCTCTACGGGATCCTGAAGCGCCCGGATGAGAAGTTCGTCACCGAACGCGCCTATGACAACCCGAAGTTCGTCGAGGATCTGGTCCGTGATGTGGCGCTGCGCCTCGATCGTGAACCGCGCATCGCGGCCTATGTGGTGGAGGTGGAGAACTTCGAGTCCATCCACAACCACTCGGCCTACGCGCTGATCGAGCGCGACAAGGACACCGACGCTCAGCCGGCGAAGTGATCGAAGCCCGCGTGCGCCGCTGCGCGCGTGCGACCGCCCTCGAGCAGCGTCACGCCTGATCCGGCGCGCATCTCACCGATGCGCGTCACATCCGGCAACGCCATCACCGCCGCTGCGCGCGCTTGGGGCACCGTGAACAAGAGCTCGTAGTCGTCACCCCCGTGCAGCGCATACGGCTGCGATGCCACGGCGTCGAGCGCCGCGAGCCGCGGCAAGGCATCGACCTCGAGCAAGGCCGCGCAGCCGCTCGCCGCCGCCAACTTCGCCAGATCGCCGACCAAGCCGTCCGAGATGTCGATGCAGGCGCTCGCAAGGGGCAGCAGGGCCTGGCCCAACGCCACGCGCGGCTGCGGAAAAAGGAAACGCGCCTCGAGGACGCGGCGCTCTGCGGCCGGCAGATCCGCGAGCCCTTGCGCCATGATCGAGGCGAGCCCCGCCGCCGCTTCGCCCGGCCGACCGGAGACGAACAAGGCATCACCCGGACGGGCGCCGCTGCGCCGCAAGCCCTGCCCCGCTGCGACGCCGCCCAGCACCTGCACACCGAGCGTGAGCGGTCCGCGCGTGGTGTCACCACCGACCAGCGCGACGCCATGCTCGTTCGCCAGATCACCGAATCCTGCCGCGAAGGCCGCAAGCCATGCGGGATCCACTGATGGCAAGGTCAGCGACAAGAGCGCCCATCTCGGCACACCGCCCATCGCGGCGATGTCGCTGAGGTTGACGGCGAGCGCCCGATGGCCGATCGACCGCGGATCGCTGCCGTGGGGGAAGTGCACGCCCTCGACGAGGGTGTCGCTCACCGCGATCAGGTCATCGCCGGGCGGCGTCCTGAGCAACGCGCCGTCGTCGCCGACCCCGAGCCGCACATCGTCGCGGTCCGCGCCGCAGCCGCGGAAGAAGCGGTCGATGAGCTGGAACTCGCCGAGCGGCATGTCCGCTGGCTCAGTGCTCGTGCAGACGCAATTCGTGCGCCGCGCGATCGAGCACGGCGTTGACGAACTTATGGCCGTCGGTGGCACCGAAACGCTTCGTGAGCCGCACCGCTTCGCTGACCACCACGCGACGCGGCACCTCCAGACGCTCGCGCAGTTCATGGAGCCCGATCAGCAGCACCGCATGCTCGACCGGATCGAGCAATGCAGGCGTACGATCGGTCCAGCCGGCGAGCTGTGCATCGAGCGCCTCGCGTGCGCCGCACACGCCACGCACCAGCACCTCGAAATACGCACGGTCGGCGCGGCCCATGTCCGGATCATCGGCGAACTCGTTCACGAGATCCTGCCACGGGCCATCGTTGAGCTGCACGCGGTAGATCGCCTGTAGGGCGAGCTTGCGCGCGGTAGCACGGGCGGCGGAGCCCGGGTCGCGCACGGCGGCACCCGCGGCACGATGCTTGGGGGCGTTGGTCGGAGCGCCCTCGACGGCTCGGTCGCCGTTCGACGGCTCTTCATCGAACGAAGGCTTGTCAGGTGCCATGTCAGATGCCCTGTCGGATCGCAGCGAGCGTATGGGCCATGCCGATGGCGGCAGCCACCGCCTCGCCGCCCTTGTCGAGCCGCGTCGCGTCGGCGCGCTCCTCGGCCTGGGGCACAGAATCCACGGTCAGCACGCCGAAGATCACCGGCACCGCGGTCTCGAGACCGGCCTGCATCAGGCCACGCGCGCTCTCGGCACAGACGAAATCGAAGTGCGGCGTATCCCCACGGATCACGCAGCCGAGCGCCACCACCGCGTGATAGCGGCCGGTCCGGGCCGCCTCGCGGCAGGCGAGCGGCAACTCGAACGCCCCAGGCACACGATGCGCGACGAATGCCGCAGGGGCGCCGCCCGCCCGCGCCCAAGCGGCGCGCGCGGCGTCGAGCATCGGATCGACGAAGGCCGCGTTGAACTCGGCAGCGAACACCGCGATGCGCAGATCGCTCGCATCGAGCCCGCTCCCGGCGGGCCCCACCGCGCTGCTGACCGGTTCAACGCGCATCGACGGACTCCGTAGCCGGCGCGATGTATTCGTCGACCTCGAGACCGAAAGCGGCGAGGCCCAGCATCTGTTTGGGGGAGGACAGCACGCGCATGCGGCGCAAGCCGAGGTCGCGGAGGATCTGCGCGCCGATGCCGTAGGTGCGCCACACCGGGGCGACCGCGTTGGCGTCAGCACCGTCCTCGCCGATCGGCGCCTCGAGCACCGCGTCGACGAGATCACGCGGCGATTCGGCACCCCGCAGCAGCACGACCACGCCGGAGCCGTCCTCGGCGACACGCCGCAGCGCGGCATCGAGCGTCCAGCGCGGCGTCGGCTCGATCACGCCCACGAGGTCGCGCAGCGTCCCAGGCAGGTGCACCCGAACGAGCGGCGCCACGCCATCGCGACCACGGCTGCCGAGATCGCCCTTCACCAAGGCGAGGTGCACATCGCGATGTACATGGTCCTGATAGGCGACCAAGCGGAATGCACCATGCGCGGTCATGATGCTGCGCTCGGCGATGCGTTCCACGGAGCGCTCGGCCCGCAAGCGGTGCCGGATCAGATCGGCGATGGTGCCGATACGCAGTCCGTGCTGACGCGCAAAACGCATCAGTTCGGGCTGACGGGCCATCGTCCCGTCATCGCTCATGATCTCGACGATCACGGCGGCCGCCTCGAGGCCCGCGAGTCGGGCGAGATCACAGCCCGCCTCGGTGTGCCCGGCGCGTGTCAGCACGCCGCCCGGCTGCGCCATCAACGGGAAGATATGCCCCGGTTGGCGCAGGTGCTCGGGTCGCGCACCCTCGGCCACCGCTGTACGCACCGTGTGGGCGCGGTCGTGGGCGGAGATGCCGGTCGTCACGCCCTCAGCCGCCTCGATCGAGAGCGTGAAGTTGGTCCGGTGGTCGCGGTCGGTGTCGCTCACCATGAGCGGCAGGCGCAGCTGCCGGCAGCGCTCGGGGGTGAGCGTGAGACAGATCAGCCCGCGGCCGAAGCGCGCCATGAAGTTGATGTCCTCGGGTCGCACCTTGGCCGCAGCCATCAAGAGATCGCCCTCGTTCTCGCGGTCTTCATCGTCGAGGATCACGACCATGCGACCCGCAGCAAGATCGGCGAGGATGTCTTCGATGCGGTCGAAGCCGCTGTCAGGCGCGCCGCCCGTCAGGTCGCCGGTGCCGCCCACGCTGCGCAAGCTCATGCTGTCTCTCCCGCGCCCGCGAGGCGCTCCACATAACGCGCGATCTGATCGACCTCGATGTTCACGGCGCGGCCGGGCACGGCGCTGCCGAGCGTCGTGGCCTCGAAGGTGTGCGGGATGATGTTGACGCCGAACTCGCGGCCCTCGACCTCGTTGACGGTGAGGCTGATGCCGTCGATCGCGATCGAGCCCTTGCGCGCGACATAGCGTGCGAGCGCGGCAGGCACCTCGAAGCGCATGCGCCAAGAGCGGGCATCCTCTTCGAGCGCGAGCAATCGGCCGATGCCGTCCACATGACCCGACATCAGATGCCCGCCGAGCGGATCGCCGATCCGCAGCGCCGGCTCGAGGTTCACCGGCGACCCCTCGCCCAAGGCACCGAGGGTGGTGAGCGACAGCGTCTCGTTGGAGACATCTGCGCTGAAGGTTCCAGCGTCCAGTTCCACCACGGTCAGACAGACCCCGCTCACGGCGATGCTGTCACCGAGGCGTACGCCCTCGAGCGGCAGGCGGGCGACACCGATGCGCAACCGCATATCACCGCCGCGCGGTTCACGCGCGGTGAGTCGACCGACGTCCTGCACGATACCGGTGAACACGCCCGACCTCTCCTTGAGCAAAATGTTGAAAACCTTGACGACCGATCGATGCGGGGACGACTTCAGCCGCCCGGGCGCAGCATGATACGGACATCCGACCCGATCTGGCGCAAGTCCTGCACCTGCCAAGCCGCCGCGTCCCCGAGCCGGGCGAGCGGCGGCAACCGGGCGAGCGGTCGGGCGTCGGGGCCGAGCAATCGCGGCGCGAGGTAGACGACGAGCTCATCGACGAGCGCGGCCTCGAGCAGTGCCCCGGCGAGCGTCGGCCCGGCTTCCACCCAGGCTTCGTTGATCCCCTCGCGGCCCATCCAGGCGAGCGCCTCAGGCAAGGACAACCGTCCTGCCGCGTCGGCGCCCAAGGGGACGATACGGCCAGGGGCGGGCGTCGCGCTGTCCCCTCGCGCGCCCTCCGCGGCCAAACGCACCACCTCGCCTTCGGCCGCGAACACCCGCGCCGACGCCGGGATGCGTAGGCGCGCATCGAGCAACACGCGCAGCGGCGGCCGTGGCGCAAGTCCGGCCGCGCCCACGACCGATCCGATGCCCTCGGACCCTGCCCTCAGCGAAGACCCGTCGGACGGGCGCGCAGTCAATTCGGGATCGTCGGCGAGCACGGTGGCCGCGGTGCTGAGGATCGCGGCGCTCTCGGCGCGCCACGCATGCACATCGGCGCGTGCGGCCTCACCGGTGATCCAGCGGCTCTCCCCGGACTCGAGCGCGGTGCGCCCATCGAGGCTCGCAGCGAGCTTCAGGCGCAGCCATGGACGACCCCGGCGCATGCGGCTGAAGAACCCGAGGTTGAGCGCCTCGCCCTCGGCGGCCATCAGTCCGGTCAACACTTCGATGCCAGCCGCGCGCAGCCGCGCTGCGCCCGACCCATCGACCTCGGGGTTCGGGTCACCGCTCGCATAGACCACGCGCTGTACGCCCGCCGCGATCAAGGCGTCCGTGCAGGGGGGTGTCCGACCATGATGGTTGCAGGGTTCGAGGGTGACGAAGGCCGTGGCACCACGAGCGGCCTCACCCGCTGCACGCAGCGCGAACACCTCGGCGTGCGGACCTCCGGCGCGTTGGTGCCAGCCCTCCCCGACGATCCGCTCGCCTTGGACGATGACGCAACCGACCCGCGGGTTCGGCTGGGTGCTGCGACAACCGAGGGCGGCGAGTTCGAGCGCGCGCGTCATCGCCCGTCGATCGGAGGCGGTACCCATCATGGGCGGGCGCTAGTGGCTGCGGCGCGGCGGCTTGCCGACGACGGGCACCGCGCCTTTCGGGGTCGCCTTGCCGGCGGGATCAGCCTCGCCGCCGAGCAAAGACAACTGACCCGCGAGGGGCTCACGCCGCCGGCGCGTACGCAGCTTGTCGACCTCGTCGCGGAACGCCTCGATGTCCTGGAAGCTGCGGTACACCGACGCGAAGCGCACATAGGCGACTTCGTCGAGGTGGCGCAGTTCCTCCATCACGAACTCGCCCACCTGGCGCGAAGCCACCTCGCGCTCACCGAGCGCGCGCAAGCGGTGGGCGATGCGCTCGATGGCGGCTTCGATCTTCTCCTGCTCGACCGGACGCTTCTGCAGCGCGCGCAGGATGCCCGCACGCAGCTTCTGCTCGTCGAAGGGCTGGCGTTCGCCATGGCTTTTGATGACCAGCGGCATCACGAGCTCGGCGGTCTCGAAGGTGGTGAAGCGCTCGCCGCAGGCGAGGCACTCGCGCCGCCGACGGATCTGCCGACCCTCCGCGGCAAGCCGTGAGTCGTTGACCTTGGTGTCTTCGTCGCCGCAGAAGGGACAGTGCATGGTGTCGCCCCGTCAGCGCCGCGGGCCGCTCAGCGACCCGAGGGCTCGTAGACCGGGAACCGCCGGCACAGCGCCGTGACCTTGTCGCGCACCGCCGCCACAGCCTCGGCGGACCCCTGCGCGTCCAGCACATCGGCGACGAGGTCGGCGACCTGCTCGACCTCGGCTTCCTTGAAGCCGCGGGTGGTGCAGGCGGGTGTGCCGATGCGGATGCCGCTCGTCACCATCGGCGGACGCGGATCGTTCGGCACGGCGTTCTTGTTGACCGTGAGGTGCGCAGCGCCGAGCGCGGCATCGGCTTCCTTGCCGTTGATCGGCTTGTCCGAGAGATCGACCAGGAACAGGTGGTTGTCGGTGCCGCCCGAGACGATGCGATAGCCACGCTGCTGCAGGCGTGCGCACATGGCGCGGGCGTTGGCCACGACCTGGCGCTGGTAATCTTTGAACTCGGGTTGCAGGGCCTCGAGGAACGCGACGGCCTTGGCGGCGATGGCGTGCATCAGCGGCCCGCCTTGCGTCCCCGGGAACACCAGCGAGTTGAATTTCTTGGTCAGCGCATCGTTCGCCCGCGCGAGGATGATGCCGCCGCGCGGACCCCGCAGCGTCTTGTGGGTGGTGCTGGTGACGACATCGGCGTACGGGATCGGGTTCGGGTAGACGCCCGCCGCCGAGAGCCCCGCGAAGTGCGCCATATCGACATGCAGCAGTGCGCCCGCCTTGTCGGCGATGGCGCGGAAGCGCGGGAAATCGAGGAAGCGCGAGTAGGCCGAGAACCCCGCGATGATGAGTTTGGGCTTCGCTTCGAGGGCTTGGCGCTCGAGCGCGTCGTAGTCGATCTCACCGTTGTCGGGACGGATGCCGTACTGCACGGCGTTGTAGAGCTTGCCGGAGAAGTTGACCTTGGCGCCGTGCGTGAGATGGCCGCCGTGATCGAGGCTCATGCCGAGGATGGTGTCGCCGGGATTGAGCAGCGCGAGGTAGACCGCGGCGTTGGCCTGCGAGCCGGAGTGCGGTTGGACATTGGCGTAGTCGGCGCCGAAGAGCTGCTTCGCGCGGTCGATGGCGAGCTGCTCGGCGATATCGACGAATTCGCAACCGCCGTAATAGCGCTTGCCGGGATAGCCTTCGGCATATTTGTTCGTGAGCACGGACCCTTGCGCTTCGAGTACGCGAGGGCTCGCGTAGTTCTCGGAGGCGATGAGTTCGACGTGGTCTTCCTGACGCACCCGCTCGGCGGCCATCGCGGCGGCGAGCTCGGGGTCGAATCCTGCGATGGTCATTCGGCTCGGGAACATGGACGGCTCTCGGGGCGTGTGAGCGGTCATTCTACCGCAACATCAGCCCGCGCCGAGGAGACCCTCCACCACCGCGCACCACCCGGCAGCGATGTTGTCCCGGTTGTACCCCCCACCGCCCAAGGCGAGCACCCTGCCGTGCCCCAAGCGCTCAGCGAGCCGCACCAGATCGCGCGCCGCCCGCCGATGCGCCGCAGGGGTGAACGCCAGATGCGCGAGGGGATCGCCCGCGAGGCTGTCAGCGCCGCATTGCAGCACGATGAACTCCGGACGCTGTGCCTCGAGAAGCTCGAGCGCGGGACCCCACGCGGCATCGAAAGCCGCGTCATCGGCGCCGGGTGGCAACGGTGCGTTGTACTTGGTGCCCACCGCCGCGCCACGCCCGGTCTCCTCGGCCGCGCCGGTGCCGGGGTAAAGGTGGCGACCGTCCTCGTGCAGGTCGACGAACGCGACATCGGGGTCCTCTTCGAAGGCATAGAACACGCCATCGCCGTGGTGGGCGTCGATGTCCACATAAGCGATGCGCTGCAACCCGTACCGGGCCCGCAGCCACTCGATGGCGACACCGCAATCATTCAGGGCGCAGAAACCTGCGGCCCCCTTACGGCTTGCGTGATGCAGGCCGGCGATCGGCACGAAGGCATGACGGGCCTCTGCCCCCATGATCGCCTCGGCGGCGCTCAGCGTCGCACCGACCACATCGGCCGCCGCCTCGTAGACGCCGAGGAAGGCGGGGGTGTCGCCTCCGTCGAGCCAACCTTGACCGGTCAGCGATCGCTCGCGCAGCAAGGCAAGGTGAGCCGGATCATGGAACAGCGCGAGCTCATCGGGAGTGGCCTCGCGGGTCGTGCCGAGATGGCAGCGCTGCGACAGGCCGCGGCTGTGGAACTCACGACGGAACGCGCCCTGGCGGTCGGTGCCGAAGGGGTGCCCAGCACCGAACCCGTAACGGGCCAGGCGCTCATCAGCGATGACCAAGACCTCGGACATGATGCGGTCGAGCCTAGCACAGGCGATAATAGGGCCATGGCTCAGTACATCTACACCATGAACCGGGTGGGCAAAATCGTGCCCCCCAAGCGTCACATCCTGCGCGACATCAGTCTATCGTTCTTCCCGGGTGCCAAGATCGGCGTGCTGGGTCTCAACGGATCGGGCAAATCGACGCTGCTGAAGATCATGGCGGGCCTCGACAACAACATCGAAGGCGAGGCGCGGCCGCAATCCGGCATCAAGGTCGGCTACCTACCTCAGGAGCCGGAACTCGACGCCACCAAAACCGTGCGTGAGGAGGTGGTGCTCGGGATCGGCGGCTTGTTCGCCAAGCTCGAGCGCTTCAACGCCATCAGCGAGCGCTTCGCCGACCCGATGTCGGACGACGAGATGAACGCGCTGCTCGAGGAACAGGCGACGCTGCAGGATGCGCTCGACGCCGCGGGCGGCTGGGAGCTCGACCGCAAGCTCGAGATCGCCGCCGACGCCCTGCGCCTGCCGCCGTGGGATGCCAAGATCGGCCTGCTCTCGGGCGGCGAGAAGCGCCGCGTGGCGCTCTGCCGTCTGCTGCTGTCGGCGCCGGACATGCTGCTGCTCGATGAGCCCACCAACCACCTCGATGCCGAGTCGATCGCCTGGCTCGAGAAATACCTCGAGGAATACCCGAGCACCGTCATCGCGGTCACCCACGACCGCTATTTCCTCGACAACGTCGCCGAGTGGATCCTCGAACTCGACCGCGGCCACGGCATCCCCTACCACGGCAACTACTCGTCTTGGCTCGAGCAGAAAGAGAAGCGGCTCGGCCAGGAAGAGCGTGAGCGCGAATCGCTGCGCAAGACCCTCGAGCGCGAGCTCGAGTGGGTGCGTCAGAACCCGAAGGCGCGGCAGGCCAAGAGCAAGGCGCGCATGCAGCGCTACGAAGAGCTCGCCTCGCGCGAATTCCAGGAGCGCAACGAGACCAACGAGATCTACATCCCGCCGGGCGATCGGCTCGGTGACCTCGTCATCGAGGCCAAGGGCCTGCGCAAGGCCTTCGGCGACCGGTTGCTGATCGACGATCTGAACTTCCGGCTGCCACCGGGCGGCATCGTCGGCATCATCGGCCCGAACGGCGCCGGCAAGACCACCCTGTTCCGCATGCTGACCGGCGCCGAACAGCCGGATGCCGGCGAACTGCGGATCGGCCCCTCCGTGAAGCTCGCGTATGTCGACCAGTCACGGCAATCGCTCACCGACAAGAACAGCGTCTGGCAGGAGATCTCGAACGGCCTCGATCTCATCAAGGTCGGCAACTTCGAGACCCCGTCGCGCAGCTATGTCGGTCGCTTCAATTTCAAGGGCACGCAGCAGCAGCAGCTGATCGGTGAACTCTCGGGCGGAGAGCGCAACCGCGTGCATCTCGCCAAGGTGCTGAAGTCCGGTGGCAATGTGCTGCTGCTCGACGAACCCACCAACGATCTCGACATCGAGACCCTGCGTGCGCTGGAAGAAGGCCTGCTCGCCTACCCGGGCTGCGCGGTGGTCATCTCGCACGACCGCTGGTTCCTCGACCGCATCGCCACCCATATCCTCGCTTTCGAGGGCAACTCGGAGGTGGTATGGTTCGAGGGGAACTACCAAGAATATGTCGAGGACTATCGCAAGCGCCGCGGAGAGGATGCACTACAGCCGCACCGGATCCGCTACAAGCCACTCACGAGGTGATCCGCATGCCCCATTCCATGATGTCCGTGATTTCCGCCCTCTTCTTGGCGCTCGCCGCATGGGCGGCGACCCCGACCACAGCGGGTACCGTCACGCAGACCGGTACGCCGGCGACCGCACCGGTCTCTCTCGAGGCACTGTTCCGTCCCGCCGAGTTCGGTACCGTCACGCTCTCGCCGAACGGCAAGCACATCGCCGTGCTCGTCCCCGAGGCCGACCGCACGGCGATGGTGGTCCTCAAGATCGGCAGCCGCAAACCCGAGTCGCGTTGGGACTTCGGCGAGCGTCAGCACGTCAGCGGCGTCTATTGGGTGAGCGACGAGCGGCTGGTGTTCCGCGTCGCAGAGAAGCTCGGCAGCCTCGACCGACGCGTCGCCACGCCCGACCTCTATGCCTCGAACATCGACGGCTCCAAGCGCTTCGTCATCCCGAACGGCAACACCTACCAGCTCCTCGGTCGCGTCGAGGGTGAAGAGAGCCAGCTGTGGATGTCGCGCTCGATCGATCAGGCGTTCCTCTTCAGGATCGACACCCGCAACGGCCGCATCGTGAATGAAGCGACTGCTCCGCTCGATTTCGGCGGTTTCGTGCTCGACAACAAAGGCAAGGTCCGTTACGCCTTCGGCGGCAACGAAGACCGGAAGATGCGCACCCTGCGCCGCGACGGCGATAAGTGGGTGACCGTCCACGAGACCGAAATGGACGGCGGCGATCGGACGCTCATGCCGATCGGCTTCCACCCAGACGACCGTCGCGTCTACATGCAGGCGAGCGAGAGAGGAGAGCCCTCGCGAGTGGTCCTGCTCGATCCCGAAACCGAACAGAAGACCGAGGTGGCGAGCGACGCAGTGTCATCGGCCAACGGTTTCGTGACCACCGGCGATGGCAAGACGCTGCTCGCCGTCCAGTTCGAGCCGGACCGCACTTCGACCAAGATCGTGGAGCCGACGCATCCCGAGGCGCGGGCGCTCGCGGGCCTCATCAAGGCCTTCCCCAACCACGATATCGAGTTCGGCAACGCTTCCATGGACGGCAAGCTGCGCGTGTTCCGCGCCTCGAGCGACACCGACCCGGGAAGCTACTATCTGTTCGATGTCGAGAAAGGCGCCGCGACGTTCCTCGTCTCCTCGCGCAGCTGGCTCAAACCGGATCAGCTCGCACCGATGCGCCCGATCAAGTACACCGCTCGTGACGGTAAGACCATCCACGGCTATCTCACCGCGCCCCGCGGCGTGGCCGCCAAGAACCTGCCGATGGTGGTGTTTGTTCACGGCGGCCCGCACGGCCCGCGCGACAGCTGGGGTTTCGACCCGTACGTTCAGGCGATGGCGACCCGTGGCTATGCCGTGCTGCAGGTCAACTACCGTGGCTCGGGCGGCTACGGCAACGCCTTCGAGAAGGCGGGTTACCGCCAGTGGGGCACGACCATGCAGGACGACCTCACGGACGGCGTGCGCTGGGCCGCGCAGCAGGGCTATGCGGACCCGAAGCGGGTCTGCATCTTCGGTGGCAGCTACGGCGGCTACGCCGCGCTGATGAGTCCGGTGCGCGAGCAGGGTCTCTACCGCTGCGCCATCGGCTATGTAGGCGTTTACAGTCTGCCGATGATGACCGAGAAGGGTGATATCCCGAGGCGTGAAGCCGGCCGCAACTACCTCAAGCGTGTGCTTCCCGAGAGCGAGGAAGAACGTCGTAGTCAGTCGCCGGCGTACAACATCGACAAACTGAATCTGCCCGTGATGTTGGTGCACGGCGCGAAGGACGAGCGCGTACCCATCGAGCAGATGGAGTTCCTGATCCGTCAGATGAAGGATGCGGGAAAGGTCCCCGAGACGGTGTTCGTCAAGGAGAAGGAAGGCCACGGTTTTGTCCGCCCCGAGAACAATGTCGAGATGTTCCAATTGCTGCTAGCTTTCCTCGATCAGCACACGACACCCGTCAACTGAACGCGTCCGGCGTGATCGCCCCCGGGGCCATCGAGGAGTTCGACCGACTGCTCGCTTCGGGGGCGTTCGCGGGCGCCACGCGCCAAGCGCTGGACCTGCAGCGGCTGCAGCCGCGGGGTGCACTGCCCTTGCTGCTGCAGGTCGATGTCGATCTCTGTCAGGGGCGCAACGACGCCGCACGGCGGCTGCTCGCAAAAGCCCTCGGCAGCGACATCGATGGCCCGCATACTGCATTGCGGCTGATGCAGGTGCTGGACCGGCTCAGCGAGTCGGGGCTGATGATCGAGGTGGCCGGCCAATTGCCGCCGCCGATGTGGGGCTCAGCCACCCAGCTCGCACAGGCCGCGCATGTGCTGACCGGCGTCGGCGCGTTCGCCTTGGCGCGCCAATACGCGCATGCCGCGGTGGCCAAGGACGGGCGCAACCCGCCGGCGCTCTACGCCCTCGCCACGCTCGAGACCTTCTACGGCGACCTCGCGGGCGCGGCCGAACTCTGCACCCGGTGTCTCGCGATCCTGCCCGACGACGCAGGCGCGTTCTGGCTGTTGTCGCGCCTGCGCCAGCCCGGTGGTGGCGTGCGGATCGACCGGCTGCGCTCGCTGCTCGCCGCCTCAACCTCGGTCGAGGACCGTGTCTGGTACGGCTACGCGCTGCACAACGAGCTGCATGAGCTAGGTGACCACGAGGCGTCCTGGGCGGCGCTCGCTGAAGCCTGCGCGACCAAGCGTGCGCTGCTGGGCGATGGGATCGGACGATACGGTGATCTGCTCGATGCGCTGCTCGCAGCGGAAGATTGGCCGCAACCCGCTGCTGCGACGCCGATAGCGGCGGCGCCCGTCGCCTCCTTGCGCGCGGTGTTCGTCATCGGACTGCACCGCTCGGGCACCACGCTGGCGGAACAGGTGCTTGCCGGCCATCCGTCGGTCGCGGGCGGCGGCGAAACCTACGATATCCGTGCGCAACTGCGGCGCGTGACCCGCCTGCACTATCCGCATGAGCTCGATACACGGGTCATCGCACAGCGGCACGCCATCGACTTCCCGGCGCTCGGGCGGCACTACCTGCGCGGCATGAGTTGGCGCGCAGAGGGCAAGCCAGTGGTCACTGACAAACTCCCCTCCAACTACCTCAACCTCGGCCTGATCGCGAACGCGCTGCCGGACGCCAGGTTCATCCACCTGCGACGCGACCCGGTGGATGTCGGTTTTTCGAGCCTGCGCACGCTGTTCTCGCACGCCTGCCCCTATTCCTACGATCCGCTCGATTTCGCACGGCATCATCACCGATACCAGCGGCTGATGGCGCATTGGCGCCAACGCTTCCCCGACCGGATCCTCGATGTGGACTACGACGACCTCGTGTCCGACCCGGTCGCGACCGCGACACGCATGGCGCGCTTTGTGGGCCTCGATTTCACGCCGACGATGGTCGCTCTCGAGCAGCGCACGAACGCAGTGGCTACGGCCTCTAGCGTGATGATGCGCGACGGGATACGCCGCGACCGAGGCAAGGTGTGGGCGCCCTACGCCCGCCGGCTAGCACCGATGATCGAGGCGCTCAGCGCACCTGTTTGACGCCGATCCAACGGCCGGTGTCCACCAATGTCATGCGGTGCATCCCGAACATGCCTCGCTTTATGTTGACGCGGGTATCGCTGCCCCGGTATTGGTAGCGACCGTCCATGCGCTGCTGCCAGATCTGCCCGTTCTCCATCTCGAAGAAGGTGCGGCCGGTCCAGCCGTCGAACTTGGAGACGATGCGGGTCTCGATGTTGACATCAGGGCCCCAATCGAGAGGACCCGGTTGCGGCGGCGCGGCGACGGGCGCAGCGGCGACCACCGTGGCCGCCGCCGCCGGCGCAGCCACCACCGGTGCGACGGTAGTGGCGGTCGAGGTAGGCACGGCGGGAGCCACGGCAGGCGCCGACTGCGGCACGCGCTCACGGATCCAGCGGTAGAGCGTCTCGCGCTCGGCCTCGCTCAATTTGTCGAGTCCCGCGCCCTGTACCACCTCAGGCGGAACCGGCGGCGGCTCAGCAGCGCGCGCGGCCGCGGCCCCGGTCAAGGCCAAAGCGAGCATCGACAGGATCGCGAACCGTAGAAGGCGGCGGAAGAGGTGGGGCATGGCTTCAAACTCCGGGTGGCACAGGCTCGCCGAGCAGTTCCCGCTCGAATGCAGCGGTCGTCACGAGCACTGCGCTGAACGCGGCGCGCTCGGGCGGGGTCAGATGCGGGTTCCAAACATCGAAAATGAGCACCACGCGACGCTGGTCGCTGCCGTTCCAGGCCTCGTGGTCGAAAGTATCGTCGAAGAACATCAGCCGCCCTTCGTGCCACTCGCGCCGGTCGTCGCCGACCCGAAGATGGCCGCAGTCGGGCGGCACGATGAGTGGTAGATGCACGACCAGTCGGCCGTTGACGCTGCCACGGTGCGAGGGGATCAGTGTCTTCGGCTTGAGCACGGAAAACATGATCTCCGGCCCATAACCCGGCACCGCATGCAGATCAGGCACGGCGAAGATGGTACTCGCGGTGACCGGACAGGTGGCGATGGCATCCTCGCGCCGGGCGCCGTCGCGCACGAGATGCAGAGTCGACCAGTCGGTGGAATTGTTGACGCCCTTCCAGACCCGCGCCTCCGGCGTGCCGTCGGCGTGCTGCACATAGGGCTCGAATCCGCTCTTGCGCGCCATCGCCTCGCGCAGCTCCGCACGGATCGCGTCGGTGGCGCTCTCGACCTCATGAGCCCAAGGGAAGTCCTCGCGCTCGAAGAAGGTGCGCGGCGGCAGACCTGGGACATAGAAGAGCCCGGGCCGCCAGCGCGGATGATCGTATCGCAGCGGCTTACGACCAGTGAACATGTCGACCGCCGGTTCCAAGCGACCGACCGACGCACCTCCATGCTCGCGCGCCACACGCTGCAGTTCGGTCGAGAGTTCCCCGTAGAGAGTCTCACCGAGGAAGCGCGAACCCCTCGCCAACAACTGCCGTACCTCGGGCGGGATCGCCTCAGCCGGCATCCTCTGCATGAGGCGATCCGCGCGCAGATAGGCGCCTGCGGTGGGGCGCGTCCGTCCCGCGAGCTCGTGGATCACGCCTTGGTAGAGCCAGGCATGCACGAAACGCGGCTCGCGCGCGCAGGCGGCCTCCAACTGCACGAGGCTGTCGTCCCACCGCTGCTGCTCGTAGAGCGCCATCGCCAGACCGAAGTGGTCCTGCGGGTCGGGACGCGGCCGGTCGACGAGCTCGCGGAAACGGGCCTCGGCATCCGTGAAGTCGCGGCGCTGCAGCGCCCCGAAAGCGGCGTCCCGCGCCTGCGCCGCTCTTGCGCCATCCTTCAGCCGTCCGGTCTCGATGCCCTGCATGGTCGCGCGCCCGTGGGTCGTGGTAGAGGGGTGACTGAGATACAATCCGCAGCTTAAACCCGCACTCAGCAAGGGACAACAATGACCGACCCTCAAGATACGAGTTTCGTCATCGAGCCGGTGTTCGCAGTACCCTTCGCGATGGCCACGCACCCGTCACCGGCTGACATGAACACGCGGCTGCGCGAACTGTTCCTCGCGCGAGAGGCCGTAGGCGACACCTACGCCAATCGTCAGCCCATGGTGAACCGTAGCAAGCAATTGTTCGAGAGCGACTTCCAGCTGTTCGCAGCCGAAGACGCCGCAGTGCACGAACTGCGCGATTTTTGCTACCGCAATCTCTACCGCGCGATCGGCCAGCTCAACGGCTACGAGACCGACATGCTGCAGAACCTTCACATCGCGGTGGAATCCTGGTTCCACATCACTCGTCGTGGGGGATACTTCCCGCTGCATAACCACGCTCTGCACTCGTGGTCGGGCATCTACTGCGTCGATCCGGGCGACGCTGCGGATGACGACGCAGGCAACGGGATGGTGAGCTTCGTCAACCCCTCGGCCACCAGCACCATGTTCATCGACATGGCAGTGGTGCGCATGACAGGCGGCTACAACTACGGCCCGCGCGAATTCAGGCTCAAGGCGGGTCAGCTGGTGCTGTTCCCATCCTGGCTCTTGCACGAAGTCCGGCTCTACAACGGCGATCGGGAACGCGTCACCGTCGCCTTCAACGCCAAGTTCAGGCTCGCGGGCGCGGTGCGCGACGAGATCCCTGTCTGACGCCTCAGGCGCGTATCGCCCAACCGAAAACGTGCTCGTTGACCGTTAACGGTACGGCCTCTGAGGTGACATCAGGACGGCGCAGCGCGGCAAGCAACGCGGTGACCCGGGCCTCGCTCAGGCCGCTCGACACCAGATCCTGGAGCCTCAGCCGGCTGTCCTCGAGACGCGTCTGACAGACCCGCAGCACGCGGCGCCCCGACGCAACATCGCCCGCCGCTGCCGCGCTGCGGAAGGCCTCCGCAACCGCAGACTGCGTCTCGGTCAACACGTCCGGGATGGGCTCCGTCCCCGCCCTTTCATCGAGCGCTGCCTTCGCGGCATCGAAACGCCGCCGTACCTCAGCCGCGGAGTTATCGGCCTGCAGCGCGACCCTACCCTCCATCGTGGCGAGCCGCGCCATATACGGCAGCATGGCTGCAGCCTGCTGCAGGAAACCGTCCTCGGCCTCGAGGAAATCGAGGTGCCGAAGTTCATGCCGCGAGACGATCACGGGCAATGAATCTGCATGGTGCACCATGAATGCGATGCGACCGCCCGGCTTCAGCACCCGTAGCACTTCGGGGAGGCTAAGGCCGAGATCGGAGTATTCGATGCCGAACTGGCTGGCGACCAGATCGAAAGCCGCATCCGGGAATGGCAGAGACTCCACCGCCACCCCGCCCCGGAACTCCACGCGACCGCGCTGCGCGAGCGGCAGTTTCGACCACCAGGCCGGTGCCGGATTCGCAAGATCCACGCCGCAGATCGACGGACCAGACTCCGGATGCAGTTTGAGAAGTATGTCGGCCAGTGGGCCGTTGCCGCAGCCGATGTCCAAGATACGGGTATCTGCCGCACAGCCGAGGAACTCGCGCTGCCAGAACGTGCCGATCGAGTCGGCGTAGCTGCCAGCGAAGGTGGTACCAAGGGAGTGTAACGGCCCCAGCGACCAATAGCGGGTCCAGGCCTGACGGCGTTTCGCACGCCGGAGGCCTTGCTGTTCCTCGTCTTCGCGGATCGTCTCGGGGTTCGTCATGGTGGTGCAAACGAAGAGGGGGGCTTGCGCCCCCCTCTTCTTCACGACTGACGGATCAGGTCAGAGATTCTGCACGATACGGAAGTAGAGCACCCGACCATAGCCGTTGTACAACGCCTGGTCGTAGCCCTGACCCGTCGGATCGAACGGATCGACCACCGGATCCTTGTCTTCCACGTTCTGAGCGCCGATGGTGAGACGGCCGTTCCACGGAGCCTCCCAGTTGAGCTGCACGTCGTGCGTTACCCACGACGGCAGCCGGGTGGCGTAGCCGTAGTCCGTACCACCGCTGTTGATCAAGTTTCCCTGAGAAGAACGGGTCGAGGCGATGTAGTTGATGTTCCAACCGAGGCTGAAGTCACCCCAACGCCAAACGTTGGACAACACGGCACGATCCTTCGGCACACCGACGTCGTCGGTGATGTCGACGCCCGACGCGCCCGAGTAGTTGAGTGTACGGCTGTAGAGGAGCTCGCTCGAGAGCCGCCCGACCTTGCCGAAATCGTAGTTCAACCGGACATTGAGGTCGACGAAATCCGTTTCAGTGAAGCCGAGGTTGGCGTAGCCGGTCTGGCCATAAATGATATCGCCGTCCGGCGAACGCACGAAACCAAGGCCGTTGGCGGCCACCGGCGGGTTCACATCCGCAGGCAGGAAGCTGAGACCGCTCGGGCAGAGACCCGTACCCTGCTCGAGGCAGCGGACGATGGTCGAGATACCCACAAAGGATACCTGGTTCTGCAGCTCGATGTTCCCGTAGTCGACCTTGACGCGCACCCAGTCGGTCGGGTCCCAGACGACGCCGAAGCTGTACTGTTCCGACTGCTCGGACTCGAGGTTCGGGTTGGCGATGGAGTAGGTGGTGACCTGCGTGGAGCAGGTAGGCGCCAGACCGAAGGCCGTGCAGGTACGGGGGTCGGAGATGGTGGCCGCCGAGAACGCGGGCTGTGCCGACGTGATGTCGAGCGACGGTGCGCGGAAGCCCTCACCGTAGCTGGCGCGAAGCGTGAGGCTATCGATCGGCTTCCAACGCACGGCCACCTGCGGCGACGTGTCGCTACCGTAGTCGCTGTAGCTGTCGTGACGCACCGCAAGGGTCGCTTCGACGCTCGACAGGACCGGCAACACGGCCTCAGCGTAGAAGGACTTGACCTGGCGGCCACCGAACGCCGAATTGCCCGCCGAACCCACGATCTGGCCCGACGAAGACAGCGTGTCGTAGATGTCCTGGTAGCTCTCGTCTCGGTACTCGCCGCCGACCGCGAGGCCAGCCGTGCCGCCCGCCATCTCGAACAGGTCGGTCGTGACAGTCGCGTACATCTCCTTGGACAGATAAGTCGCGTCACGGTTGATCGTGGCGATCATCGAGTCGAGGACTGTACGCGGGTTACCAGACGGGTTGTAGATGTCGTACGCGCCCGAGGCGATCTGCTGCTGGGCAAGACCGCCCACGACGTAGTTGCGGCCGAAATCGTAGTACTGCGCGTCAGTGCGGCGTACACCGGCATTGATATCGAAGTTACCGATGCTGCCGTCGACACCCCAGTCGATGAGGTAGTTGTTGGCATCGGTGTTGGTGTCACGGTTGCCGAGGGCGGCGAAGCGGTGCCGCAGAAAATACGGCTCGGTCGCGTCGTAACCCTCGGTCGGGAACTTGACCGCCGGGTGGTTCGGCGAACCCACGGGGAGGAAGATAGCGCCGCCCGGCCAGGGCGACGACGGCACCGGAGCGTAGCGTCCGAAGGACTCGGTCCGCGACACCTGGGTGTTGAGGTAGGTGCTCCAATCGTCGTTGATTTCGTACTGGCCACGGGCGAAGAGGGCCGTGTTACCGACCTCGGCCTCGTTGGCACCCTCAAGCGCGAAGTCGTAGAAGCAGCGCTGGCCAGCACCGGAGCCCGAGGTGTAGAAGCCGCGTTCCGAGCAACCGCCCGGCACAGCCGAACCGAAGGTCGGGTTCGCGGCGAACGCGCGAAGCGTGAAACCGTACAGGGTGCCCGGGGCCGGACGCGACGTGAGGAGGTTGTTGGAGAAGGTCGAAGCACCCGGCACGCCGGAGTAATCGCGCTCACGCTGGAAGATGATGTCGCGGTGGTTGTAGGAGACACCCGCAAGCAGTGAGCCGCGGTCGCCCGAGATGCCGAAGATCAGCGAGCCTTCCTCGGTTGCACCGCCGGCACGCTCCGGATCGGAAGCACCGACCGAGATCTGCACACCGTTGAAGTCCTTGCGGGTGATGATGTTCATCACACCGCCGACGGCGTCGGAACCGTAGATCGCCGAGGCGCCAGTGGTGATGAACTCGATGCGCTCCACTGCGGCGAGCGGGATGCTGTTGAGATCTTGGGCGTTACCGACGTTCGGCGCCACGGGGGCGCGACGGCCGTCGATCAGGATGAGCGTGCGGCCCTCACCGAGACCGCGCAGGCTGACACCCGCGAACGACTGGGCCGAGCTACCCGAGCGCTGGCGAGCCGAGCCGAAGCTGTTGAAAGGCAGGTCGCGCACAAAGTCCGCGACCGAAGTGTCGCCGCTCTCTTCGATCTGCTCACGGGTGATGACCGTGACGGGCAGCGCTGCGGCCTCGATGTTCTCGCGCTTGATGCGCGAACCGGTGACGACGACCTCTTCGACAGACTGCTGCTGCGCGCTCGCGACTTGCAGGCCCGAGGCTGACAGGGCGATCGCAGTGGAGACCGCCAAAGAAACGGGTGACTTATACATCCTTAACCTCCCAACAAAGAACAACTGGAGTCGCCGCCACACTCGGATTACCTCGGTGGCGCGCGCCTGACTTGAAAACGAAACAAACTATACGCCATTGATCTTCGCCCATGCAACAACTGTTGTAAAGATACAACTAAAGCCCGGCATAGGGTCGTCCGGACGCCTCCGGCGCCTCGCAACGTCCTCCGCGGCCTGCGCAGCGCTTTGTCGGCAGGTATCGGGTCACCCGAGCCAGACCCGCGCGTTGCGGAAGAGGCGCATCCAACCGCTGTACTCGTCCGCACCAGCGCCCGCAGCAGAAGCCGGATCCGGACGCCAGGAGAGCTGCGCGTTGCGGAACGCGCGTTCAGGATGGGGCATGGCGAGGGTCACGCGGCCGTCGAGGTTGCAGAGCGCAGCGAGGCCGTCCGGAGAGCCGTTCGGGTTGGCCGGGTAACGCGCGGCGACGACACCCTTGCGTTCGACGTAGCGCAGACCGACCGTCCCGGAAGCATCGCAGGCGACCTGCTGCGCGGCATCGCGGAACTCGGCGCGGCCCTCGCCGTGCGACACCACGATCGGCAGTACCGAACCTGCCATGCCGGCGAGCAGCACCGAGGGCGAGGGCAGCACCTCGACCAAAGAGAGACGCCCCTCGAACTGCTCGACACGGTTGCGCACGAAACGCGGCCAGTGGGCCGCGCCCGGGATGATCGGCGCGAGCTGCGCCATCATCTGGCAGCCGTTGCAGACGCCGAGTGCGAACGCATCGCTGCGCGCGAAGTGCGCCGCGAACATCTCGCGCAGGCGCGTATTGAAGAGGATGGACTTCGCCCAACCCTCGCCCGCCCCGAGGACATCACCATAGGAGAAGCCGCCGCAGGCCACGAGCCCGTGGAAGCCCTCGAGCGAGGCGCGCCCGGCGATGAGGTCGGTCATGTGCAGGTCATGCGCCTCGAAACCGGCGAGGTGGAACACCGCCGCCATCTCGGATTGGCTGTTGACGCCCTGCTCGCGCAGCACTGCGATGCGCGGGCGCGCACCGCACGCGATGAAGGGCGCGGCGACATCCTCGCGCGCATCGAAGGCCAGATCGACGACGAGTGGTGGCGCATCGAACGCGGTCGTCGCGTCGAACTCCTCGCGTGCGCACCCGGGGTCGTCACGCAACTCGCGCATGCGGAACGAGGTCTCTGACCACTCGCGCTTGAGCGTCTCCCACGACTCTTCGATGCGGGTGGTGCCCGCGTTCAGCCGGACGCGGTCCGAGCCGATGAGCGGACGGCCGATGACCGCACTGCAACGCTGCACGCCGTGGGCATCGATCACACCGAGCACATGCGGGGCGTCCACCGCACGCACTTGCAGCACGACACCGGGCTCCTCGGCGAAGAGCGCGGCGAGACCATCGCCCGTCGCGCCCGCGAGGTTGACCTCGAGTCCGCAGTGCCCGGCGAACGCCATCTCGAGCAGCGTGACGACGAGACCGCCATCCGAGCGGTCGTGGTACGCGAGCACCCTGCCCTCGTCACGCAGCTGCACGAGCGCTGAGGCGAGTCCCTTGAGCAGCGCCGGTTCGTCGAGATCGGGCGGCTCCGCACCCGGCGCGCCGCCGAGCAGTCCGCCGGTCTGCGCCAACACCGAACCACCGAGGCGATCGCGCCCACGAGAGAGGTCGACCAACACCAGCACGGTGTCGCCCGCGTCGGTGCGCAGCTGTGGGGTCCATGAACGGCGTACATCGCCCACCGGCGCGAACGCCGAGATGATGAGCGATACCGGAGCGACCACCGACCTCGGCGCGCCGTCGTTCGTATCGCCCGCGCGCCACGCGCTGCGCATCGACAAAGAATCCTTGCCGACCGGTATGGCGATGCCGAGCGCGGGGCAGAGTTCCTCGCCCACGGCCTTGACCGCAGCGAAGAGCGCCGTGTCCTCACCCGGTTCGCCGCAGGCCGCCATCCAGTTGGCGGAGAGACGCACATCGCCGAGCGCGCGGACATCGGCAGCGAGGATGTTCGTGACGGCCTCGGCCACCGCAAGCCGCGCCGCGGCCCGCGAGTCAAGCAGTGCGACCGGCGTGCGTTCGCCCATGGCCATCGCCTCGCCAGCGTGCCCAAAATAATCGGCCGTGGTCACGCCGCAGTCCGCCACCGGCACCTGCCACGGGCCCACCATCTGGTCGCGGGAGATCATGCCGCCGACCGTGCGGTCACCGATGGTGACGAGGAAGGTCTTATCGGCGACGGCCGGGAATCGCAGCACGCGGCGCAGCGCCTCGCGCGGATCGAGGCCCGCCGTGTCGAAGGTCTGGGTCGCGGGTGCGAGACGCTTCACATCGCGGGTCATGCGCGGCGCCTTGCCGAGCAGCACCTCGAGGGGCATATCGACCGGCGTCTCTACGAACTGCGGATCGCGCACCACGAGACGCCCGTCGTCGGTCAGCGTGCCGATGACGGCGAACGGACAGCGCTCGCGGGCACAGAGGGCCGCGAAGCCGTCGATGGACTCCGCCGCCACCACGAGTACATAGCGCTCCTGCGACTCATTGCACCAGAGCTCCATCGGCGACATGCCGGGCTCGTCGTTGAGGATGGCCCGCAGATCGACGACGGCCCCGCGACCGCTGTGTGCGACCGCTTCGGGCACGGCGTTCGAGAGCCCGCCCGCGCCGACATCGTGGATGAGGAGGATCGGGTTGGCCT
The DNA here is from genome assembly GCA_937920275.1 of uncultured Pseudomonadota bacterium. GTDB lineage: Bacteria > Pseudomonadota > Gammaproteobacteria > Steroidobacterales > Steroidobacteraceae > UBA964. The sequence goes on from CALGVD010000016.1 coordinate 46,266, forward strand.
CGCCCTGCTCCCAGCAGCGGTCGATGACCTCTTGTGCGCGACGCTGCATCTCGGGGTTGCCGCGCTGCACGGACGCGAAGTCGAGATCGGCGGACGAGGTACCCGCGCCGACCGATGACGCCGCACCGCCACCCAGACCGATGAGCATGGAGGGACCGCCCAGCACGACGATCTTCGCACCCGGCGGGCAATCATGTTTCTCCACATGGTCGCGGCGCACATTGCCGAGACCGCCTGCGATCATGATGGGCTTGTGATAGCCGCGCGCGCGACCCGGTGGATCGCCCGGTGCCTGTACTTCCAGCGTGCGGAAATAGCCGCAGATCGAGGGGCGGCCGAATTCGTTGTTGAAGGCTGCGGCGCCGATCGGACCTTCGAGCATGATGTCGAGCGCCGAGGCGATGCGGCCGGGCTTGCCGAGATCGGCGATGCCGGGCGTGCGCTCCCAAGGCTGCGCGAAGTCCGGGATACGGAGGTGCGAGGTCGAGAATCCGACGAGCCCCGCCTTGGGCTTGGCCCCGATGCCGGTCGCGCCTTCGTCGCGGATCTCCCCGCCCGAACCGGTGGAGGCACCGGGAAACGGCGAGATCGCGGTCGGATGGTTGTGGGTCTCGACCTTCAGGAGGATGTCGATGGGTTCGGCGTGCGCGCCGTACACGCCCGTCGCGGGATCCGGGAACCACCGCTGGCCGGCGCTGCCCTCGATCACCGCGGCATTGTCGCGGTAGGCGCTCAGGACACCCTGCGGCGCGCGCGCGTGGGTGTTGCGGATCATGGCGAACAGCGACTTCGGCTGGCGCTCGCCATCGATGACCCAATCGGCGTTGAAGATCTTGTGCCGGCAGTGCTCGGAATTGGCCTGCGCGAACATCATCAACTCGACATCGGTCGGATCCCGGCCGAGCTCGCGGTAGGCGGCGAGCAGGTAATCGATCTCGTCGGCCGACAAGGCAAGACCGAGCTCGGAATCGGCGCGGACCAAAGCCTCACGACCGATGGCCAAAGATATCCGACGCAGCGGCCGCGGCGCCTCGCGCGCGAAGAGGGCCTTCGCCTCCTCCGGCGAGGTCAGCACCGCCTCGGTCATGCGGTCGTGCAGCGACGCAGCGAGGGCGGCGAGATCCGCAGGCACCAGGGCTGCCCGATGCTGCAGCCGGTACTCGATGCCGCGCTCTATCCGTCGCACCGGCGCGAGACCGCAGACCTGCGCGATGTCGGTGGCCTTGCTGGCCCAGGGCGAGATGGTGCCGGGACGCGGCACGACCCACAG
>CALGVD010000017.1 GCA_937920275.1 uncultured Pseudomonadota bacterium
GGCCCGGCCGTGAAGCGGATGTGAAGGCGCCGTCAACGCACGGTCAACGCGCGGATGGTGCGTGGTTAGGGCCGGTGGTCCTGCGTTCCGACGCCGCTGATACACTCCCACGCATGGGATCACGCCGCGCCTCGTTGATCGCCGCCGTCTTCCTGATGGCGACCTCGGCCATCGGTCCTGGCTTCATCACCCAGACCGCGACCTTCACCAGCACGCTCGGCGCCGCGTTCGCCTTCGGTATCTTGGCGTCCATCCTCATCGACTTCGTCGTGCAGCTGAACATCTGGCGCGTGGTGACGCTCACCCGCATGCGCGCGTCGGATCTCGCCAATGCGGCGCTCCCCGGCAGCGGCTATCTGCTCACGGTCCTGGTCGTCATCGGCGGCCTGTTCTTCAACATCGGCAACATCGGCGGGACGGGTCTCGGTCTCAACGCGCTCGTAGGCCTCGACCCCAAGTGGGGCGGGTTTCTGAGCGCGCTTTTCGCCCTCGGTCTTTTCCTGTCGCGTCGCGCAGGCGTCGCGTTCGACCGCTTGGTCATCGTCGCGGGCGTGGTGATGATCGCGTTGACGGTGTATGTCGCGTTCGTCTCGTCGCCGCCGGTCGGCGAGGCGCTGCGCCAGACCGTGTTCCCCGACCAGGTCGACTTCGCGACCATCACCACCATCGTCGGCGGTACGGTCGGCGGCTACATCACCTACGCGGGCGCGCATCGTCTGCTCGACAAAGGCCTGACCGGGCCCGAGAACCTCGATGCGGTCAGTCGCGCAGCGCTCACGGGCATCGCCGTGACCGGCGTCATGCGCTTCGTTCTTTTTTTGGCAGTGCTCGGCGTGGTGGCTTCCGGCACACAGATCGACCTGTCAGGCGGTAGCGCCAACCCCGCCGCGCAGGCTTTCGAGGCGGCGGCGGGCACCATGGGTCTGCGGCTCTTCGGCGCGATCCTGTGGGTCGCCGCGCTCACCAGCGTCATCGGCGCCGCCTATACCTCGGTCTCGTTCCTGACGGTGTTCAAGGCGGACATGAGTGAACGCACCCGCGACATCGCCACGGTCGCCTTCATCGGCATCTCGCTCGTGCTGTATCTCGTCATCACCACGCCGCCTGCGAAGATGCTGGTGTTCGTCGGCGGTCTGAACGGCTTGATCTTGCCGATCGGGTTCTCCATCGTCCTGTACGCCGCCTGGGCGCGTTCGGACCTGATGGGCGGCCACCGCTATCCGCGCTGGCTGCTCGGCCTCGGTGTCGGCGTCTGTGCGTTGACTTGGTACATGGGGTACAAGTCGATCGGCCCGATCTTCGCGCTGTTGGGGGGATGACCATGGAATCGATCGATCTCAACAGCGATCTCGGCGAGAGCTACGGCGCGTGGCGCATGGGCGATGACGCGGCGATGATCGAGCTCGTCACGAGCGCCAATGTCGCCTGCGGTTTCCATGCCGGCGACCCGGCCGGCATCCTGCACACCGTGAAGGTGGCGGTCGGGCGCGGCGTCGCCATCGGCGCGCATGTCTCGTATCCCGACCGTGCCGGCTTCGGGCGGCGCGACATGGACATCGCGCCCGCTGATCTCACCGCCGATGTGATCTACCAGATCGGTGCGCTCTCAGGGGCCGCCGCCGCCGCAGGTACGCGGGTGCGGTATGTGAAGCCGCACGGCGCGCTCTACAACCGCATCGCCGTAGACCCTGTGCAGGGTGCGGCCGTCATCGCTGCGCTCAGGGCCGTCGATCCTTCGCTCGTGCTGATGGGTCTCGCGGGCGCGCCCATCCTCGACCAGGCGCGCGCAGCGGGGCTCGCCGCCGTCGCAGAGGCCTACGCGGACCGCGCGTACACGCCGGCAGGGCATCTGGTGCCGCGTCGCGAGGCCGGTGCCGTGCTGCACGATCCGGTGGTGATCGCGGCACGCATGGTCCGGCTTACGACCGAGGGTGTCATCGAGGCGATCGACGGCAGCCTCATCCGCATCGACGCGCAGTCCCTCTGCGTGCACGGCGACAGCCCGGGTGCCGTCGCGATCGCCCGAGAGGTCCGAAGTCGGCTCGAGGCCGAGGGTCTCAGGGTGAAGTCATTCCTTCCCTGACGATGCGCATCCTGCCCGTCAACCGCTCGACGGTGCTCGTCGAGCTGCGGGATCTCGACGAAGTCCTCGCGCTCCATGCCAGCCTGACATCGCAGCCGCTCGACGGCATCGAGGCGTTGCTGCCGGCGGCGCGGACGCTGATGCTCCGCTTCGACCCGGACCGGCTTTCGACCAAGGCGCTTGCGGAAGCACTGGCGCAGCGCGATCTGACGGTGCAGCAGGGGGCATCTCGCGCTTCGTGGGGACCGGCGGTGGAGATCCCGATGCGCTACGACGGCGAGGATCTCGTTGAAGTGGCGCAGCTGGCGGGTCTCGAGGTCGACGACATCATCCGTCGCCATCAGCAGAGCGAGTTCAGGGTCGCGTTCTGCGGCTTCGCCCCCGGTTTCGCCTATCTTGTCGGTGGCGATCCGGCGCTGCAGGTGCCACGCCGATCGACGCCGCGCCCGCAGGTGCCCGCGGGCTCGGTCGCGCTCGGAGGCGTCTACTGCGGCGTGTATCCGCAGGCCACGCCGGGTGGTTGGCGGATCATCGGTGCGACATCCCTGAAGATGTGGGATGTCGACCGCGATCCACCGGCGTTGCTGACACCGGGTATGCGGGTGCGTTTTCGGGAGGTCGGCGTCGGTGTTGGTGTCGCGGCGGCCATCGGTCCGGCGACGAGCCGTCAGCCTGTGCCTGAGGCGCGCAGATCGTCCTGCCATCTCGAGGTGACGGCAGCGTTGCTGCCCGCCTTGCTGCAGGACCTGGGTCGCCCCGGCCACGCACACCTCGGCGTCGCGCCCGCCGGTGCTGCGGATCGCCATGCGCTGCGGGCTGCCAACCGCGCGGTCGGCAATCCGCCCGGACTGGCCTGTCTCGAGATCACGCTCGGCAGCGCTGCGTTCCGGTGTTCTGGCGCGATGGTGGTCGCGCTCGCCGGAGCGCCGACGCCGATCAGCGTGCAGCGCGCCTCAGGGGAAATCTTTGAAGCGGCGCTCTGTCGACCGATCGTCCTCGGCATCGGCGACCGCGTGAAGCTCGGCTACCCCGCGCGGGGCTTGCGCAGCTATCTCGCGGTGCGCGGCGGGTTCGAAATACAAGGGACACTCGGTAGCGCCTCGCGCGACACCTTGGCGGCTCTTGGGCCGGCGCCGATCGTGAAGGGCGATAGCCTCGCCGTAAAGACGCTCTCGCAGGGTGATGCCGAACCGCTGGCGAAGGACGGGACCGCCGATCAAGAGGCCATACAGTCGCTGCCGGCCTCCGGCGAGACGGTCGAGCTCGATGTGACCCTCGGACCGCGGGCGGAGGGGTTCACGGACGAGGCCATCACCGATCTCTGCGGGCAGGACTGGAAGGTCACACCGCAGTCGAGCCGCGTCGGCCTGCGGCTTCAGGGCGCTCGGGCGCTCACGCGGCGGGATGCGGCGGAACTGCAGAGCGAGGGGCTGGTCCGAGGTGCGATCCAGGTGCCGCACGATGGCCAGCCGGTGTTGCTGCTCGCGGATCATCCCTTGACGGGGGGATATCCCGTCATCGCCGTGGTGGCCGAGCACCACCTCGATCTCGCTGGACAGATACCGCCCGGAGCGAAGGTCCGCTTCCAGACCTGACACAACACGGGCGTCGATCATGCGACAGCGCTCGGTCAGGGCAACCTATAATCTCCGTCGGGCCATAGAAAGATCGATGCGGAGGAGTTTGCCCACATGACCCTACTGATGTTCATCGCTGGGCTCGTGGCCTTGATCGCTGGCGCGGAATTATTGGTGCGGGGCGCTTCGAAGCTCGCATTGTCCTTCGGCATCTCACCGCTGGTGGTGGGGCTCACCATCGTCGCTCTCGGCACGGGTTCGCCCGAGATCGCGGTGTCGGTGGGTGCCGTGATGGACGGTCGAACGGACATCGCGCTCGGTAACGTGGTGGGCAGCAACATCTTCAATGTGCTGTTCATCCTCGGTCTCTCGGCGCTGATCACCCCGCTCGTGGTGCACGTCCAGCTGATCCGGCAGGAAGGTCCGATCATGCTCGGCGTCTCATTGCTCCTGTTGTTGCTGGCGCTCGACGGACGCATCGGCTTCGTGGACGGGGCGATGCTGTTCTCATTGCTCGTCGCCTACACCGTGTTCCTCATCGTGCAGTCGCGACGCGACACGAAGGCCGCTCGCGACGAATACGCGGCGGAGTTCAAAGCGGTACCCGCGGGCGGCTGGGACGCATCGCTCCCCGTGCAGCTGCTGATGATCGCGATTGGCCTTGGCTTTTTGGTCGCCGGGTCGGGTTGGTTGGTGGATGCATCCGTCATCTTCGCCAAGGCCATGGGCGTCAGCGATGTCGTCATCGGCCTCACCATCGTCGCCGCCGGCACCTCGATGCCGGAGGTCGCGACCTCGGTGATGGCGGCGATCAAGGGTGAGCGCGATATCGCCGTCGGCAATGTGGTGGGCAGCAACACCTTCAACATCTTGGGTTGCCTCGGTCTCTCGGGTCTCGTTGCCGGATCGACGGGCCTCGCGGTGCCACCCTCGGTGCTCAACTTCGACATCTGGGTCATGCTCGCCGTGGCACTGGCGTGCCTCCCGGTGTTCCTCACCGGCCGCGAGATCGCGCGTTGGGAGGGTGCCGTCTTCCTCGCGTACTATGTGGCGTATGTCGCCTACCTCATCCTCGCCACGCAGGACCACGACGCGCTAGGCGCGTATTCCTCGGTGATGATGAGTTTCGTCATCCCCCTCACTGTCATCACACTGGTGGTCGTCCTGCTGCGGCGCCCACCCGCCGAAGTGGCCTGACCCGCCATCTGCACTTCAGGAGACCTGCATGACCCATCTGCCACATCTATCTTCCGCCGCTGCGCAGGCCGATATCGTCCTCGAACTCAAAGATGGGCGACTCGCTTCCTGACGCCGACCATCGATGAGCTCTCGGCGCGTGTGCTGAACCTCAAGCCGTTCCTCCTCGAGGTGCAGCGGCAATTGCTGCGCTCGATCCGGAGACGGTCATTGTCGATGGGCAGACCTTCGAGGTCGGGATGCGTGTGACGGCCGCCGATGGCAGCGCAGCGTTGCCGGATTCGCGCGCGCGGTTCACCGGCAGATCGCGCTCGGGGCGGGCTCCTAGTCCGCCATCGGCACGACGCGCCCGCCCTTCATCACGAACTGCACGGTCTTGAGGCCCGTGATGTCCTTGAGCGGGTCGCCGGGCACGGCGATGAGATCCGCCGCCATGCCGGGACGCAGTGCGCCCACCTCCTGCGCCACGCCGAGCAGTTCGGCGGCGTTGGTGGTCGCCGCGACGATCGCCGTCGCGGGCGTCATGCCGTGCTTCACCATCAGCTCGAACTCGTCGGCGTTACGGCCGTGCTTGGAGACACCGGCGTCGGTGCCGAAGGCGATCTTCACGCCCGCCGGCACGGATTTCTCGAGCGCTTTACCGGTGACTTCAAGCCGCCACATCACCTTCGACAGCACTGCGGGCGGATAGGCGTTCGGATCTTTGGCGAGCCGCTCGCGGTAACCGTTCACGGTCGAGAGCGTCGGCACATAGAACGCGCCGCCCTGCTTGAAGAGCCGCAGCGTCTCGTCGTTCGGCATGGTGCCGTGCTCGATGGAATCGGCGCCCGCCGCGAGCGCGACATTGATGCCGTCCGTACCGTGGGCGTGCACCGCGACTTTCTTGCCGTGCAGGTGCGCGGTCTCGACGACCGCCTTCGCTTCATCCGCGAACATCTGTTGGCCGAGGCCTGCGCCGATACGGCTGTTGACGCCGCCCGTGGTCGCGATCTTGATGACGTCCACGCCGCGCCGTACCTGCCGTCGCACCGCCTCGCGACAGCTGTCTGCGCCGTTGCAGAGGTTGTCCTGCGGGATCCCGGCGTGCAGGTTCTCCGCCATGCTCAAAGTGCCGTCCATATGGCCTGAGGTGACCGAGATCGAGCGGCCGGCGTCGATGATGCGCGGGCCCATGACCCAGCCGTTGTCGATGGCATCGCGCAGCGCCAGCGTCGCGCCGCTGCCGTCGCCCAGATTGCGCACCGTGGTGAAGCCTGCGCGCAGGGTCTTCATGCCGTTCCACTGCGCCCGTAGGGCGTCGTGGCCCGGGCTCGAACTCACGGCCTCGAGGAGCCCTGCTTGGCCGCCGGCGTCGGAGTCGAGGTGTACATGGCTGTCGATGAGGCCGGGCAGCACGAACCGGTCGCCGAGATCGATCACGCGCGCGCCGACCGGACCGGATTGCCGGCCGTCGAGGAGCGCGGTGATGCGCCCGTTCTCGATCACGATGCTGGTGGGGCCGCGGGGTGCCTTGCCGGGTTCGGCGAGGACGCGGGCGGCCTGGACGACCACGACATCGGCGAGCGCCGCCGGGGCGACGGGCAGCGCCAGCGCGAGCGCGAGGGTGAACGGGGTGGTAGCTCGGACGGATCGGGACATGGTGGCCTCGGGCGGTCGCGGTGAAGGAACGGAAGGCGGGGTCAAGGATACGCAGGGAAGTGGTGCCCGGTCGAGCGCCCACCCGCGCTAGAATCAACTTCTCCGTCTCCGGCCAAGTCCCGCATGTCCGCCGACAACTTGCTGATCGCCGTCATCGTGCTCTTGATCCTGGCCCTCGTCGGTCTCGCGGTGCTGTTGTTCCGCCCGCGGCCCTTGGTGCAGGACACGGCGGCGCTCGAGGCGGTCGACCGCAGCGGCCGCGAGCTGCGCGAGGAGATCGGGCGCGTGCGGCGCGACCTCGGCGAGGTCGGCAGCGCGCAGCGTACCGAGCTCTCCGGCAGCCTCAACAATTTCAGCCAGACGCTCGCGACGCAGATGTCGGGGATCGCCACCGTGCAGGATGGCAAGATCGACGGCTTCGCCGCGCAGCTCGCCAAGCTCACCGAGGCCAACGAGGCGCGGCTCACCGAGATCCGCAACACCCTCGAGACCAAGCTGCGCGAGCTGCAGGGCGAGAACGCCGCCAAACTCGAAGAGATGCGCAAGACGGTCGATGAGCGCTTGCACGCCACCCTCGAGCATCGTTTAGGCGAGTCCTTCAAGCTGGTCTCGGATCGCCTCGAGCAGGTGCACCGTGGCTTGGGTGAGATGCAGACCCTTGCCGCGGGTGTGGGCGATCTGAAGCGCGTGCTCACCAACGTCAAGACGCGCGGCACCTGGGGCGAGGTACAGCTCGAGGCGCTGCTCGAGCAGATGCTGGTGCGCGAGCAGTTCGAGAAGAATGTGGCGACTCGGCCCGGGTCGAGCGAGCGTGTCGAGTTCGCGATCCGCATGCCGGGCAGGGTGGACGGCACGCAGGTCTGGCTGCCCATCGACTCGAAGTTCCCGGCCGAGGACTACGACCGCCTGATCGGCGCGCAGGATCGCGCCGATGCCGCGGCCGTCGAGGAATCCGCGCGCGCCCTTGAGATGCGCATCCGCTCCGAGGCCAAGACCATCCGTGACAAGTACATCGAGCCGCCGTACACCACGGACTTTGCGCTGCTGTTCCTGCCGACCGAGGGACTCTATGCCGAGGTGTTGCGGCGCCCGGGCCTCGCCGACACGCTGCAGCGCGATTTCCGGGTGGTGATCGCAGGGCCGACCACGCTCGCCGCCATCCTGAACAGTCTGCAGATGGGCTTCCGCACGCTGGCCATCGAGCAGCGTTCGGGAGAGATCCAGCTGCTGCTCGGTGCGGTGAAGACCGAGTTCGGTCGGTTCGGCGAAGTGCTCGCCAACACCAAAAAGCAGCTCGAGACCGTCACCAACTCCATCGGCAAGGCCGAGGTCCGTACCCGCGCCATCGAGCGCAAGCTACGCGATGTGGAGGCGCTCCCGACGGGCGATGCGCAGGTGGTGCTCGGTAAGGCATCCGATCCAGGGGACGAAGAGGAGGGCTGAGCGCCATGTCAGACGGGATCCGTATCGGGCTTCGCAGATCTGCCTTGAGAACCTCGTCGATCATGTTCTCGGTCCTCGCGCTCGGGTCGGTCGCGCCGCTCTGGGCGCAGACCTCCCGCACGCCGATCGAAGCGCTCGATCTCTACCGTCTGGAACAACCGGTCGATCCGCAGTTGTCGCCGGACGGTCGCACGATCGCGGTGTTGCGCCAGATACGCGATATCAACACCGACCGCGTCAACCACGAACTTTGGCTGGTCTCGGTCGCGGACGGTACGCGCCGGATGCTGGTGGGGGCGGACCGCTCGGCGGGCGGGGTGCGGTGGTCGCCGGACGGTACGCGTCTCGCCTTCATCGGCCGCGAGGGTGGCAAGCCGCAGGTGATGGTGGTCGATGTCGCCGACGGGCGTGCCCGTGCGCTCACCGATGCGCCGCAGCCGCCGCGTTCACTCGCGTGGTCGCCGGATTCGCGTGCGCTCGCCTATGTCGCGCTTCTCGAGAAGCAACCCGAACCGTTCTATTCTTTGCCGGAGAAGCCCGCTGCCGCGCAATGGGCGCCGCCGCCGCGCGTCGTGCGCGATTATCCGTACCGCACCGACTCGTCGGGCTACCTGACGCCGGGCGAGACCCATGTGTTCGTCGTCGGTATCGAGGGCGGTGCGCCGCGGCAGATCACCCGTGGCAACGGGGACTGGGGGGCGCGCGATGAGGCGCCGGCTTGGCTGCCCGACGGTTCGGCGGTCGTCATCTCAGGCGACACCGACCCGACTGCGCGTCGACGGGCGAACCAGTCCGATCTTTGGCTGTGGACGCTCGCCGAAGGCGCTGCGCCGCGGCAATTGACGCGCGAGGACGGTACCGAGCGAAGCCCGACGGTGAGCCCCGACGGTCGACAGGTCGCTTATGTCGGTTGGCGCACGCGCCGCAACTCCTACCAGCGCAACGACATCTTCGTGATGCCGTTGGTCGCTGCGGATAGCGGTGTACGCACGTCGCCCGCTCGCAACCTCACGCAGGCGCTCGACCGCAACACCGAGCAGCCGCACTGGCACGAGGATAGCGCTGGGCTGCACTTCCTGTATCAGGACCAAGGCGTCAACCGCGTCGGCTTCGTCGATGCGGACGGCGTCGCGAAACCCCAGGCTCGCGTCGCCGAGGTCGGCAACACGAGGCTCCTGTTGCCGAGTTCGGGTGGCGGGTCGTATTCCGCTGCGCGCGGTGTCTTCGCGTACCCGAGCGTAGAACCCGACCGGCCCGCAGCCCTCGCGGTGGACGAGGGGCGCGGCGCGCGGATCCTCTGGGATCTCAACGCGGCCTGGCGCGAGACCCGCGACATCGGTCGATTGGAGGAGATCTGGGTACGCTCGAGTGCGGGCGGTCAGCGGGTGCACGGTTGGATCCTCTATCCGCCCGGCTTCGATCCGTCGCGCAAGTATCCGCTCGCGCTCGACATCCACGGCGGGCCGCACATCGACTACGGACCGATGTTCTCGATCACGCACCATCTCTACGCGGCGGCGGGCTATGTGGTGCTCTTCACCAATCCGCGCGGCTCGATCGGCTACGGTGAGTCGTTCGCGAGCCTCATCAACCGTGCCTATCCGGGCAAGGACCACGACGATCTCATGAGTTCGGTCGATGCCGTGCTCGCGCGTGGCTTCATCGACCCGGCACGGCTCTATATCGGCGGCGGCTCGGGCGGCGGCGTGCTGTCGTCCTGGGCGATCGGTAAGACCGACCGCTTCGCGGCAGCGTCGGTGAAGCGGCCGGTGATCAACTGGGCCTCGACCGCGCTCACCACCGACATCGGCGCGGCTATGGGCACCGCGTGGTTCGATCGTCTGCCTTGGGAGGAGCCTGAGAAATATTGGGCGCGCTCACCCTTGTCGCTGGTCGGCAAAGTACGCACGCCGACGCTCATCATCACGGGCGAGCAGGACTGGCGCACGCCGATGTCGGACTCGGAGCAGTACTTCCAGGCGTTGCAGCTGCAGGGCGTCGAGAGCGCGCTGATGCGCCTGCCGGAGGCCAGCCATGGTTTTGGCCGCCCGAGCCAATGGCTCGCCGCGATCTTGGGCACGATCGGGTGGTACGACCGGCATAGCAAACCGCCGCCGCCCTGACCCTCACTTCATCCGCGCCCAGCGCACGAGGGTCGCGAAGTCGGGGGGTTTGCCGGACATCAACACGCCGACACGGAACACCCGAGATGCGAACCATACCGCGGCCCATGCACCTGCCGCGCTGACGGCGATGCTCAGGGCGGTCTGCCATACCGGGGGCGGCGTGTTCGAGGAGATCCGCAGCAGCATCACGAAGTTGCCGACGGGCGGGATGAAGCTCAAGGAAGTCGCAAGCGCCGAGTTCGGGTCCCGTAGGATCGGCATCCACAGCAGCCAAGGCAGCATGACCAGTAGCATCATCGGCATCATCAGGGACTGCGCTTCTCGCACGTCGTTGACCGCGGATCCGATAGCGGCCATCAAGGACGCGATGGTCAGATACGCAAGCAGGTAGAACACGAGCAGGAAGAGGATCAGCCACGGATCGAGCAGGCCGATCGAGGCGAAGAGGGTCAAGGCGAGGCCGCCGAACGCGGCGTAGAGCGCGAGCACGACGAGGCCCACCGCCATCTGGCCGAGGATCTTGCCGGTCATCAGTTCGAACGGCGAGACGGCGGAGAGCAGCACCTCCATCACGCGGTTCGACTTCTCCTCGATGGTGGACATCAGCAGGTACTGGCCGCCGGTGAACACTGAGAGCAGCAGGAGCACCATGAAACCAGCGGGCACCAATAGGTTGGCTACATCGTTCGTGCGCCGCTCCCCGGAATCGGTCACCGTCTTCGATGTGACGGACTTGACCTTCATGATGGCGTCGAGGTCCGCGCGGTCGAGCCCGGCTTCGCGCACCCGTGCAGCGATGAGGGTCTCGCGCAGGCCGCGCCGTATCTCGTCCTTGACGCGATCGTCCAGTTTCGCGCGCACGAACAGGTCGTAGCTGCCGAAGGCGGTCTCCGGCGCCCTGCGCCGGACCGCATCGTCATGGATCACGACCAACGCGAGTCGGCCGCTCTCCGCGCCCTCCGGATCGTCTGCCTTGAGAGGGATCTTGGCGGCATCGAGGCTCGTGCCTTCGCCCACGACCGTCACCCGCAGCATCGGCACGCTGCCCAGCCGGTTCTCCACCGAGCGCGCCATCGGGTTCGTCGCGCCGGGGGTCGACCCCATCGCTGGTACGACCTCGGCGACGGTTCGCTCGATGCGCTCCCGGTCTGCCTCGAGACGCGCACGCAACACGGCAGGCGCGAGCTGCTCAGCCAATGGACCCGCGACCTCTCCGGTCGGATCGATGATGGCTATCTCGCCAGCGACGGCGGGCGGCGCATCGTCCACGAGGCGCGGCAACAGCGCGACCACGGCGAGCAGCAACAGCGGCGTCGCGAGCAGACCGAGTATGAAGCCCTTGGTGGCCACGGTGGCGATGAACTCGCGAGACGCGACGAGGAAGATCTTCTTCATCACTGGGTCTCCACCGTCGCATCGGCCCGCACCGCCTCGCGCAGCCGGGCTTGCTCGCTCTCCGATATCGTCCCATCGCCGGCGACGATATCGACGAACACATCCTCCAGCGTCGGACGACGCAGCTCGATCCTCGCAGGCGCCATCGCCGCCGCTAGCATCCCGAACGCAGCGGAAGGCTCGACACCCCCATCCGGGACCACCTCCCATGCGGCGCCCTCGCGTCGGACGGTCTTCACCCAAGGCAGTTCCGCGAGGAGCATCGGATCCGCGACCGGATCCCGGGGCTCGAACAGCAGGCTGCGCGGGTCGAACTGCGCCCGGATCCGCGCGAGGCTGTCGTCCAGCACCTTGCGCCCTTGGTGGATCATCACGATCTGATCGCACAACTGCTCGGCGTGGATCATGGCGTGGGTCGAGAACAGGATCGTGGCGCCGCGGTGATGCTGTTCGAGCACGAGGTCCCGAAGCAACCGCTGATTGACGGGGTCGAGCCCGCTGAACGGTTCGTCCAGCACCAGCAGGTCCGGTTGGTGGATCATCGACGCCAGCACTTGGACCTTCTGCTGCATGCCCTTGGAGAGCTCTTCGCAACGCTTGTCGCGCGCGGCGGCGAGCCCCACGCGATCCAACCATTCGTCCACGCGGCGCACGACGTTGCCATCCTCAGCGCCCTTGAGCGAGGCCATGTATTTCAGGAACTCACGGACTTTCATGCGGCGGTAGATGCCGCGTTCTTCGGGCAGGTAGCCGATCCGGTCCTTGGCCTCGAGCGCCGAGCGTTTGCCAAGGATCGATACCTCGCCGCGGTCCGGGAACATGATCGAAAGCATCATGCGGATCGTGGTGGTCTTGCCGGCGCCGTTGGGCCCAATCACGCCGTATAGCGCGCCCTCCGGTACGGTGAGGTCGAGATCCCTCACCGCGACGAGCTCGCCAAAGGTCTTGGTCAAAGATCGGAGCACAACGGCGTCGGTCATGATGGGTGCCTCGTGGATGCGCTTCAGCCGCCCGCATCGATCAGCGCGCGCACCTGCGCATAGAACGCTTCTCGGGCCTTGGATTC
>CALGVD010000018.1 GCA_937920275.1 uncultured Pseudomonadota bacterium
GATGTCCACCCGATCTGTCACCGCTACATCGCGGCCTGCGAGGCGCTCGGTTTCCAGGCGACCCCCGATTTCAACGGTGCGCAGGGCGAGGGCGTCGGTATCTATCAGATCAACACCCGTTCGGGGTTCCGCTCCTCGAGCGCCAACGAGCATCTGCGTAAAGCCCGCCGCCGCCGTAACCTCGAGGTGCGCACGAAGTCGCTGACGACGCGTCTCACCTTCGAAGGCAAGCGCGCGAGCGGGGTCCGTTACCTGCGCGGTGGCATCGAGCACGCGGTCACGGCCCGTCGTCAGCTGATCCTCTGCGGTGGTGCCATCAACACCCCGCAATTGCTGCAGCTCTCCGGCGTCGGTGATGGCGCGCGGTTGCAGGCCATGGGCATCCAGCCCGTACACGACAGCCCGGCGGTCGGACGCAACCTGCAGGATCATCTGGCGGTCTCGTATTTCTATGGTTCGACGCTGCCGACCCTGAACGATCAGCTCGGGCCTTTCTTCGGTAAGGTGCGCGCCGCGCTGCGCTATCTGGCGACGCGTCGCGGGCCGCTCGCCATGAGCGTCAACCAAGGGGGCGGTTTCGTGCGCAGCGATCCGGCGCAAGCGGTGCCCAACCTGCAGCTTTACTTCAACCCGGTCAGCTACACCCGAACGCCGCTTACGGAGCGCAAGCTCCTGAGTCCGGATCCGTTCTCCGCTTTCTTGATCTCCTTCAACGCCTGTCGGCCGACCAGCCGCGGCGAACTGCACATCGTCTCCGCAGACCCCGCTGCAGCGCCGGCGATCCGTCCGAACTATCTTTCAACGCAGCATGATCTCGACGAGGCGCGCGCCGGTTGTCGGTTGCTGCGCCGCATCGCAGCGACGCAGCCGCTCTCCGACATCATCACCGGCGAACTCTATCCCGAGCCGCATGTGCGCACCGATGACGACCTGCTCGAAGATTTCCGACAGCGCGCCGACACGGTCTATCACCCGACCTGCACCGCGCGCATGGGCACGGACCCTCGCGAGTCGGTGGTCGATGCACGGCTGCGGGTGCACGGCCTCGAGAACCTGCGCATCATCGATGCGTCCGTGTTCCCGACCGTGACCTCGGGCAACACCAACGCGCCGACGGTGATGGTCGCGGAGAAGGGCGCTGCGATGCTCATCGAAGACATGGGTAGCTGAGCCGCATGACGGAGCCCTACCGCACCCGGCATGTGCTCGGCGAGGACAACATCCTCGTCTTCGGTCTCGATGTGCATCGCTGGGTGTTCTTCTGCTCGGCTGCCGCGGTGTCGTTGATGGTGGGCTGGGTCGTGCTCTTCCCGGCAGCGGCGACCCAAGGTTTCGCCGCCGCGCTCGCTTTCCTGACGACACAGGCGGGCGGCTTCATGGCGCTGCTCGCCAATCTGTTCGTGCTGTTCTGCCTGTTCCTGGTCGTCTCGCCCTACGGTTCGGTCCGTCTCGGCGGCGCTGACGCGCGTCCCGTGTTCTCCGACCTGTCATGGTTCGCGATGCTGTTCGCCGCCGGCATGGGCATCGGCATGGTGTTCTACTCGGTCGCAGAACCGATCTCGCATTTCACGAGTTCCATGGCGGCGGTGGGCGATGCTGCAGGCGCAGCCCCGCTCGGCGGTGCCGCGGGCGATGTGGCGGCTTCGACGCGCCTTGCCATGGCCGCGACGATCTTCCATTGGACCGTGCATCCGTGGTCGATCTTCGCGGTGGTCGCGGTCGGGCTTGCGCTGTTCACCTATAACCATGGTCTGCCCCTCACCATCCGCTCGAGCCTGTTCCCCTTGTTCGGGGAGCGCATCTGGGGGCCGCTCGGCAATGTGGTCGACATCCTCGCGGTGATCGCGACGGTCGCGGGTCTCGCGACTTCGCTCGGCCTCGGTGCGCAACAGGCGCTCGCCGGCCTCGGATACCTGTTCGGCGCCGAGCCGAGCACGCTCAACCAACTGCTGCTGATCGGGGTCCTCGCGTCCATCACCGTGATGTCGGTCACGTTAGGTCTTACGCGGGGTGTGCGTTGGCTCAGTCTGCTCAACATCTCCCTGGCGGCGCTCCTCTGCGCCTTCGTGATCGCCGTGGGTCCGACCGCCAAGATCTTCACGGCGCTTTGGCAGGACGGTCTCGCCTTCATCGCGGCTTTCCCGGCGCTCTCCAGCGTGGCGGGGCGGGAAGATGCGCCGTTCTTCCGTGACTGGACGATCTTTTATTGGGCTTGGTGGACGGCATGGGCGCCGTTCGTCGGCATGTTCATCGCGCGCATCTCGCGCGGACGCACGGTACGCCAGACGGTCTTCTTCGTGGTGATGCTGCCGTCCCTTGTGTCGGTGGTGTGGTTCACGGCCTTCGGCACCTTGGCCATCGACCAACTCGTGGTGGGGGGCAGCCGCGCGGCGGCCGATGCCGACCTGCCCTTGAAGCTGTTCGCGACGCTGCGTGAACTGCCGCTCGCGCAGATCTCCAGCCTCGTCGGTATCGTGCTCGTGATGGTGTTCTTCGTGACCTCTTGGGACTCCGGCACGCTGGTGCTCGATGGCCTCTCGGCGGGCGGCAAGACGGACACCTCGCGCCGCCAATCGGTGTTCTGGATATTTTTGGTGGGCGCGGCGGCGATCGCCCTGTTGCTGGGTGGCGGCCTGCGCTCTTTGCAATCCGGTTCGGTGGTGACCGGTCTGCCGTTCATGGTCGTGATCGCGCTGATCTGCGTCGGCACGATGCTCGGGCTGGTGAAGGCGCGCAAGATCGCGCAGTCCCAGTCCCCGCCCAAGTCGCAGACCCGACCGGAACCATGATGACCAGATTTTCCACGGAGATCAGACGCATGCCTACGCATAAGACCCCTGCGATCCTTTGTCTCGCGCTCTTGCTCGCGCTGTTCTGTTCACCGCCCGGGACGGCGGCGCAGCCCGAGGGGGCGTGGGGTTCCGAACGCAAGACCGTCATGCTCGCCAACGGGATGCAGATGGGTTACGTCGAGCTGGGTGACCCCGGCAAACCGCCGCTGTTGTTCCTCCATGGATTTACCAACAGCTCGCTCGGCTACCTGCCGCTCGGGCGCCTGCTTGCGCAGCACCACCGGGTGTTCCTGATCGATCAGCGCGGGCACGGTGAGTCGAGCAAACCGGCCTGCTGCTACACGCGCCTCGACCTCGCCCACGATGCGAAGCTCTTCATGGATCAGTTCGGGTTGCAGCGGGCGCATATCGCCGGCCATTCGCTCGGCGGTATGGTCGCCCAGACCCTCGCGGCCTTCTGGCCGGAGCGTGTCGATCGGTTGATGATCATCGGTTCGACCATCGGTCGTCGCAGCCTGCCGAGCCGTGATTCGCCGCGTCCGCCGCCCACCTTCGGCCCGCTCGATGCGGAGATCCGGGCGCTGAAAGACCCGATCGATCCGGACTCGGCGTTCATGAAGATCTGGTGGGAAGTACCGGGACTCGATCCGCAGATCCAGTACCACATGCGCCGTGAGTCGGCGCGCATCCCGGCGGACATCTGGCGCGCGATGCTCGATCAAGGCGAGGTCGCGCGCGACCTGCGCGTCACGGCGCACCGCATCACCGCCCCCACGCTGCTGTTGTTCGGTGGCAAAGATTCTCTGTTCAGCGCCGCGGACAACGCCGACATGGCGGCCTGGCTGCCGCACGCGCAGGCGGTGACGCTCGCGGAACTCGGGCACTCGCTCCCTGAGGAGGACCCGCAGGCGGTCAGTGAGGCGCTGCTGGATTTCTTGCGACAGCCCTGACCCCGTTTCCGGGCGGTGGTCGGTCGGGATAGCCGTTGTCGGATCAGCCGATGCTGAGCAGCGCGGTGTTCCCGCCGGTCGCCGTGGTGTTGATGGTGAGGGTGCGTTCGGTCACGAAACGGGTGAGGTAATGCGGTCCGCCCGCTTTCGGTCCGGTGCCGGAGAGTCCGCTGCCACCGAAAGGCTGGACGCCGACCACGGCACCGATGATGTTGCGGTTCACATAGACATTGCCGGCGAGCGACTGCGCGTGGACGGTGTCGCGGGTGCCATCGAGCCGGGTCTGCACGCCGAGCGTCAGACCATAGCCGTTGGCGCGCAGCGCGGCGAGCAGGGCGGGCAACTCTGAGGCTGCATAGCGCAGCACATGCAGAACCGGTCCGAAAGCTTCTTGGCTGAGGGATCTTGCATCGTCGATCTCGAGCAGCGTCGGCGGGACGAAGCGCGTTGCTGCGATGCCGCTCACGCGCGCCAAGCGCTCGAGCTCCGCGTCCGCCGGCAGCGCGGTCTGCTTCAGCAGGCGAGCGCCCGCGCGACGCATCGCCGCGATGTGCGCGCGCAATCCATCGGCCGCCGCAGCCGAGATCACCGGCCCGACATCGGTCGCAAGCTCCGCAGGGTCGCCGACGATCAGGGCATCCATCGCGCCTTCGAGCATCTCGAGGATGCGAGGGGCGGTGTCGGCCTGCAGGCAGAGCAGCCGCAGCGCTGAGCAGCGTTGACCGGCGCTGCCGAACGCCGAGTTGATCGCATCATCGACGACCTGTTCAGGCAGCGCGGTGGAGTCGACGATCATCGCGTTGATGCCGCCGGTCTCGGCGATCAGCGGCAGGATCGCGCCGTCACGCGCGGCGAGCGCCCGGTTGAGCCAACGACCGGTCGCGGTGGAGCCGGTGAACGCCACGCCGGCAAGATCCGCATGCGACAGCGCGATCTCGCCGAAATCACGGCCTTGCATCGGTGAGGTGACGAGCGCGGCCCGAGGGACACCCGCCGCGTAGAGCAGCTCGGTGAAGGCGAGTGCGACCCGCGGCGTGCTCTCAGCGGGCTTCGCGATCACGGTGTTGCCGGTGACGAGCGCAGCGACCACCTGACCAGCGAAGATCGCGAGCGGGAAGTTCCAGGGGCTGATGCAGGCCCAAGTGCCGCGCGGCACCAAGGACAGTTCATTGGATTCGCCGGTGGGGCCGGGCAGGCGCAGCGCTGCGCCTTGCAGTTGCCGCGCTTCTGCGGCGTAGTAGCGGCAGAAGTCGACCGCCTCGCGCACTTCGGCGATGGCATCCGCGACGGTCTTGCCTGCTTCGTGCACCAGCAGTGCGAGGAAGCGATCGCTTGCGTCCTCGAGCGCGTCGGCGGCGCGTTCGAGACAGGTTGCGCGCGCCTCGACAGGCTGCGCCGCCCAGTCGGCGCCGGCTGCCACAACGACATCGAACGCGGCGCGCAGTTGCGCGCCCGTCGCGAAATCCGGCGCCCCTGCGAGTGCGGCGCGCCCGAGGGCACCGTCACGCTGCAGCGTCGACTCGAGGTGCTGCAGGTTGTCCTGTCGTCCGAAGTCAAGACCCCGTGAATTGCGTCGACCCGCGCCAAAGATCGCGCGCGGCAGCGGGATGCCCGGATGCGCAAGGCCTTCACCCGAGGCGGCTGCCTCACTCGCCGCGAGTTGCGCCTCGACCTGTGCGAGAGGGTCGGCCACGATCTCTTCGAGCGGCACGCTTTCGTCCATGAACCGGTTGACGAACGAGGTGTTGGCGCCGTTCTCGAGCAGTCGACGCACGAGGTAGGCGAGCAGATCGGCATGCGGGCCGACCGGTGCATAGGCGCGCACGGGTGGAAAATCTTCGATGCTGCGCGTCGCTTCGTCGTAGAGCAGGCCGCCCATGCCGTGCAGGCGTTGGAACTCGAGCGGCGTACCCTTGCGGCGCAGTGCGAGGACCGCGCCGATGCTGTGGGCGTTGTGGGTGGCGAACTGCGGGTACACGATCGGCCCCGCAGCGATCAAGCGTTGGGCGCAACCGAGCCACGAGGCGTCGGTGGAGGTCTTGCGCGTGTAGACCGGGTACTCCTCGAGTCCGCGTTCCTGGGCGCGCTTGATCTCGCTGTCCCAGTAGGCACCTTTGACGAGACGCACGGCGAGCGGTCGCCGCAGCGTCTGCGCCAATCCCACCAGATGATCGACGACCGCTGCGGCGCGTCGGCCGTAGGCCTGGACGGCGACCCCGAGACCTGGGGCATCGCGGGTCGCCGGGTCACGCATCAAGGCCTCGATGAGCTCGAGCGAGATCTCGAGGCGGTCCTGTTCTTCGGCATCGAGGGTCAGCGCGAGGCCGCGTGCCGCGGCGAGCCGCGTGAGTTCGAGGGCTCGCGGCAGCAGTCTGCCGAGCGTGCGGTCCCGCTGCAGCAGCGCGTAACGCGGGTCGAGGGCGGAGAGCTTGATGGAGATGCCGTGCCGATGCTGGGGCGGCGGGCTGCCGTGGGCGCCGGCGACGCCTGCTGCGGCGGCGGCGTCGTTGGCGCGGGCGATCGCCTCGATGGCGCCAGCGTAAGCGTCGGCATAGCGCGCTGCATCGGCGTCGGTTCGCGCGCCTTCGCCCAACATGTCGAACGAGCAGAGCGCGAGGGGACTCTCGCGACGGCATCGTTCCAGCGCTTCGTCGATGGTACGGCCGACCACGAATTCGCCGCCGATGATCTTCATCGCGCGGCGCAAGGCTTGGCGGACGATCGGCTCGCTCGCCCGCTGGGTGAGTCCGCGCAGCCACCCGCCGGTGTCGCCGCGTTGCAGTTCACCCGGCAGATCCACCAATCGTCCGGTGAGCATGAGACCCCAAGTGGATGCATTGACGAACAACGAGCTCGAGCGTCCCGCATGGGCGCCCCAATCCCCGGCGACGAGTTTCTCGGCGATCAGGCGGTCCGCGGTCTCATCATCCGGGATGCGCAACAAGGCCTCCGCCAGACACATCAGGGCGATACCCTCTTGGTTGGAGAGACCGAACTCCTGCAGGAAAGCATCGAGGTAGGGGCGCTCATCGGCGCGGGAGCGGGCCCCCTCGACGAGCCGCCGGGCGGTGGCCAGCGCCGAATCGCGCTCGCTGGACGACAAAGCAGGCAGGAGCGCGGCGAGGTCGTCGGCCTCCGGGCGCAGGGGGGGTGATCGAAAGGTCATGATCGACATTTTGCCGTCATTTAGATGTCACTGCATTCCCTGCGGGGGTCAGGTAATATCGAATGTCCGCCCCTATGGGGCAAGCGCGCTGGCAGCACATCCACATGCAACCACTTGGTCCCCCGCAGGCTGATCCCTCGACCACCACGAGTCGTAAGGCCCTGCTCCACGCCTTCGAGAATGCGGGTTACCTGCGGCCCTTCGTGGCGCTCGCCGTGGATCTCGTGGTGTTCACCGGCGGCATCGCCCTCGTGGTCGCGCTCACCCCGCTGTGGCTCAAGATCGTGGGCTCGCTGCTCATCACCGCCGGCATCGTGCGCCTGTTCCTCATCGGTCACGACGCCTGCCACGGTTCCTTCTTCAAAAGCCGCCTCCTGAACGACATCTTCGGGCGGGTCGCTTTCTTGCCCTCCATGACGGCTTTCAGCCTCTGGGATGTCGGCCACAACGTGGCGCACCACGGCTTCAACAACCTCAAGGGGCGCGATCAGGTCTGGGCGCCGTTCTCCAAAGAAGAGTTCGATGCCTTGCCGCGCCACCGTCGGGTACTCGAGCGCGTCTATCGCAGCGGCGCAGGTTGGGGTCTCTACTACGGCATGGAGCTTTGGTGGAAGAAGCTCTATTTCGCCACGAAGAAGCAGATCGGTGCCAGCCGGGCGAAGTACCAGTGGGACAGCGTGCTCGTGACGGCCGGTATGGTCGCTTGGGTGGCGGTGGTCGCAGTGGCCGCCTACCGGACCGACCAGAATCTCTGGCTGTTGCTCGCCTTGGCGGTGGTCGTGCCCTTCGCGTTGTGGAACTGCGTCATGGGGTTCGTGGTGTTCGTCCATCACACCCACCCGTCGGTCGCTTGGTTCCAGAAGCGTCATGAGTGGCAGCGTTACCGCGCTTACCTCACCGCCACGGCCCATGTGAAGCTGCCGTTCGGCATCGATCGCCTGCTCCACAACATCATGGAGCACAACGCGCACCACTTGAATCCGCGGATCCCGATGTACTCGCTGCGCCGCGCGCAAGCCCTGCTGCAGGAACGCTTCCAGGACTCCTTCCAGTCCTACCGCATGACTTGGGCGGTGTACCGCGACTGCGTGAAGAGCTGCAAGCTCTACGATTACACCAATCACGCGTGGCTCGATTTCCGCGGTCAGGTCACAGCACGGGTGCCATTGCTGGCCGACGCCACGCCCGCGACCTGACGAGCGATCAGGGTCGGACGCGCACCGGGTCCCCGACCGTCAGTACGGACCCCGCGCCCGCGACCACCTCGGCGTTCCAACCGAAGGTCACCCCCTTCAGCGCGGGGTCGTAGCGGAACCGGCGCAGCTCGGGCAGTGGGTCGACGCCGGGCAGCCCGCTGTCTTGGTCGAGGCCTGTCACGCCACATCGGGTGCAGGCTTTGACGAGACGCAGCCGTGCCTTCCCGATCTGCACTTCACGGACGCCGTCTTCGGCCCATGCCGGCCAACCCTCGAGCACCAGATTCGGTCTGAAGCGGCTCATCGGCAGATCGCCTTGCAATCGTTCGTTGAGCGCCGCCAGCGACTCGCGCGTGCAGATCAGCAGCGGGTAGCCGTCGGGGAAATTGGCTTGCTCGGCGGCGACCAGTCGCGCAGGTTCGCCGATCAGGCGGGTGACGAAGTCGGCGGCTTCGGGGCCGCAATCGCGCGCGGGGATGTCGCGTCGCCACACCCGGACGATGCGCTGTGCATCCGGGTACGCGGCGGCGTGAGCAGGGGCGTGCGCGGGAAGGGCGGGCGGCGCGGACCACTGCAGCGTGCCGGCTTCGGGGTGCGTCAGACTCAGGCCGCCGTCCGCATCGGGCAGGGCCACCAACCGTGCGAGGGTGGGATGGCTGCGCTGGGTGATGAAGCGATCGGCGGCGTCGACGATCAACCATGACCGGTCATGCTGCAGGCCGAGGGGACCGAGGCGCGCGGAGTGCAGGTCGATCACGCGCCCTGATTTGACCGGGTAGCAATGCAGGGAGTGCAGCCGTGCGTCCGGGTAGGCCGATGCGTTCATGACGACGGATGATAGCGTCGGGCGCGTTAGCAAGGTGGACGGTCTCCGCCGCAGCCGCCAGAATCGTCAGCGATGTCTGCGCCCGCTCCCACCCTCGTCCCCGTGTTGCGCGATCTGGCTGCGACCCCGTTCGAGGCACAGGTCATCGCAGCGCTGCCGGTGGACGCAGACGACGACCCAACGCCGCGTGCGGTGCCCGGTGTGTCGCTCAGCCGAGCAAGGCCGACGCCGGTCGTGTCGCCGCAGCTGCTCGCGTGGTCGGACGCCTTGGGCGAGGAACTGGGACTCGCGCGACCGGCTCCGGGCAGCGCGGCGCTCGCGATACTCGCGGGCAACGCCCTGGCGCCCGGCATGCAGCCCTATGCCGCCCGCTACGGCGGTCATCAGTTCGGCCGTTGGGCAGGGCAACTCGGTGACGGTCGGGCCATCACACTCGGCGAATTGCCAAGTCCGATGGGTGACGGCGCGGGCGCGACCGCCTACGAGCTGCAGCTCAAGGGCGCTGGGATGACCCCTTATTCACGCCATGCCGATGGCCGGGCGGTGCTGCGATCGAGCCTGCGCGAGTTCGTGTGCAGCGAAGCGATGCACGCGCTCGGGGTGCCGACCACACGGGCGTTGAGTCTGGTCGGAACCGGTGAGGCGGTGCTGCGCGACATGTTCTACGACGGCAATGCCCGCACCGAGCCCGGGGCGATCGTCTGCCGGGTGGCGCCGACCTTCCTGCGTTTCGGCAACTACGAGATCCACGCTGCATTCGGCGAGCGGGAATCTTTGCAAAGATTGGTAGCACACACCTTGCGTCGGCACTATCCGCACATCGACGCGAGCGACCCGGCCGCACCGCTGCACTGGCTCAGCGAGGTCTGTGAGCGGACCGCGGTCATGGTCGCGCATTGGATGCGGGTCGGATTCGTCCATGGGGTGATGAACACCGACAACATGTCGATCCTCGGCTTGACGCTCGATTACGGTCCGTACGGCTTCCTCGAGGGCTACGATCCGCAGTGGACACCGAACACCACCGATGCGGCCGGTCGGCGCTATGCCTATGGTCAGCAGCCACAGATCGCCCTTTGGAACCTGTCACGGCTCGCGGGGGCGTTGCGGCCGTTGGTCGACGGAGACGACGGATTACATGCGGCGCTCGAGCGCTACCGCGATGTCTTCGGTCGTGCCCATCGGACGATGTCGGCCGCCAAACTCGGACTCGGATCCTTGGCGGAGCCGGGTGATGTCGAGTGGCTCGATGAGTTGTACGGTCTGCTCGCAGCCACCGAGACCGACATGCCGATCTTCTTCCGTCAGCTATCCGCGTTGGTGCCGGGCGTTGGTGCGGCCTCGGCTCGGGGTGATGACGCCGCGCTGCTCGCGCCGGTGCGGGCGGCGCTCTACGATCCTGACACGCTTGATGCTGCGCTCGCGGCGCGGTGGCGACAGTGGCTGTCGCGCTGGCAGCGACGGATCACCCACGACCTCACACACGAGAAGTCATCCGCAGAACTGATCGTGGCCCGTATGGATGCGGTCAATCCGCTCTACCTGCCCCGTAACTATCTTGCGCAAGAGGCGATCGATGCAGCGGAGCAGGGCGATCTCGCGCCGCTCCAAGCGCTGATGCGGGTGCTGCAGCGCCCATACGCGGCGCAAGCCGGCTGCGAGGCGTACGCCGCACGACGACCCGAATGGGCTCGCCAGCGACCGGGGTGTTCTGCGCTCTCCTGCAGCTCTTGACCCGCGCAAGTGTTCTGCGGGGCGTGATTGACGCACCGCGTGCTCGTCGGTAGAGTCACAGGCGTTGGTGAGGTGCCTGTGTCGGATCCTCCGAAGCAGGTGAAACGGGAAGTCGGTGAGTGGCCTTGCGCCACGATTCCGGCACTGCCCCCGCAACGGTAAGCGAGGCAGGGCGATATCAAAGCCACTGCGGCCTAGAGGCCGTGGGAAGGCGTCGCCCGGTGGATGACCACCCTCGCGAGTCCGGAGACCGGCCTCTCCTCCAGACATGTCGCGCACGGGTGGATTGCGCGGGGAGGTCGTCGGTGTCGAACATCCTTCGCCCCTTCAAGCAGCCGGTCATCCGGGCTGCGGACCTGTGCCCGTCGCAGCCGTCGGCGGCTCTGGGCGTATCCACCCCGACACATTCGATCGCCGTCCTGCGGCGATCCCTGTAGGCCCGGCAGCGGACCGGGCATGTTTTCACGATACGTTTTCAACGAGGGAGTCCGACCAAGATGATCCGAAGCGACAAGAATTTTTGGGCTCTGGCGCTTGCGCTGGGGTTGGTGATGTTCGTGACCCGCGTGGGTCACTTCGGCGAGTACGGCGGTCCGCCGGACGCGTCTTGGGCCGTGTTCTTCTTGGCGGGCCTCTGGTTGCGGGACGCGCGGATGTTCCCGGCGTTCTTCGCGCTCGGGTGGGGCGCCGATCTTGCCGCGTTCTCGCTCGGCACGCCGAACCTCGCGTTCTCCCCCGCGTACCTCTTCCTTCTTCCCGCCTACGGTGCGTTGTGGGCCGCAGGCCAGTGGGTGGCGTCCCGTGCTGAGCACCGCCTGCCACGCGTGGCGGCAGCGGTACTGGGGTCGGCAGCCGTCGCTTTCACGGTCGCCAATCTGGGGATGTATCTGATGGCCCCGCCCGCGGCTTCGACGGGGCTCGGGTCTTTCGCCGCGCAGGTGGCGGGCTGGTTCCCCGGATATCTCTTGACGATGTCGGTCTATGTGGCGTCAGGGCTTCTGATCGCCGCTCTGCTTTCGGTCCGTCGCTCGGCGCTCGCCCAGCGCTGACACGGCCCTTGAATCTGCCCGGGCTCCAGTCGAGATCGACTGGAGCCCGCGGCGAGACGCTTAAGCGATCACCAAGGCAGGGTGGTCGCGACCGTGAATTGGATCTTGCCTTCTGAGGTGAACACATCACCCGGTGTTCCGTCGGTCTCGCTCAGATCGCTGCCGTCGATCCACTTCAAGGCGAGCGCGAAATTGCCCAGCGACTTCGTCACGCCGATCGAGTAATCGAGGTAGCCGTCCCCGTAGGCGTCATCCCAGTAATCGCCGTCGCTACGGCCGACATGCAGGACGAGACTGAAATCGTTCGGCAACGGAAGCTCCGCGTTGACTTCCATGTAGGTCGCGCTCAAGCCCGTGTTGCTGAAGTCGTCCGCGTACCAGAACTTGCCGGATATGGCCTTGTAGGACACGCCGGCGTAGAACTCACCGAAGTCGACCTTGTCGCCGCCCGGGTTGAAGTTGTACTGGACATAGCCGATGTCGAAGCCGCCGTCCTCACCGATGGACCCGCGGTAACCACCGAGCAGGTCCCACTCGAGATCGGACTTGGTGTCGGGTCCGAAATCGACATTGCTGACCCAAGCGCCGAGGTAGAACCCTGACTCGCTCTCCCAGTCGAGGCTCGCTTGCAGCGCAGGGTCGCGTGCCGTCTGGGTGATGCCGCGGAAATCGTAATCGGAGGCGAGAGTGAGCGTCGAACTGATCTCCGCCTGCGCGATCGATGCCGATCCGATGGCGAATGCGAGCGCGGCAAGTGGGGCTGGGTGTTTCATGCAATCGTCCTCTGAGGTGGATGGTCCGTCTTGATCGGAGCAAACGCCGTGCCAGCGTTTTACGGTGGCTTAGCCTGTCCTAGCCGACATTTTAGCGCGTTTTCTGCACCGCATTGGTGCGGCGCATGTCGCTTGCGCCGGACGACGGTGCATCAGGCGCTGTTAGACTTACGGCGATGAACGGCACCACAGACCTCGGACGACACGGACCGGGGCCAACCGGGTTTGACGGTCCGGTCGCCTTCGTCGATGTCGAGACCACGGGCGGTCATCCCGCTTGGCATCGGGTCACCGAGGTCGCGGTGGTCGGGATGTCCCGCGGTGAGATCGAGTGGGAGTGGAGCACGCTGGTCAACCCGGGCACCGGCATCCCGCCCTCCATCCAACGACTCACCGGCATCTCGGATGAGATGGTCGCCGATGCCCCGCCGTTCGCGGCGGTCGCCGACGAATTGCGGTCGCGTCTCGCAGGACGGCGTTTCGTGGCCCATAATGTCCGGTTCGATTACGGATTCCTGCGCGCCGAGTTCCGCCGCGCTGGGCAGGCCTTCACCGCGCCGCTCGCGTGCACGGTCCGCCTGTCGCGTGAGCTCTACCCCGCGGAGGCGCGTCATAACCTCGACGCCTTGATCGCCCGCCACGGACTGCAGTGTGCATCGCGCCATCGCGCGCTGCCTGATGCCCAGGTGCTCGCCCAATTATGGCGTGCCTGGCGTGCCGATCGGCCCGCCGAGACCTTGGAAGCAGCCCTCGAGCGGGTCGGTCGACGACCGTCGTTGCCTTCGCAGTTGCCGCCGGAGCTGGTGGATGACCTGCCGGAAGCCTGTGGTGTCTACCGCTTCTTCGGCGAGGGTGACGCGTTGCTCTATGTGGGCAAGGCCCTGAACCTGCGCGAACGGGTACTCGGTCATTTCGGCGCAGCGACCCGGGATGCCAAATCGCAACGGCTGAGCGCGCAACTGCGCCGAATCGAGTGGACGGAGACGGCGGGTGAGTTGGGCGCCTTGTTGCTCGAGGCGCGGCTCGTCCGTGAGCTGCAGCCCGTCTACAACCGCCGCCTACGCGGCGGCGAGCGCTGGACCTGGCTGTTCGGCGACGACGCCGCGCCCCCGCGGCTGTCTGCGCTCGAGGGTCCGCTGCCGAGCGGCGATGCCTTCGGTCTCTACGCGTCGTCGCGACAAGCCCGCAATGCGCTCACGAAGCTCGCGCGCGAGTCCCGTTTGTGCCTGAAGGTCCTCGGGCTCGAGACCGGCTCACCGGGATCCTGCTTCGGCCACCAGATCGATCGTTGCAGCGGGGCCTGCGTCGGCGCGGAGAGCGCGGCGAAGCACCTGTTGCGTGTCAAGCTCGCGCTCGCCCCGCAGAAGTTGCGCGCTTGGCCTTACCGTGGGGCGGTCGCTTTGGAGGAGACCGGCGTGCAGGGACTGCGTCAATGGCATGTCATCGATGGTTGGCATTATTTGGGCACCGTCCACCCGGACGCCGTGGCGGACGCGGTTCCGGAGGTCGCTGACGGTGAGACGGGTCGCTTCGATCGATTGCTCGATAAAGCGGGCGTACCCGCGGGTTTCGATCCCGATGTGTACCGGATCTTGGCGCGCCATCTGACCGGCTCTCGCAAGGGGCTGCGGCCTTGGCCACCGGGGCGGGTCGATGGCTGAGCTGCGGCAGTTCCTGGCGAGTGTGCCGCGTGGTTGCGGCGATCTGCTGGCGCGGGAACTCGCGGCGTTCGGAGCGCTCGATATCCGTGAGCGCGGCAACGCGGTGGCGTTCACCGGCACCTTGGAGGTCGCGTATCGCACCTGCCTGCATTCGTGGGTGGCGGCGCGGGTGTTCCTCGAGATCGCCCGGTTCGAGGCGGCCGACGATGCGGCGATCTATGCGGCGCTTCGTGGCTTGGACTGGCCAGCGCATGTCGATCCATCGCTCACGCTGGCCTGCGAGTGGAGCGGGCGTCATCCGGCGGTGACGAACACGCATTACGGCACGCTGCGTCTCAAAGATGCCATCTGCGACACCCTGCGCGAGCGTTCAGGTACCCGTCCGGACATCGCGACCGAGTGTCCGGGCGTCCGTATCCACGCCCATGCCTTCGGCACCAAGGTGACGGTGTCGATCGACCTCGCGGGTGAAGGCCTGCACCGCCGCGGTTGGCGCGGCGAGACGGGCGAGGCGCCGCTGCGCGAGAACGTCGCAGCAGGGATCCTGCTGCGCGCGGGTTGGCCCGCGCTGGCCGGCGAGGGTGCGGCGTTCCTCGACCCGATGTGCGGCTCGGGGACCTTGGTCATCGAAGCGACCCGCATGGCGATCGGGTCGGCTGCGAACCTGCGACGGCGCTATTTCGGGTTCTTGGGCTGG
Organism: uncultured Pseudomonadota bacterium; assembly: GCA_937920275.1. Classification (GTDB taxonomy): domain Bacteria; phylum Pseudomonadota; class Gammaproteobacteria; order Steroidobacterales; family Steroidobacteraceae; genus UBA964. Next base: position 14,845 of record CALGVD010000018.1, read on the forward strand.
CGTGGTCATGACGCCCCGTTGTGGGCGTCGCTGGTCGCCGCAGCGCAGCGCCAGGCGGAGACGGGCCTCGCCCAGCGGCTCGCCGCCGGCGCGCCACCGTACCGCGGGCGCGACCTCGATGCGCGGCTGATCCGCGAGGCGCGGGTCAATGCCGCCCATGCCGGGGTGGCCGAGATCACGCGCTTCGACCAGGGTCCGCTCGCCGAGGCGCGCAGCGAAGGTGCGCTGCGCGGACTGCTCTGCACCAATCCGCCTTGGGGCTTGCGGCTGGGTGACGCGGCCGCGGCACGGGCGGTGCACGCGGAACTCGGTGCTGTCCTGCGTGGGCATTTCGGTGGCTGGCAGGCCGCGGTGCTGACGGGCGATCCTGCGCTCGGGTTGGAGCTCGGGTTGCGTGCCACGCGCGTGCACACGCTCTGGAACGGCGCCCTCGAGTGCCGGTTGCTGCGCATCAAGATCGATGAGTCAGCCGTCCGCGACCTGCGGCCGGGCGGCGGCAACGGTCCGCAACTCGGGCCGAGGATCGATCCGGCGCTCGCTGCGACCCCGGGTGCGCAGATGTTCGCGAACAGACTGCGCAAGAACCTCAAACAGCGGGCGGCGTGGCTCAAGCGCGAGGGCGTGAGTTGCCACCGCATCTACGACGCCGACATGCCCGAGTATGCGTTCGCGATCGATCTCTACACGGAGGAGTCAGCAGACGCGGCGACCTCGAGTGCAGCCGATGGTCGCTGGCTCGTGGTGCAGGAGTACGAGGCCCCGTACGACATCCCCGAAGAGTCGGTGCGCCGCCGCCGCAGCGAGGCGCTGGCGGGTCTGCTCGAGGCGACCGGAGTGCCCGCCGCGCGCGTCCGGCTGCGCACCCGCAGGCGTCACAAGCGCGGTGAGCAATACGCGCGCCGCGAGGGCGATGCAGAGCAGTTGGTCGTGCGCGAGGGCGGGCTGCGGTTCCGCGTGAATCTCGGCGACTATCTCGACACCGGGCTGTTCCTCGATCACCGTCTGACCCGCGGTCGCTTGCGATCTGCGGCGAAGGGCGCCCGGTTCCTGAATCTTTTCGCCTACACCGGCACGGCGACGGTCTACGCCGCAGCGGGCGGGGCACGCGACACCACCACGGTCGACCTGTCGGCCACCTATCTCGATTGGGCCCGGGCCAACCTCGCCCTCAACGGTTTCGATGGCCCGCAGCACAGACGGGTGCAGGCCGATGTCCGTGAGTGGTTGCGTACGGCCTGCGCCCAGGGCGAGCGATACGATCTCATCTTCTGCGACCCGCCGACGTTCTCCAACAGCAAACGCATGGCGGGGGTGTTCGATGTGCAGCGTGACCATGCGGTGCTCATCGATGACTGCATGGCGCTGCTCGCCCCGGGTGGGCTGTTGGTGTTCTCGACCAATGCCCAACGCTTCCGCTTGGATCCTGCCTTGCCGCAACGGTATGCCGTGCGTGACATCAGCCGCGACACGCTGCCGGCCGACTACCTGCGGAACGGCAACATCCATGCCTGCTTCGAGATACGCGAGCCCGTCGCGGCCGGGCCTCGGTCATCTTCCACGCCGCGCTAGCCACTGTCAGCCGGCCTGCGTATCGTGGTGGTATGACCACCGTCCTGCGTCTCGCCTTGCTCGCGTCTTTGCTGACCGTCGCCGCCTGCAGCCGTAGCGGGACGACCGCCGCTCCGCCGACGGCCTCCATGACCGTCACGGTCGCCGAGGCCGCGCGCCGCAGCGTGCAGCGCGAAGTGGTCGCCTCCGGTTCGGTCGCCGCTTGGCAAGAGATGTCGCTCGGGGTCGAGTTGTCTGGGCTGCGCATCGCCGATGTGCGGGTCGAGCCCGGCGCCCAGGTGGTCGCCGGTCAGGCGTTGCTCGAACTTGACCGTCGGACGCTCGACATCCAGGCGCGGCAGGCCGAGGCGAGTCTCGCCCAGGCGCGGGCGGCTCTCGAACTCGCCCGTGCGCAATCGGCGCGCGGCGAGACCCTGCTGGCACAGAACCTCATCTCGGGCGCCGACCACGATGGACTGCGGGCCAATCGTTCACAAGCCGAAGCCCAACTCGCCGCAGCGGAAGCCGAGCGTGATGCCGCGCGGCTGAGGCTCGGTTTTGCGACCTTGCGTGCCCCTGACGCGGGCGTCATCTCGGCGCGCAACGCGCAGCCCGGACAGATCGTGTCAGCCGGCACCGAGTTGTTGCGGCTCATCCGTCGCGGTCGTCTCGAATGGCGGGGCGAGGTCGCTGAGATCGATCTGCCGAAGGTCAAGGTCGGCGCGACGGTCGAGCTGCGGGCGCCCGACGGTTCAAAGGTCGCCGGGATCATCCGGGCGGTGTCGCCGGGCATCGACCCCAAGACCCGCGCGGCGCTCATCTATGCCGATCTGCCGTCGCCGGGCGCGCTGCGCGCCGGCATGTTCGCGGAAGGGCGCCTCGCCGTCGGTCGTGCGGAGGTGAGCGTGGTGCCGCGCGAGTCGGTGGTGTTCCGTGACGGCTACCCGTTCGTGTTCGTGCTCGGCGAGGGTGATCGGGTCGCGCAGCGGCGCATCGAGACCGGAGCCGCCGAGGGCGATCTGCTCGAGGTCCGCTCGGGTCTCTCGCCGGGTGACCGGGTCGTCGTGCGAGGTGCGGGGTTCTTAGGTGACCGCGACCTGGTGAAGGTCGTCGACGGCGCCGGATCCTGAGCCGGGACGCCTCGCCATGACCCTCTCACGCTGGGGCATCCAGCATCCGCTGCCCTCGGTGCTCGCATTCGTGCTGCTCACGATCGCCGGGCTCTGGGGCCTCCACAAGCTCCCGATCTCCGATCTGCCCGATGTCTCGCTGCCCACGATCGAGGTGGCCGTAGGCCTGCCGGGCGCCACACCTTCCATCCTCGAGACCGATGTCACGCGCAAGATCGAGGATGCCGTCGCGAGCATCGCCGATATCAAGAAGATCAACTCCGCGATCACCGAAGGGTCTTCGATCACCCGCATCGAGTTCGAGCTCGGGCGCGACATCGACGCCGCGCTCGATGAGGTACGCGATGCGGTGATGCGTGCCCGTCGTGAACTGCCGGCGGACATCGACGAGCCGGTCGTACAGCGCGCGACGCTGGTCGGCGGCACGCTGATCACCTACGCCGTCTCCTCGCAGCGGATGCCCTTGGACGAGCTGTCCTGGTTCGTGGACGACTCGGTCACCAAGGCGATGTACGGCTTGTCCGGGGTCGGTTCGGTGACCCGTTCCGGCGGCGTGCAGCGCGAGGTCCGGGTGGACCTGCGCGCCGAGGCGTTGCAGTCGCTCGGCATGACGGCGGGTGCGGTGTCGCAGCAGTTGGCACGGCTACAACTCGAGCGGCCGGGCGGCCGCACCGAAGCCGGTGGCGCGGAGCAGTCGGTACGCACCGTCGCCGTCGTGCGCAACGCCTCGGAGCTCGCGGATTATCCGATCCCGCTGCCCGAAGGCCGCTCGGTCCGGCTCTCCTCGATCGCGACCGTGACCGACGGCACGGCGGAACCTCGCGCCTCGGCGCTGCTCGATGAGCAGCCCGTGGTCGGTTTCTCGATCCGGCGCACCCGTGGCTCGAGCGAGGTCGCCGTGGGAGAGGCGGTACGCGTGGCGGTCGCTGCGCTGCAGGTGGCGCATCCGGAGATGGTGTTCACCGAAGTCGATTCGAGCGTCGAGGAGGCCAAGGCCTCGTACAACTCCTCCATGATCATGTTGCTCGAGGGGGCGTTGCTCGCGGTCCTCGTCGTCTGGTTCTTCCTGCGCGATTGGCGTGCCACCTGGATCTCGGCGATCGCGCTGCCGCTGTCGGTGATCCCGACCTTCGCCGTCATGCATTGGTTCGGCTTCTCGCTCAATCTGCTGAGCTTGCTGGCGTTGGCGGTGGTGGTCGGCGTCCTGGTCGACGATGCCATCGTCGAGGTCGAGAACGTCGCACGCCACCGCGCGATGGGTAAGACGCCGATGCAGGCGGCCATCGACGCCACCGACGAGATCGGCATCGCCGTCATCGCGACCTCTGCGACGCTGGTGGCGGTGTTCGTGCCGGTCGCATTCATGCCCGGCGTCACCGGCAAGTTCTTCCGCGAGTTCGGTTGGACCGCAGCGGCTGCGGTGCTGTTCTCGTTGTTGGTCGCCCGGTTGCTGACACCGATGTTGGCAGCCCGCTTCATGGGGCATCTACCGGCGTCGACCGATGATTCGCCGCTGATGGCGCGCTATCTGCGGTGGGTGGATCTCGCCTTGCACCACCGGCGGATCGCGCTCGGTCTCGCACTCTTGACCTTCATCGCTTCACTCGCCCTGATCCCGCTCATCCCGAAGACCTTCCTGCCCACCACCGATGCGCAGCGGGTGATGCTGCAGGTCGAACTGCCGCCTGGCGCACGCCTCGCTGATTCCCTCGCCGTCGCGGCGGAGGTGCGATCGCGCCTGCGCAAAGGTGTGCCCGAGATCAAGAGCGTGTTCACCACCATCGGCGGTGATATCGACGCCTCCATGGGCGGCGGTCTCACCTTCCCCGAGGTCCGCAGGATCGTGTTGACCCTCGAGTTCACGGCGGACCGCAAGCGCCGCACACCCGAACTCGAGAACGCGGTGCGGGCGCTTTTGAAGGAGATGCCCGGTATCCGCACCCAATTCACGGCGGGTGGCCCGGGCGATCGGTTGACGCTCGGTCTCACCGGCAAGGACTCGGAGCTGCTCGCCAACACTTCGCGGGAACTGGCTGCGGCCATCCGCTCACTGCCCGGGCTCGGTTCGGTCAGCACCTCCGCGGCGCTGTTGCGACCTGAGGTCGTCATCCGCCCGGACCCGGCGCGCGCGGCCGACCTCGGCGTCTCGACCGTCGACATCGCCGATGCGGCGCGCATCGCCACGAGCGGTGATGTACGCCAACGGCTCGCCAAGCTCAACCTCGCGGAGCGTCAGGTGCCGATCCGCGTGCAACTTGCGGGCGCTGCGCTCACCGATCCCGCGGTGCTCGGCCAGCTGCGGGTGCCGGGCGCGCGCGGCCCGGTGGCCTTGGCCGCCGTCGCCGAGATCCGCGCGGGCAGCGGCCCTGCGCGCATCGATCGTATCGACCGCGAGCGCAATGTCACGGTCACCGCCGAGCTCAATGGCAGTCCGCTCGGGGATGTGATGTCGAAGGTCATGTCGTTGCCGGAGGTGCGCAACCTGCCGGCCGGTGTGCGCATCGTGCCCGCAGGCGACTCGGAGGCCTTCGTCGAGCTGTTCGTCGGCTTCGCGTTGGCGATGCTCGCCGGTGTGGTCGCGGTCTATGTGGTGCTGCTGCTGCTCTTCCACAGCGCGACGCTGCCGCTCGTGATCCTCGCGGCCGTGCCGCTCTGCGGCGGTGGCGCCTTCGGCATGCTGCTGCTCACCGGCAACGCCTTGTCGCTGCCGTCCCTGATCGGTCTCTTGCTGCTCACCGGCATCGCCACCAAGAACTCGATCCTGATCGTCGACTACGCCGTGCTCGGTGAACGCGCGGGATTGCCGCGTGACCAAGCGCTCATCGAGGCTTGCCGCAAGCGCGCGCGTCCGGTGATCATGACCACCATCGCGATGGGCGCCGGCATGCTGCCGATCGCTCTCGGATTCGGTGCCGACGGCAACTTCCGCACACCGCTCGGCGTCTCGGTGATCGGCGGACTCGTCACCTCGACGCTGCTGTCGTTGGTCGTGGTGCCTGCGGCGTATTCTTTGGTCGCCGATGTCACCGAGCGCTTGCGCGCCCGGATGGGGTGGGCGCCGCGTGCCCACGCAGCGGGTTCGGTTGTCCTTGAGCGGGATGGGCGCTAGAATATTGCGTCATCTCCACCGATCGGGAGTACGAGTATGCCAGACGAGCTTCCGACCGACGGCCCGCTGACACAGATCGTCACAGCCATACGGGACGCGATCGCGGATAACCTTCCGCGCGATCTGACATGGCCGATCCTGCTGCTGACCCTCATCATCGCGATCGGCATCTGGTTTCTGCGGAGCGGCCATGGCTCGAAGGACGCGGATGGACGCGAGCGCCATGCGGGTCTCGTCGAATTTCTTCTGCCGCGCAGGATCTACACCCACGTCTCCGCTAGGGTCGATATCTGGCTCTACGTGGTCGACCGTGTGATGCGCCTTTTGTGGGCGCCGACGATTCTGGTGACGGTTGCGCCTTGGACAGAGCAGACGATGCTGTCGACACTCGCTGCAGCATTTGGCAGCGGCCCGGCGCTCGCATCGAATTACGCCTGGATGCTGCTCTACAGCCTCTTCATCCTGCTCTGCTACGACTTCATCTTCTTCCTCATTCATTACTCCGAGCACAAGATCCCTGCGCTCTGGGCGATCCACAAGGTGCACCACTCGGCGGAGGTGCTCACACCTTTGACCCGTTATCGGGAGCACTTCCTCGAGGCGCCGCTGTACGCGTTCGGCGCCGCGCTGAGCTTCGGTTTCGCCGCCGGCGTCTTCTCCTGGTTCTTCGAGGACAGAATCACGCAGGCGACGCTGTTCAACATCGGGTTTTTCGCGCTGCTGTTCGGATTGACTGGATCGTTCCGTCACCACCACGTGGCTTTCCACTACCCGCGCTGGCTTTCGAAGTGGCTGCACAGCCCCGTCATGCATCACATCCACCATAGCTATCTGACGCAGCATTGGGACAAAAATTTCGCGGCGGTCACCAGTATCTTCGACCGGCTGTTCGGCACGTTGTACATACCGGTGAAGGACGAGTACACGCCGTGGGGCCTCGGTCCGGCGACGCAGGAGCAGTACCGGACCTTTCGGCAGAACGTCATAGGACCGTTCCGCGACTGGAATGACATGGTGAAGACGCCGCGGATTACGCGACCGGATTAGTGGTCTGGTGCGTGTGGCCTGAAGCAGACCCCGCAGCCGGTGCCACAGCATCTCGAGCACGAGGTCAGGGCGGTGCAGCGCTTGGCCGCCCGGCAAGTCTCGGTGCGGGATGCGCTGCTGTCGTTGGTCGTGGTGCCTGCGGCGTATTCTTTGGTCGCCGATGTCACCGAGCGCTTGCGCGCCCGGATGGGGTGGGCCCCGCGACGAACTCCGCTGCCGTCCTAACGCCGGGAGAAGACCTCGCGCCCGGCGAGGTAGGTCGCGTCGACCTTGAGCGCCTTGAACGAGGGATCCACCGGCTGTGGTACGCGTCCGCTGAGGATGACGAAGTCGGCCCATCTGCCGGGACTGATCGAGCCGATCTCCGTCGCCCACTCGGTCGCCTCGGCCGGCGCACGGGTGTACGCCAGTAGGGCTTCCTCGAAGGACAGGGCCTGCTCGGGGAACCAAGGCTTGCCTTCGGCGAAGCCGAAAGGACTGGTGCGGAACATCGCATCGGCGATCTGCGTCAGCGGATCGAGCGGTGAGGTCGGATAGTCGGCGCTGAAGACCAGCGGAACACCGGCCGACAGCATGGATCTCCAGACATAGGCATCGCCTTGTCGACGGGGCCCGAGTCGGCTCGGGACATACCCGATGGCATTGGTGCAATGGTTGGGTTGCATCGAGGCCAGCACGCCCGCCTGCTTGAAACGTCGCACATCAGCCAGCGTGACGACCTCGATGTGTTCGATCCTGTTGGGCAGTCGCGGCCGGGTCGCCGCCGCGGCCTCGAAGGCATCGAGCGATGCGCGCACGGCGGCGTCGCCGATCGAATGCACCGCGACCGGCAGTCCTGCCCCATTGATCGCCTGGATCGTCGCCGCGAGTTCGTCCGGCGCCATGATGTACTCGCCGCGCCATCCCGGCTGATCGGCATAGTCCTCGAGCATCACGGCGGTCCTCGCCGAGAGCACGCCGTCGTTCATCAACTTGACGTAACCGACGGTCAGCAGCGGACCGGAAGCGGCCGTCTTGCCAGTCGCGGCGACACGGCCCGCGACCTGCTCTCGCAGATCGATGATGTCGCGCACAGCCGCAGCCGGAGACAGATCCTCGCCCGCAGACCAGCCCTGTCCGTACCACACCCGTAGCGAGGGCCGCGCTGTCTCGACGATATGGAGATAGTCCTGCAGATCTCCCATCTGGTGCAGGCCCGTGATGCCGACGCTGTTGGCGTAGGCCTGCATCTTCACGAGACCCTCCCGGCGTCGGTCCACATCGCGGGGCGGGATCATGCGGCTCACCAGACCCATGGCGCCCTCCAGCAGGATGCCGGTCGGTTCCCCGGTCCGCTCATCGAGGACGATCTCGCCGCCGGGCGGCACCGGGGAGGACGCCGTGACACCTGCGACGGCCAGCGCCTTGGAGTTGACCCAGGCGTAGTGTCCGTCGATGTGCCGGAGGAACACCGGTCGATCCGGCACGACCGCATCGAGCATCGCGCGGTCGGGATACCTGCCATCGGACAGCGTGTGGTCCCAGTAGCCTCCGGTCAGCCATTCGCCTTCGGGGAGGGTCCGGTCGGCCGCGACGATCAGTCGAAGCCACTCCGTCTTGTCGGCGATGTAGGAAAGGTCCACGCCGCTCACGAGCGGCGCATTGCCGCTGACATGCGAGTGTCCATCGATGAAGCCGGGTGTGATCGTGCGTCCGCCGGCGTCGATGATGCGGGTGTCAGGCCCTGCGGATCTGCGGACCGTCGACCCATCGCCCACCATGACGATCCGGCCTCGGCTCACGGCGAACGCTTCGGCGCGCGGTCGCGCGGCGTCCGAGGTGTAGACATCCGCGTTGACGACGATGAGGTCGGCGGGCGGGGGCGCACCGTCCGCGGGCACCGCCGCTGCGGAGCCAGCCAGTGCAGAGATCGCCGTGATCAGGAGTGCTGCGAGTCGCGAAGTCATACCGGAGGCTCCCGCCCCACCTCGAACGGATCAGGGCGTATAGCTCAGCCCGAGGAAGAAGAACCGGCCACGCGGACTGACTGGCCAAGCCAATCGCGTGGAGAACGGCTCCTCGTCGCCGACGTTGTTGACGCCGCCAAAGAGGTTCAGCGACTCGCTGAACTCGTAGCTCGCGTTGACATCGAAGATCGTCACGGCATCGAAGAACCCTGCGTCGCCGTAGAGCGGCTGCTTGCCGTTCAGGCCACGGACGTCCTGGATCTCAGCGACCGCTTGCTTGCTCTGGTAGTTCATCTGCACGCCGAACCCGAACGGTCCCCGCTCCCAGGTCAGGCTCAGGTTGCCGCTCCATTCGGGAAACTGGATCTCCTCCACCTCGGGGTCGACATCGGCGATGTTGAGCGGGTTGAAGAACCGATCGAGCTTCGCCTGATGCGAACCGACCAGCCGGACCCCGAACAGGTTGCTGCCCACGGGGAAGCGGTAGTTCACCGCGAAGTCGACGCCCGCCGCTTCCAACCGTGCGAAGTTGAGCAGGCCGGAATCGAGCGACCGCAGACCGCCGTCGGCACGCCGGGCGAACTGGTCGCAGAAGGGGACGTTGGGGTAGGACGAGGAATCGAAGCACCCCTGGAGGACGTCGTCGGCCGAGACGCTCGCGATCGCGTCGTCGATCGTCACCTCCCAATAATCGGCGGTGAGCGAGAAGCCCTCGAGGAAGCTCGGCGCGAGCACCAGACCTGCCGTGAAGGTCTCCGCTGTCTCCACTTTGAGGGACAAGTTGCCACCCGAAGTGCCGGCGAAACGCCCGGTGAGGGGGTTGTTCCAGATGTAACTGTTACCCGCTCCCAAGATGTTGGCGGCGGGTACGCCCGCGGCCTGCAACGCGGCGACGCAGTTGGCTTGGCGGGCGGCGGTGCCCAAGGTGACATTGACCCTGTCGCAGGGATCGGCGGTGGCCGCGATGAAGATCGGCAGCTTCGGGTCGAAGAGTTCCGAGATGTTGGGTGCCCGCACCGCTTCCGAGATCGTCCCGCGCAGCGTCAGCCCCTGGATCGGCGCCCAGGAGAGACCCGCCTTCCAGGTCGTCGTCTCGCCCAGGGTGGAGTAGTCCGCCATCCGGATGGCGCCGTCCAAGGTCAGCTCCTCAGCGAACGGCCGGCCGCGGAAGATCGGCAGACGCACTTCGGCGAACACGTCGGTCACATCGTAGCCGCCGCCCGTGTCGAACTGCTGCACGTTGTCGATCGATAGGAACGAGTTCACCCACGGATCGATGCTCTTGGCGAGCACGCCCGGCGTGAGCGATGTCCCTTCGGGCAGGATGCCGAGCGTCAGCGGATCGGGTTTGTTCTTGCTCGACTCATCGCGATACTCGATGCCGGCAGCGTAGCCGATCGGTCCGTCGAGCACGGACTGCAGGACCTCGAACTCGCCCGCCGCAGTCGCCGAGAACACCATCTGTTCGACCACGAGTTTGTCCCGGAGGTTCGCCGTGACGAAGTCCTGCGCCTCCTTGCTGGCGGCGTAGACGCCGAAGGGGTTGAGCGGCTTGCACTGCCCGTCGCCCGGCGTGAATGTGTAGTAGCGGTTGGAGAAGTAGTCCCCGTTGGCGAAGCCCGCGTTGCCGGTGAAGTAGTCGATCTCATAGAACGCGTTGGGATCGAGGTCCGACCGGCAGACGGTCTGGCCATTCGGGGCCCGGACCGCATCCATGGCCGCGAACAGGCGGTCGAGGTAGACGCCCGAGGTCTTGGAGGTGTTGGTGAACTGCCCGTAGTTCGCGGACACCTCGAACTGGTGCCCGTCGATGGGCTCGAACTGCACACCCGCCACCACCCGGGCGGTCTCGCGGGTGTAGAAATCGGGGTTGTCATCGCTGATATCGAGCGGGTCCTTGGTCAGCAACAGGTAGCCCTGGCGGTTCGCCACGGGCAGTAGTTGCGTCGGCACGAACGGATTTTCGGGATAGATGACCAGCGTGTCCCAGTAGGTGTCCTGCTCATCGAACCGGCTCGACTTGCCGTTGACATACTTCGCCTCAAAGAAGAGTTTGGTGCGGTCGTTCAATTGGAAATTCGAGTTCAAGTTGACCGAGACCCGGTCCGTCTCTGGGTAAAGGGTGTCACGGTCGAAATACGACCATGCGCCGCCCATGCCCCCGATGCTCCAGAGGCCGTTGAGGACGAGCCCGTCCTGGAAGACGCTCAACGAACCATCCGGGTTGGTGACCCAACAGCCGGCGAGGAAGCTCGTCCGTCCTGCCTGTGATTCCTGACAATCGATGATCCCGTTGTTGTTGATGTCGACACCGTAGTCCCGCGTACGCGACGCCGTGTTGAACCCTCCCGGTGCGATGGATCCGGCTTGAGAGGTCAGCCAGAAGCGGGCATCGTTGATCACCGCGCGCGGCGGCGCATTCGGGTTGGTCAAGAAATCCGGGTTCGTCTGGGTGATGGCGATGCCGTTGTTGCGTGACCAGGACCGATCGCCGTGGGTGATGCTGGAATCCTCTTCGACGGACACGGCGAGGACCACATTCCCGCGGCCATCAGCAAAATTGTCGCCGAACAGCACATCGACGGCGAAGTTCTCGGCATCCCCTTGGCCTGACACACCGCCGCGGGCATCGATCCTCATGCCCTCGAAATCGTCCTTGAGGACGAAGTTCACCACGCCGGTCACCGCGTCCGATCCGTACACCGCCGAGGCGCCACCGGTGGTGACCTCGACCCGTTCGACGAGGGCGCGCGGGATGCTGCCGATGTCGACGGCCTGGCTGCCGCGGAAGCCTGCGACATGCCGACGGCCGTTGACCAGCGTCAGGGTTCGTGCGCTGCCCAGGCCGCGAAGGTTGAGCGCGTTGGCGCCTGTGAGCGAATTTTCTGCCGTCTGCGAAGCGATCAGCGCCGGGATGTCGTTGACGATCTCGGCCAGATTGATCTCGCCCGACAGGCGCAGATCAGACGCGTCCAAGAACTGCACCGGCGTCGATGCCACGACATTGGGGTCGGTAGGGATGCGCGATCCTGTGACCACCACCTCCTGCAGTCCGCCCGAGTCTTGGGCGGTCGCGAACGGCGCTCCAGCAGCCAAAACGCCCACGACACTCAAACTGATGACGGAGATCGGATTGCCCATGACGCCTCCCTTAGCGTATCGACAGTGACGACGACGACAGAAGATTTTTATTTGAAACGATGGACCGAACGGATGGAGTCCTTTTTTTGTAATTTACTGCGTTTTTCCGGTCGTCCGCAAGCACTGCAGTAATCTAGCCGGTTTGCGCCATCCTGGGGCGCACCCGCACTTTCTTGGTGCAAAAACTGGCTGCAAGAATTGGGTGTAAAAAACGGGCATCCTCGGTTGGCAGGTCCCGCAGATCGAGAAGCCGTCCCGCGTATCTTTGCGCTAGAACAGGTCCCGCATCCGGTACCACAGCATCGCGAGCACGAGCGCAGGGCGGCGCAGCGCTTGGCCGCCGGGGAAGTCGTGGTGCGGGATGCGGGCGAAGAGATCGAAGCGCTCGCTCGTGCCGGCGATGGCCTCGGCCAGCAGCTTCCCGGCGATGCCGGTGAGCGCGATGCCGTGACCGGAGAACCCCTGCAAAAAATAGACGTCGGACTCGAGCCGCCCGAAATGCGGCGCGCGGTTCATCGTGATGTCCACATAGCCGCCCCAAGCGTGGTCGATGTCGACATCGGCGAGCTGCGGGAACACCCCGAGCATGCGCGCCCGCGTGGCGCGGCGCGTGCCGAGCGGGTCGAGCCCCGAGTAGCTCACGCGCCCGCCGAACAGCAATCGATGATCGGCTGAGCGGCGGAAGTAATCGATCACCCAGTTGACGTCGGTGACCGCTGCATCGTTGCGGATCAGCGCGGCGGCACGCTCGGCGCCGAGCGGTTGCGTGGCGACGATGTAGGTGCCGACGCCCATGATCTTGCGCGCGAGCGCCGGCGCGAAAGGGCCGAGCCAGGCGTTGCCGCAGAGCGCGATGGAACGGCAGCGCACGCGCCCGGCAGCGGTGGTGACTTCGAGCGCGCCCGAGCTGCGTCGATAGGCGAGGGCGCGGCTGTCCTCGAAGATTTGCGCGCCTGCTCGCTCGGCGGCGATCGCGAGGCCTTGCGTGTACTTGAGCGGATGCAGGTGGCCGCCTAGGCTGTCATAGGTGCCTGCGATGTAGCGCGCGGAGGCCACCGTGGTGCTCAGCTCCTCGCGCTCGACCATGCGGATGCTGTCGTAGCCGTGCTCCCCATGCAGGGTCGCGACCTCCTCGCGCAGCTCGCGTTCCTGTCGCGGCTTGATCGCGACATGCATCTGCCCCTCGCGCAGGTCGCAGTCGATGGCGTGGCGGGCGATGAGTTCGCGCTGCAGGCGCAGCCCTTCGACGGAGATGTCCCAGATGCGTCGTGCGTCGGCGGCGCCGACCAAAGACTGCAGTTTGTGCTGCCCACAGGCGATGCCTGGGATCGCTTGCGCGCCGCTGCGTCCTGAGGCGCCCCAACCGACGCGGTGCGCCTCGAGCAGCACGACGCGGTAGCCGCGTTCAGCCAGGTACAGCGCAGTGGAGCAACCGGCGATACCGCCACCGATGACGCAGACATCCGCCTCGACATCGCCCTCCAGCGCGGGGCGCAACGGCTGCGTCGGCGTCGAGGCGGCATACCAGGAATCGATGTGCGAGCTCAGATCGCCCCCATGTACCACTCGATCTCGAGCGGCGTGACATAGGAGTTGAAGTCGTCGAGTTCGGCCTGTTTCACCGTCGCGTAGAGATCGCGGAACGGTCGACCGAGATAGGACGCGGCGAACTCGCTCGCACGGAAGCGTTCGATGGCGGTCGCCCAGTGCGAGGGCAGGGGCGTGCCGCCTTCACGGTAGGCGTTGCCGCGCACCGGTGGGGGCGGCTCGAGTCCTTGCGAGATGCCGTAGTGGATGCCCGCGAGCAACCATGCCGTCACGAGGTAGGGGTTGGCGTCGGCGCCCGCGAGCCGGTGCTCGATGCGGCGGTTCGCGGGGTCGCTGGGCGGCAGCCGCACCGCCGATCCGCGGTTGTTGACCGACCACGAGGGTGTCATCGGCACATAGGCCTCAGGACGGAAGCGGCGGTAAGAGTTCGGGCCGGGCGCGCAGGTCGCCGTGCCTTCACCTAGGGTCGCGAGCACGCCGCCGATGGCGTGGCGCAGTTCGCTGCTCTCGATGCGGACGCCGTCCTGCGCGCCGCCGTCATCGGCAAGCCCCTCCGCGGGGCCGAACCCTACCGGCTCCGGGCACTCGAAGATGTTGCGGCCGGAAGCATCGAGCACGCTCGCGTGCACATGCAGCCCCGACCCCGCCATGTCGCGATAGGGCTTGGCCAAAAAGGTCGCGTCCCAACCGTACTCGCGCGCGACGCTGCGCACCACGCGCTTGAAGCGCAAGGCCTCGTCGCAGGCGCGCAGCGCATCGGCGCGGTGCGCGAGGTTCACCTCGAACTGGCCGGGACCGTACTCGGCGAGCGCGGTCGTCGAGGGGATGCCTTGGGCGCGGCAGACCGTGTCGATGCGCGCGAGCACCGCAGAGTACTCATCGAGATCGGTCATCGCGTTGATCTGGGTGCGGAACTCACGACGCCCGGTCCGCGGCAGCGGCGGCGGCTGGGGTTGTCCTGCGGCGGTGCGTGCGCCGTCGATGAAGTAGAACTCGTACTCGATCGCGACCACTGGGGTGAGGTTGAGCCGGTGGAACCGATCGAGCACTTTGACGAGCACGTGACGCGGATCACCGAAGAAAGGCCGTCCGTCGGGCTCGTACATCGAGACCTGCAGCTGCGCCACGCCGTCGGCTTGCCAAGGGACGGGCACCAGCGTGTCCGGCAGCGCGCGACACGGTCGGTCGGCGTCGCCTTCATCGAAACCGAGGCCGCTGGCTTGAACGGTGCCGCCCAGCACATCGAGGGCGAACATGGAGCCCGGCAGCATCATCCCCGAACGATAGACCCCCTCGATGCTCCCGCGATCGATCCGCTTGCCGCGTTCGACCGTGTTCAGATCGTTCAGGAAGACATCGAAGAATCGGGTATCCGGATGCCGCTCGAGAAAGGCGGCCAGTTCCGGAAGATCTTTGCTGCTCATGCCAGGCCTGCGGGTGCGGGAGGGGCTCGCCGATGCGTCAGGATACGGTGACGGTGCGGCGACAGCAAGAGATGATCCGGCGATTCAGCCATTGAAATCATGGTGTTAGGGTCGTTTTCTCGACCAAGAGACTGGTCGGAAGGTGTTCGGTTATGTTCTAATAATGTTTGGCGGATATTTTGTCCGCCTCGTTTGGTGTCCCATGTCTGCGCGCCCCATCATAGGCATCCCAGCTGACCGTCGCATGATCGGTCCTCATCCCTTCCACATGGTGGGGGAGAAATACGCCGACGCGATCACGCGCGCGGCGGGGGGTCTGCCGCTGCTGATCCCAGTCCTGCCTGATCGCTTGGCTGAGGTGGATCTGCTCGACTCCCTCGACGGCCTCCTGTTCCCGGGAAGCCCGTCCAATGTCGAACCGCACCATTACGACGAGGGACCGAGCCGCGTCGGGATTTTGCACGATCCCGAGCGCGATGCGACCACGCTGCCCTTGGTGCGCGCCGCGCTCGCGAGCGGGGTGCCGTTGCTCGGCGTCTGTCGGGGTTTCCAGGAGATCAACGTCGCGCTCGGCGGCAGCCTCTGGCAGCACGTCGAGGAAGAGCCCGGGATGCTCGATCATCGCGAGGACCAGACCGCCCCTCTGTCTGTGCAATACGGCGCCGCCCACGACATCGAACTCGAGGCAGGCGGCGTACTGCGGGGGCTCGCCGGCGGTGCCGCGCGGGTCGCGGTGAATTCTTTGCACAGTCAAGGCGTCAAACGGCTTGCCCCGGGGCTGCGGGTCGAGGCGCGTGCACCGGATGGGCTCATCGAAGCGTTCGTGCCCGAGTCGGCCCAGACCTTCGCGCTCGCCGTGCAGTGGCACCCCGAGTGGCAGGTGATGAGCAATGATCTTTCCCGTGCCGTGTTCGCCGCTTTCGGCGACGCGGCGCGCCAGCGTGCCACCCGCCGGGCGGCGCGAAACCGAGGTTGAAGCCATGTCAGATCAGATCGCACAATTTTTCCGCGAACATAACATCCAAGAAGTGGAGGCCATCGTCCCCGACATGGCCGGCATCGCGCGCGGCAAGGTGATGCCCGCCCAGAAGTTCCAGGGCGACCAGGGCATGCGCCTGCCGGAGAGCATCTTCCTGCAGACCGTGACCGGCGATTATCCCGACGACACCTCCACGGCGATGAGCCCTGCCGAGATCGACATCATCCTCAAGCCCGACCCGCGCACGGTGCGGCGGGTACCGTGGGCGCCTGAGCCCACAGCGCAGGTGATCCACGACTGCTTCTACGCCGACGGCAGGCGCGTGAAGATGGCGCCGCGCGAGGTGTTGCGGCATGTGCTCGATCTCTATGCGCAGAAGGGCTGGGATCCGGTGGTCGCACCCGAACTCGAGTTCTACCTCGTCGAGCCCAACATCGACGCGGACTACCCGCTCAAGCCGCCGATCGGCCGCTCAGGCCGCGCCGAACCCGGCCGCCAGTCCTACAGCATCGCAGCCGTCAATGAATTCGACCCGCTGTTCGACGATGTCTACCAGTTCTGCGAGGACCAGGAAATCGCGATCGACACGCTGATCCACGAGGATGGTCCGGCGCAGATGGAGATCAACCTCCTGCATGGCAATGCGCTCGATCTTGCTGATCAAGCCTTCATGTTCAAGCGCACGGCACGAGAGGCGGCGCTGCGCCACAAGATCTATGCGACCTTCATGGCCAAGCCCCACTCCAAAGAACCCGGCAGTGCCATGCATATCCACCAGAGCATCGTCGATCGGCAGACCCGCCAGAACATCTTCTCGAACAAGGACGGCGGGCCCTCACCGCTCTTCTTCTCGCATATCGCCGGTCTTCAGCGTTACCTGCCGGCGGCCATGGCGCTGCTCGCACCCAACGTGAATTCCTACCGCCGCATGAGCCGTTTCCAGGTCGCGCCGATCAATGTCCAGTGGGGTTACGACAACCGCACGGCGGGCTTGCGGGTGCCGATGTCGGGGCCCGAGGACAGGCGTATCGAGAACCGGTTGGCCGGTGCCGATGCCAATCCCTACCTCGCGAGCGCCGCCTCGCTCGCCTGCGGGTATCTCGGGATGATCCAGGGGTTGTCCCCCACCGAGCCGATCAGCGGCAGCGCCCATGATCTGCCGTTCTCCC
Organism: uncultured Pseudomonadota bacterium; assembly: GCA_937920275.1. GTDB lineage: Bacteria > Pseudomonadota > Gammaproteobacteria > Steroidobacterales > Steroidobacteraceae > UBA964. The sequence goes on from CALGVD010000018.1 coordinate 31,886, forward strand.
TGCCGCGCAACATCGACGAGGCCATCCGTCTGTTGCGCGAATGCGATCCGCTCATCGAGATCTTCAGCGAGTCCTTCGTCTCGGCTTTCTCGTTGGTCAAGGAGGCCGAACACGAGGTCTACCTGCAGGTGATCAGTTCCTGGGAGCGTGAGCACCTGCTGCTGAACGTCTGACGCCGCGACGAACGGGGACACCATGACCATCACGCACACCACCGCCGAGTGGCAGGCCCTGGACGCCGCGCACTACCTGCACCCCTTCACCGACCACAAGTCGCTGGCAGCGCGCGGTACGCGGGTCATCACCCACGCCGAGGGGGTGTACCTGTACGACTCCGAGGGCAACCGCGTCCTCGACGGGATGTCAGGGTTGTGGTGCGTGGCGCTCGGCTATGGTCGCCGCGAACTCGCCGAGGCCGCCTACCGTCAGATGCAGGAGCTGCCGTACTACAACAGCTTCTTCCAATGCGCGAACCCGCCCGCCATCGAGTTGGCGGACCGTCTGGCGCGGCTTTCGCCGCCCCAGTTCCAGCATGCGTTCTTCACCGGCTCCGGCAGCGAATCGAACGACACGATGCTGCGTATGGCGCGCCGCTACTGGGAACTGCACGGCCAGCCTGAGCGGCAGGTGATCATCAGCCGTTGGAACGGCTACCACGGCAGCACCATGGCCGGCGCTTCCCTTGGTGGCATGAAGGCGATGCACTCGCAGGGCGGCTTGCCCATCCCCGGCATCGTCCACATCGGCCAGCCTTATTGGTTCGAGTGCGGCGGAGACCTCGACCCCGACGAGTTCGGTCTGCAGGCGGCGCGTGAACTCGAGGCCAAGATCCTCGAGGTCGGCCCCGAAAAAGTCGCGGCCTTCATCGCCGAACCGGTGCAGGGCGCCGGTGGCGTCATCATCCCGCCGCGCACCTACTGGCCCGAGGTCCAGCGCATCGTCGACCGCTACGGCATCCTCTTCGCGTCGGACGAGGTCATCTGCGGCTTCGGTCGCACCGGCGAGTGGTTCGGCTGCGAGCACTTCGGGACCCGACCCGACTTCATGACCCTCGCCAAGGCCATCACCTCGGGTTACCAGCCCCTCGGCGCCCTGATGGTCGCGGACCGTGTCGCCCAAGTGCTGGTCGGGGAGGGTGGTGAGTTCTTCCACGGCTTCACCTACTCGGGTCACCCGGTCGCGGCCGCAGTCGCCAATGCCAATCTGGAGATCCTGGAGCGTGAGCGGATCGTCGAGCGGGTCCGCACCGAGATCGCGCCCTATTGGGCGGCCCGCTGGCGCGAACTCGCGGACCACCCCTTGGTGGGCGAGGCGCGCACCCTCGGGCTCTTCGGAGCGCTGGAACTGGTGCCCCGCAAGCCTTCCCGAGCGTTCTTCCCCGAGCGCGGCAGCGTCGGCACCCGTTGCCGGGACCTGTCGGTCAAGAACGGCCTGGTGATGCGGGCGGTCTGGGACACCATGATCGCCGCGCCGCCGCTCGTCATCACACCTGCTGAGATCGACGAGCTGGTGTCCAAAGCGGTGCAGACGCTCGACCAGTTGCACCAAGAACTGCGCCGCGACGGCCTTGTCTGAGTGGCGGCTGGAGAACGGTCTTTCCTGCACGGCTGCGCTGCGTTATAAAAGAAGCGCGCCAGCCGGCGCGAGTCCAGCCATCTCCGAGGGAGTCTCCGCAAGCATGAACACCATCGCCCGTACGGGCCTGACGGCCTTGTCCATGACCCTGCTGCTCGCCGCCTGCGGCAGCAAGCCCGATGCATCCACCGGGGCCGCTGCACCGGTCGTCGAGGACAAGATCCTCAACGTCTACAACTGGTCCGACTACATCGAGGCCAGCGTCATCGAGGACTTCACCAAAGAAACCGGCATCAAGGTCCAATACGACGTCTTCGATTCGAACGAGATGCTCGAGACCAAGCTGCTCGCCGGCAACACCGGCTACGACATCGTCGTGCCCTCGGCCTCGTTCCTTTACCGTCAGTTGCAGGCGGGCGTCCATCAAAAGCTCGACAAGTCGCAGCTATCGAACCTCACGAACCTCGACCCCGACATCGCCAGGCGCATCGAGGCGTTCGATCCCGGTGCCGAGTACTCCGTCAACTACATGTGGGGGACTTCGGGTGTCGGCTACAACACCCAGAAGATCGCCGAGCGCATGAAGGATGCGCCGGTCGACAGCTTCGCGATGTTCTACGACCCGAAGGTGGTCTCCAAGTTCGCCGATTGCGGCGTGAGCATCCTCGATGCGCCGAGCGAGGTCATCGGCACCGTCCTCATCTACCTCGGCAAGGACGCCAACAGCGAGAAACCCGAGGATCTCGCCGCTGCGGAGGCCGTGTTGAAGGCGGTGCGGCCGTACATCAAGAATTTCCATTCCTCGGCCTACATCGAGCAGCTCGCCAACGGCGAGATCTGCCTTACGCTCGGTTGGTCTGGCGATGTCCTGCAAGCCAAGGCCCGTGCTGAGGAAGCGGCCAACGGCGTCGAGATCGACTACAACATCCCGAAGGAAGGCGCGGTGATGTTCTTCGACCAGATGGCGATCCCCAAGGACGCCAAGCACCCGAAGAACGCCCACCTCTTCATCAACTATCTGCTGCGCTCGGAGATCGCCGCGCGGAACAGCAACTACATCGCCTTCGCGAACGCCAACAAAGAGGCGACATCGTTGGTGGACGCAGCGATCACCGGAAACCCGAACGTCTATCCGCCTGCCGATCTGATGGCGAAGCTCGTACCGGACATGCCGGAGTCGGCCGAGTTCTCGCGCGCCCTCAACCGATCTTGGACGACCGTCAAGACCGGGAAGTGATCTCTTCCTGAGGCAAAGCGGCCACCTTCGGGTGGCCGCTTCGCTTCGGGGTCCTGCAGCGACCGAGGTCCGTCATGGCGGAAAAGATCATAGACCGCTCCAACGAATACATCCGCATCGAGGGCGTGACCAAGCGCTTCGGCGAGTTCGTCGCGGTCGACAATGTCTCGCTCAATGTCTACAAAGGCGAGATCTTCTGTCTGCTCGGCGGCTCGGGGTGCGGTAAGACCACGCTCCTGCGCATGTTGGCGGGGTTCGAGGCGCCGACCTCCGGCCGCATCCTCATCGACGGTCAGGACATGGCGGACATCCCGCCCTACGAGCGGCCGGTGAACATGATGTTCCAGTCGTACGCGCTGTTCCCGCACATGACCGTCGCGGCGAACGTCGCCTTCGGCCTAGAACAGGAAGGCCTCACGCGAGCCGAGATCGACCGTCGCGTCGGCGAGATGCTCGACATCGTCAAGTTGGGCGACTTCGGCCGACGCAAGCCCCACCAGCTCTCGGGCGGGCAGCGTCAGCGGGTCGCGCTCGCCCGTGCGCTCGTGAAGCGACCGAAGTTGCTGCTGCTCGATGAGCCGCTCGGGGCCTTGGACCGGAAGTTGCGTGAGCATACGCAGTTCGAGTTGATCAACCTGCAGGAGCAGCTCGGCGTCACCTTCGTCGTGGTCACCCACGACCAGGAAGAGGCGATGACGCTGGCGTCCCGCATCGGCGTCATGAACAAGGGCCAGATCGTCCAGGTCGGGACGCCGACCGAGATCTACGAGTTCCCGAGTTCACGCTTCGTCGCCGACTTCATCGGCTCGGTCAACATGTTCGACGGCCAACTCGTCGAAGACGAGCCGGGACATGTACGCATCCGGTGTCCCGAACTGGAGGCGACGGTCTATGTCAGCCACGGCATCAGCGCCGCACCCGACGCCAAGGTCTCGGTCGCCATCCGTCCCGAGAAGATCGAGATGACCCGGACGGCGCCCGAGGGCAGCGAGAACCGGGCGCGCGGTGTGGTCAAGGAGATCGCCTACATGGGCGACATGTCGGTCTACCTCGTCCGTCTCGACTCGGGGCGCATCGTGCGCGTCACCATCCCCAACATCGAGCGCCACGACGAGCGCATCGTCTGGGAGGAGACCGTGTACCTCAACTGGCATCCGTCGAGTCCTGTGGTGCTCTCCCAATAGCCATGATGCCGAACGCCGGCAATCGCGTCCCTCAAGGTCTCGCGGACGACCGTCTGGGGCTGTGGCAGGCGTTGCTGCAGCAGTTCGGGCTGCAGCGTTGGTCGCAATATGTGCGTCAGCACTGGTCCGGCCAGCGCCTGGTGGTGGCCGTGCCGTGGCTGTGGCTGTTCCTGTTCTTCGTCGTCCCCTTCCTCATCGTCTTCAAGATCTCGTTCTCCGAGATCCGGCTTGCGATGCCGCCCTACGCGCCGCTCTTCGAGTGGCTGGAGGAGGGGAAGCGGCTGGTCACGACGCTCAACCTCGGCAACTACGCGTTCATCCTGAGCGACAACCTCTACATCAGCACCTTCGCGTATTCATTGAAAGTGGCGGCGGTGTCGACGCTGCTCTGCCTCTTGATCGGCTATCCGATGGCCTACGCGATCGCCCGCTCGGCACCGACCGCGCGCAGCCTGTTCCTGATGCTGATCATCCTGCCGTTCTGGACCTCTTTCCTGCTGCGTGTGTACGCGTGGGTGGGGCTCCTCAAGACCGACGGCGTGATCAACAACACCTTGCTCGCGGTCGGGCTCATCGACACGCCGCTGACCCTGCTCTACACGGACTTCGCCGTCTACATCGGCATCGTCTATTCCTACCTGCCCTTCATGATCCTGCCGCTCTACGCGAACCTCGAGAAGCACGATTTGACGCTGCTCGAAGCCGCAGCCGATCTCGGGGCACGGCCGTTCAAGGCGTTCCTGCGGATCACGCTGCCCCTTTCGGTGCCCGGCATCGTCGCCGGCTGCTTGCTGGTGTTCATCCCCGCGGTGGGGGAGTTCGTCATCCCCTCGCTGCTCGGGCGAGCCGATCAGCTGATGATCGGTCGCATCCTCTCCGATGAGTTCTTCGCCAACCGCGATTGGCCGGTCGCTAGCGCGGTCGCCATCGTCATGCTGCTGGCGTTGTTGTTGCCGATCATGCTGTTCCAGCGCTATCAGCGCCGCGAGCTCGAGGCTGCCAAGCGATGAGGACGCAGCGATGAAGACGCGTGGCTGGTTCCGTAACGGCGCGTTGGCGTTCGGTCTCGCGTTCCTCTACATCCCCATCCTCTCGATGATCGTGTTCTCGTTCAACAATTCCAGACTGGTCACGGTCTGGGACGCGGCCAACTCTCCGACGCTCGCCTGGTACCGCAAGCTGTTCGCGAACGGACAGATCCTCGACGCCGCGCTGCTGTCGCTGCAGATCGCCGCCGTGACCGCGACCGGCGCCGTCATCCTCGGTACGCTCGCGGGGCTCGCGCTGGTGCGCTTCGGGCCGTTCCGCGGGCGCGCGATGCTCGCCACCATGACCACGGCGCCGCTCGTGATGCCCGAAGTCATCACCGGTCTCTCGTTGCTGTTGCTGTTCGTCGCGCTCGAACAGCTGACCGGCTGGCCGGCGGGGCGGGGTATCGCCACCATCACCATCGCGCACATCACCTTCGCCATGGCCTATGTCACCGTGGTCGTCCAGTCGCGGCTCGCAGGGTTCGATGATTCCCTCGAGGAAGCCGCGCTCGATCTCGGCGCCAAGCCTGCCAAGGTCTTCTTCCGGATCACGCTGCCCCTGATCGCACCCGCGCTGGTGTCCGGATGGTTGTTGGCCTTCACGCTCTCTTGGGACGATGTCGTGATCTCGCAGTTCGTGTCGGGACCGAATTCCACCACGCTGCCCATGGTGATCTTCTCCAAGGCCCGCCTCGGCGTGAGTCCGGACATCAACGCGCTCGCCACCATCATGGTGCTGATCGTCGCGACCGGCGTCGTGCTCTCCACGATCTGGATGAAGCGCCAAGAGCGCCGTCGCCTGCTCGAAGAGCAGATGGCCCGCAGCGACGCCGGCTGAGCGCGCGATGCGTCGGATCGGGATCGATGTCGGCGGCTCCACGCTGCGGATCGCCGAGGTGGATGTCGCAAGCGGTGAGTGTGCGGGCCCGGTGGAGTCCCTCCCGATGCCGCGAGGTGCGAAGCCAGAGGCGGTGCTGGCAGCCTTGGCCGCGAACCCGCTCTTGCGCAGCGGCACGGGTCCGATCGGCCTCGGCATCCCCTCGGTCGTCGAGCACGGTGTGGCGAGGACCGCTGCCCACCTCGACGCCGCCTGGATCGGGCTCGATGTGGCGACCGCGTTCACCCGTCTCACCCTGCGGCCGACCGTCGTCATCAACGATGCGGATGCGGCCGGGCTCGCCGAGATGCGTTTCGGCGCTGGTCGCGTGCCTGCCCTTCGCGTGCCTGCCCGCCGCATCATCGTGCTGACCTTCGGTACGGGCATCGGCTCGGCGTTGTTCGTCGATGGCCGGCTCTGGCCCAACACCGAATTCGGGCATCTCAGGTTGCCCGGCGTGGACGATGTCGATGGCGAGGGTTGGGCCGCGGCGAGCGTGCGCACCCGGCTCGGTCTTGATTGGCCGACATGGGTTGCGCGGGTCGATGACTACCTGCAGGAGTTGCAGCGTCTGCTGTGGCCGGAGGCGTTCATCGTCGGCGGAGCGGTCAGCGCTCAAGCGGCGGAGTGGGTACCCTTGCTGAAGTGTGCCGTGCCGGTGCTGCCTGCGGTGCTGCGCGGGCAGGCGGGGGTGGTGGGTGCGGCCCTGGCGGCTGTAGACGCTGCAGCGGCAGAAGACACCGAAGCGAGGACTCCATGACCGACCCGACAGATCCAGGCCCGTCAGATGATGCCGCGCCCCGATCGCCGGCGACGCGCGTGCAGCACCCACCGCTCGTGGTCGTACCGGCGGACAATCGCCCGCTCAATGCGCCCATCCAGCAGAACGTCAAGTGGGACACCTCCTCGGTGGCCGAGTCCCAGCGCATCGCACGCGGCGAACGAGCGGGGTTCTACTACAGCCGGATGTCCAATCCGGGCACGCGACAACTCGAACTGTTGCTCGCGGAACTGCAAGGCCGCGAGGACTGCCTCACCTGCGCATCGGGGATCAACGCTGTCGCACAGGTGCTGTTCGCGCTGACCGGGCAGGGCGATCATGTCGTCTCGTTCGTGGAAGGCTATGGGCCGACCCGTCAGTTGTTGCGGGGTCCGCTGACGCGGTTCGGCGTGGCGCACACGCTGCTGCCGTTGGCGGACCATGCCGGCCTCGCCGCCGTGCTCGCGTCCCGACCGACCCGGTTGGTATTCTTTGAATCGCCGACCACGCCCGCCGGGAAGATCGCCGATGTGGGGGCGATCACTTCGCTCGCCCACCGCTACGGCGCGCTCGCGGTGCTGGACAACACCCAGGCGGGGTTCCATCAGCACGGAGAGTACCCCGTGGATGTGTTCATCCATAGCCTGACCAAATTCGCGACCGGGGCAGGGGATGTCATGGGTGGCGCGGTCATCGCCGATCGTGCCGTGATGGACAGGATCCGTCCGGACATGCTGCTGTTCGGCGCGCCGCTCGATCCGCTCGCCGCGTCGCTGATGGTGCGGGGCCTCAAGACCTATTTCTTGCGCTATCGAGAGCAGTCCGCGGCAGCGACCGAGATCGCCCGATTCCTCGAGTCCCATCCCGCCTGCAGCCGGGTGATGCATCCCGGGCTCGGATCACATCCGCAAGGGGCGCTCGCCCGTGCGCAGATGCGCGAGCCGGGCTGTGTGATCACCTTCAGCTTGCAAGGCGGCATCGAAGCCGGGCGGCGCTTCGCGGACGCTTTGAGCTTGTTCGCCCGCACGCCGAGCTACGGGTCGACCGAGTCGCTGGTGATGGCACCGCAGATGATCCAGCCACGGGACCTCACGCCCGAGGAGCGCGCCGTCTGCGGCATCGACGAGGGCACCGTACGCCTCTCGATCGGGCTGGAGGATCTCGATGAGCTGCGCGCGGACCTCGCGCAGGCGCTCGCTCAGGCCGCGGTCACTTCTCGCCCTTGACGTAGCGGTCGAGCTCGCGATGGAAGTGCCGGATGCGGCTTTCCTGTTCGCTCCAGATCGGCCCCTTGAAACCTCTCGAGCGGCTGCCTTCGCCGACCGAGTGCACGAGTTCGACATCCTGGTTGAGCACTTCGCCGAGGTCCGTCACCGCACCCTCGGGGTGGATCTCGAGCTTCGGCCGGGTGCGGCCGGTCACATCCGTATCTTTGGGCAAGCCCATCCAGGCGGGTACGAAGTAGGTCGGGTCGTCGACATGACGGAACATCGTGATGTTGTCGTAGAAGAACTTCTTCGGATCATCCGGGTGCGGCAGGAAGCGCATGATGAACACGCCCTCCGGGTGGCAGCCGATCTGGACGTTCGGGAACAGCCCCGTCGCCCAGCTGTCGGTGAGCTGGCCGTCGGTCAGTTTTTCATAGTGCGTGAGGCCGAGCCGCTGCGCGCGTGCGCGCTTGCTCTGCTGCACCGCGGCCCGCACTTCGCGGGCGTTGCCGGTGAACGAATCGGGGTCCATGCCGGCATCGGTCATCATGAAACGCAGCCCCGCATCCACGGTGTCCTGGTCGGCGACGCGATGCGATTTGCGGCAGAGCGGCACGATCATGCGGCTGAAGCCGTTGGGGTAGAGATCGTACTGGCTGAAATCGCCCATCACCGTCTGCGTCTGCGGGTGGATGTGCGGCAGGTGGTAGGTCTCGTAGAACGAATCGACGCCGACCTTCCAGTTCGCGCTCCACACGGTGCGCACATGGCGCACGGCGTGCATCTCGTCGATCCGGTAGTTCTCGAGGTAACCCTTCGGCAGCCCGATCCACTCCGCGAGGGGCGGGGCTTTACCGTCCAAGTTGACGAACACCAACCCGGCGTGGGTGTCGCATCGCAGCTCGGTGAGCCCCGGCCGATGCGCGACCAGTGAGGGATTGAAGGTCTCCTCGTCGGTGATGGCCTTGAGGCTGCCGTTGCAGTGGAACTTCCAGCCGTGGAATGCGCAGGTGAAATGATCGACGCTGCCGTGCGTGTTCAGGGCTACACGGTTCGCGCGGTGCGGGCAGACGTTGTAGAACGCCTTCACGCTGCCATCGTCCTGACGCGTGATCAGGATCGACTCATGGCCGATCTCGAAGGTGAAGTAGTCGCCGGCTTCCGGGATGTCGCTGGTGACGCCTGCGAGCAGCCAGACCTTGGGCCACATCCGTTGCCACTCGAGCTGCATGAACTCCGGGCTGTGGTAGCGCGCCGGATCGAGGATCTGGGCGCCGTTGTCGATGGGGGGGCGTTTGCGCTCGAGCGAATCGACCGGCGCGTCGGGGTTCACCTGATAGTCGAAACTCATGGTCCACCTGGCTGATGGTTGGGGAGCTGAAGATGATGCCGCGACGAGGACCCTCGCGTACGGCTGCTACGCCGATAGACTGCCTTTTTCCCGGAAAGAAAGAAACAGGCCTGATTGTTTATAAAGACGACAGACCCCACGCGGCCGGGCTGCTGCCGGGCTGCGGGTGGGCGGCGCAGGGGCGGGCTTTTCTGTCGTTTTTTTACGACAATAGGGCGCGCTGATGCGGCGTGCCCCCGGGCCAGCTCGGGCTTAATCCGCACAATCCCGCTACGCCAGTGAAAAAATCAGTACTGATTGATTTCTTTCGCGAGCCGTACCACACTCGCCCCAAGCGCTTCGGGCTCTTAAGTAGCGGCGCAGTGTAGATTCGATTCAAATTCTGGGTTGACCCAAATGGGTGGAGGTTTTCATGACCAACGACAAACGACGATCGATCTCTCGGGCCGTTCGTCTGGCGCTGCTGGCGAGCGCCGCGGTTTCAGCCGTGGCTCAAACGGCTGCCGCACAGGAAGCGAAGCTCGAAGAGGTGACCGTCACCGCCACCCGGCGCGCGAGCGAGACGGACCTGCAGCGAACCCCGGTGTCGGTCTCGGCCGTCACCTCGAACGACATCGACCGCATGGTCGCCAAGGACATCTCGGGACTCGCCTCCGCGATCCCCGGCTTCTCCGCCGCGCGCGTCACGGCCTTCAACGCCGCCTCGTTCGCGATGCGCGGCGTGGGCCTCACCGACATCATCGTCTACCAGGACTCGCCGGTCGGCGTGCAGGTCGATGACTTCGTCATGCCGAGCGTCCAGACCCAACTGCTCGACACCTTCGACATCGAGCGCGTCGAAGTGCTCCGCGGCCCGCAGGGCACGCTGTTCGGCAAGAACACCACGGGCGGCGCGGTCAACATCCGCAGCAAGCGTCCGGACATGCAGGACTTCGGTGCGGCGCTGCGCCTCGGCTACGGCAGCTTCAACGCGACCCGCGTGCAGGGCTCGCTCGATGTGCCCATCGTCGAGGACGTCTTCGCGGTCCGTCTGGTCGGCTCTTATTCCAAGTCCGACGGCTACTACAAGCTCGGCGCGACCTATGGACCGATCAACACCCTCAACATCTTCGGCGGCACCTTCGAGCCGTTCACCATCCCCGGCATCACCGGTCAGACCGGCAGCGGCACGGGCAAGCGTACGGGCGGCGATGACATCATCAACGGCCGCATCAAGGCGCAGTGGAACGCCACCGAAGACCTGACCGTGATGCTGCAGCTCGAGAGCATGCGCGACCGGTCGGACGCGGTCCCCGCGTTCAACGACACCCCGGTCAATGGTCCGTACCTCTGGAACGTGCTCGGCTTCACCCGCCCGACGGGCGATCCGCTCGACAAGATGGGCTCGACCGAGCGCAACGATTCCTTGCTCGAGATGGGCAAGGGTCAGCGCGTCGATGTCGATGGCATCTACCTGAACGCGGAGTGGGATCTCGGCGGTCACACGGCGTTCTTCGTGGCGGGCAAGCGCGATCAGAAGGAACACCTGCCGAACACCTACACGGGTGCTGCGCCGGTGAACTCGATCACCGGGCAGCCTTTGTCGCTGTTCGATGCGACGCGTGACACCGACCGTGAGACGACCCAGTTCGAGGCGCGCCTCGCTTCGAACTCGGACGGCCCGCTCAACTATGTCATCGGTGCCTTCCAGCAGACCAACGACGCGAAGTTCTGCGTCGTGCAGTTGCTCGGCTTCATCGACCTCGCGTTGCCGTTCGCTTCGCTCGGCCTGCCGGCGCAGTTCAACAACAACACGCCGCAGGTGCTCTGCAACCAGCAGGACTCGGACTCGTTGGCCGGCTATGTCGATGCCACCTACGACCTGACCGACAAGCTCTCGATCGGTGGCGGCTTCCGCTACACGCGCGACGAGCGCAGCTGGGCGGGCCGTACGCAGGTGGGCTTCGGTCAGCTCGATCCGAGCAATCCGGGCCTGACGGCTGCGCAGGTCGGCAGTCCGCTCGCGGCGGGTGATTTCACCCGTTATCCCGGCGGCATCATCGTCAACGACTCGACCCCGGGCTTCGGTAACCTGAAGCGCACCTGGAGCGAGCCGAGCTGGCGACTGACCGGTTCGTACGAGATCAACGACACGCTGTTCAGCTACCTCACGGTCTCGCGTGGCTACAAGGCGGGCGGCTACAACGACCAGACCGGCACCAGCGGCTTGATGGTCGCGGAGCTCACCCGTCCGGTGGACCCGGAGTACGCGACGAACTACGAGCTCGGGCTCAAGTTCGAGAGCGAGAGCGGCCGGCTGCGCTTCAACCCGACCGTGTTCCTGACGCAGTACGAAGACGCGCAGCGCGCGGTGAACATCATCACCACCCAGGGCGGCGCCGAGTTCCAGGAGACGGTGTTCTACAACGCCGCCGAAGTGGAATCGAAGGGCATCGAGCTCGAGCTGCAGGCGCTGCTCACGGACAACTTCCGGATCCGCGCCCAGGCTGCGTACCTCGATGCGACCTACAAGAGCTTCGTGATCAACCAGCCGGGCCTCAACGACCCGGTGAGCGGCGGCGCGATCCGGCCGTTCAGCGCGGACTTCACCGGACTGCCGGTGCCGCGTGCGCCTGAGACGAGCGGTGCGATCTCCGGTACCTACGAGATGGGCATCGCCTCGGGCACGCTCGACATCACCGGCGAGGTGTACTACGAGGACGCGAACCTCTTCTACATCTCGGCGGCGGGCCGTGAGTACGACGCTTACCTCGATTCGAAGACGCTGCTCAACGCCTCGGTGACCTACACCGACGGCGATGACCGCTTCTTCGTCCGGGCATACGGCAAGAACCTGAGCGACGAGCGCTATCGCGTCGCCAGCCAGTCGGTCGCCACGCTGTGGACCCACTCGCAGTGGGGTGCTCCGCGCACCTACGGCATCGAGTTCGGGATCAACTTCAGCGGCGAGTGATCGCCCTGCGGGAGACCGCAAAAAAGAGGCCGGCGAAAGCCGGCCTTTTTTTTGGGTCGCAGATCCTGCTGGATCCGGTGCCGATCAGCAGAGTCCGCTCAGGCGGCGTCGCTCGGCACGAAGGGGCAGTAGTCCTCTTTCTCGACGACGCCGAGCAGGAACGACAGCTTGGCCATGCCGCCGATGATGGCCATCACCACCCCGAGTTCGAGGATCGCCGCCTCGTCGAAGTGCTGACGCAGGCGCGCGAACAGCTCGGGTGACACCGAGCCGTTCATGTTGGTCAGCACCATCTGGTCGGCATAGTCGATCACGGCGAGCTCCGCGGCCGTGAACAGGGTGCCGTCAGCGGTCCCCGCGATCAGGGCGTCGACCTGCCGCTGCGAGAACCCCGCTTCGAGCGCCCCCGGCACGTTCTGCTTGTTGCAGGTCCGGCAGCCGTGGACGATGGACAGGCGCAGCCGCACGAGCTGCTTGTGGCGTTGATCGACCACGCCGCCGAAGAAGACCTTCATGTAGAACTCGTTCATGACGAGCTCCAAGAGATGAGGTGCCTGAGCGAAGACCTCGATGAAGGTGGGTTCCCCGGTGAGCTTGTTCAACATGTCCCAAGCCGGGGCGATCTGCGGGGGGAGCTGCTCACGCGGCGTGCGGGTGAAGAGTGTGTCGACCATGGCGAGATCTCCTTGAGCTGGGATTACCGATCGGGGTCTAGCGGTTGGGCACCTTGAACCATTCCGGGATGTTGCCCGGCCAGACATCACCCCAGAGTTGGTTGCCACCGTCGACGACCAACACCTCGCCGGTGATGAACTTGCCGGTCACGGGCGCACCGACATGCAGCACCGATTGGGCGATGTCGTAGGCGTCACCGAGCTGGCGCAGCGGGTTGGCATCGCCGAAACGATCGGCCGCGCCCGGCGGGTAGACATTCAGTCCTTCGGTGGCGATCGAACCCGGCGAGACGCAGTTGACGCGGATGCCGAGCGGGGCCCACTCGATCGCGATCGACTTGCTGAGATAGATGACGCCGGCGCGGGCGGCGCAGGTGTGGGCCACCTGTGGCATGCCGCGCCAGACATTGGCGACGATGTTGACGATGGAGCCCGGGACGCCCCGGTCGCGCCAGCGGCGCGCGGCGGCCTGCATCATCCACCAGGTGCCGTTGAGGTTGGTGTCGATCACCGCATGCCAACCCTTGACCGAGTAATCGATCGCGGCCTGCGGGAACTGGCCGCCCCCGTTGTTCACGAGCAGATCGAGGCCCCCGTAGCGATCGAAAGTCTCGTCCATGAGCGCATCGACCTGCGCCGGGTCGCGGATGGTCATCGCGCGTATGCCGATCTCGCGGCCGAGGTGCCGTTGGATGCCGTCTGCGGTCTCGCGCAGGCGCTCCTCGCGGCGACCACAGATCATCACCTCTGCGCCGAGGCGCGCGAAGAAGTAGGCCATCGCGCGGCCCATGCCGCTGCCGCCACCCGAGACCAGGCAGGTCTTGCCGGCGAGCAGATCGTCGCGGAACGCATGCGGGTGGGTGGCGAGTTGTTCGTCGGTGAACCCCCAGTTGCGGGGCACCTCGTCCCTGAGGGTGGGCTGCGGAACGGCGGCTGCCATGGTGGTTCTCTCTTTCCTTGGGGTGTTCAGTGGGAGGTCAAAGCGAGCGCAGCCCGAGCACCGAGACGCTCGCGACATTGCGGTTCGGGATGCCGCCGAGGTTGTGGGTGAGGCCGAGGCTCGCGCCCGCGACCTGGCGTCCGCCGGCGCGGCCGAGCAGTTGGTTGTAGATCTCGTAGGCCATGCGCAGACCCGAGGCGCCGACCGGGTGGCCGAAGCACTTGAGCCCGCCGTCGGTCTGGCAGGGCGTGGCGCCATCGAGATCGAAACGACCGTCGAGGATGTCGAACGCCGCGCGCCCCTCGTCCGAGAGGCCGAGGTCCTCCATCAGCACGAGTTCGGTGATCGAGAAGCAGTCGTGCACCTCGATCGACGAGAGTTCCCGGCGCGGATCGGTGATGCCCGCTTCGGCATACGCGCGCTGCGCCGCCGCACGGGTGGTCGGCGTGTGGGCGCCATCCCAGCCTTGGTGCGAGAGTTCGTAGCCGTTGGAGGCGACGAGTTGCAGGGCTTTGATGGCGACCGCATCGCGTCGTCCGAGTGCCCGTGCACGCTCCGGGGTGGTGACGATCGCACAAGCGGCCCCGTCCGATACCCCGCAGCAGTCGAGCACCCCGAGCGGCCAGGCGATCATCGGCGCTTCGAGCACCTGCGCTTCGGTGACCGGTCTGCGCAGGTGCGCCTTCGGGGAGTGCACGGCGTTGGCGTGGCTCTTGACCGACACATGGGCCATGGCGCGTTTGAGGTCGGCCATCGGCAGCCGATGCTTGGCGGCATAGGCGGCGGCCAACTGCGCGAATGCGCCCGGCGGCGTGAAGCCCGGCTGCCAAAGATCCTCGAAACTGCCCTTGGTACGCTCGGGGAGTCCGCCGAACCCGGTGTCCTTGAGCTTCTCGACGCCCATGGCGAGGGCGATGTCGCAAGCCCCTGAGGCGACGGCATACGCCGCGCCACGCAGCGCCTCGGTGCCGGTCGCACAAAGATTTTCGACCCGCGTCACGGGGATCTGGGGCAGCCGCAGCGCCATCGACAGGGCGAGCGCCGACTTCGACACGCTCTGCTCGTCGTAGAACACGCCGAGCCAGCCGGCTTCGAGGTCATCGCGTTCGAGGCCTGCGTCGCCGAGCGCCTCCGTGAAGGCCTCGATCATCAGGTCATCGGGGCCACAATCCCAACGCTCGCCGAACTGCGAGCAGCCCATGCCGATGATCACGACCTTGTCGCGTATCCCGCTGGCCATGTCAGGCGTCCCCCAGGGGAGCGGCTTTCCAGAAATAGCGGCGGAAACCGCGCAGCCGATCGATATCTTTGAGGCGGAACACGAACCGTACCGCGGCGTCCACCTGCGCTTCACCGGGGTCGAAGTCGGCGAACTCGATGAACGCATTGCCGCCATCGGCGAAGGCGATGTTGCCGTAGACGAGCGGCGGACGGGCGGTGAAGGCCAGCCAATCCTCGGTGAAGGTCTTGATGCGGCCGGTGTTCTCGGCGAGCAGATGCGGCAATTGGGTGTCGGTCGCACGGCATTCCGGGGCGACGCAGACCCGCGAACGCGGGAACTGCACCGTGCCGCAGCGTTCACATCGGCCGCCGGTCAAGGCGGTGACCTCGGCATGCTTGCGCCACAGCGCCGGCTGCGCGGTACGGGCATCGCGCTCGGCACGCATGCCGGTCTCCACCTGCAGGATCCCGCAATGGGCGAGGAAGCGCGTGTAGTCGGTCTCCTCGTGGCGTGCGCGAAGCGAGGCGGCGACGCCGCGGCGTGGCCGCACCGTCCCGATGCGGTCGGTCGCCTGAAGCAACAGCGCATCGACACCTTGGCCGAAGCCGACCAAGAGGATGAGATCGCCAGGCGCCGCCTTTTCGAGCACTGCCGCCAGCATCAGCATCGAATGACCGCAGCCGGTGAGTCCGCACAGATCGGTCATGGGGTCGGTCAGCCGGTCCTCGGCGATGCCGCAGAGCGTGGCGAGGCGTTTGCCGATCGCACCATCCGCCGGGACGATGAAGTGGCGGATCGACGAGCTCGGTACTTCGCTCGTGGTGAGCAGCTCACGCACCACCGGGGGCACTTGGGTGAACCAGCCGGCTTCGCGGGTCCAACGCTCCTCGAGCGTGTAGTCGAAGGTCTCACCCGCCAAGCGATGATGGTCGACGAAATCTGCAGCGAGGTGCCGTGCGCCGATGCATCGCGCCAGACCGTCGTCCGCACCGACGACCATCGCCGCGGCGCCATGGCCATAGGCGAGCTCTTGCTCGCTCCCGGGCCGCGCCAAGCGCCGATCCGCGGCGGCGACCACGATCCGTCCGTCCGGGCCGCTGGCCGCGCGCTGCGTGAAGGCTTGTGCCAGCGCCGTGGTTCCCGCCCGTTGCGAGCCGCCGACATCGGCCGCGAGCACCGAGTCCGGTAGGTCGAGCGCGCTCGCGACCAAGGTCGCGTTGCTGCGATCGGCGAAGGGCAGGGTGGTGGAGGCGAGCACCAACGAGCGCACATCGCGGCGCGAGGCATAGTCGGGCAAGGCGTCGCGGATCGCCTCGAGCCCCATCGTCAGGCTGTCCTCGTCCCAGTTGCAGGCGGTGCGTTCGCCGCGGCCCGGCTTCTTGCCGCCGCTCAACCAACCCATGGCGCCTGCGATCAGCTTGCGCGGGATGCGCAGGCGAGGCAGGTAGACACCGTAAGCTGCGATACCGGGCATCCGGTCAGTCCTTGATCCAGGGCGCCAACTTGGGCTGCACACGAAATTCGGGCGGGATACGCCCCTCGCCGATGCGCCGATCGAGCTCTTCGTGCCAGTGATAGATCCGGCGTTCCTGATAGTTGAGCGTGATGCCCTCGAAAGCCCCGGATTCGACGGATTCCTGGATCTGCTCGGCGAACTGCGTGTCCTCCTCGAGGATGCGCTCGAAGTTCGAGAGCCGTTTCTCCCAGAGCGGATCGATCTCGCCGCCACCCCAGTCCGGCGCGAACCAAGCGATCTCGATCTCCATGGAGCGCGGACCGGTGGGCCAGAACAGGATGAAGGGGTTGCCGGTGGCGTCGATCGGCGTGACCAGGTTCGGGTAGAAGAGGAACGAGGGGTTGTTGGAGCGCGTGATCTCGGTGGCGGTCTCGATGCGGCGCATGCCGCGGGTGCCGGGGTCCTGCCAGTCCGGACGCCGGTTCGGCGTGACCATCAAAGAATGACCACGCGGCCACAGCGTGATGTGTGTGCCGCGGTGATCGAGGAAACGATCGACGGTGTTGGTATGGATCGACTTGAGGTGATAGACCTCGAGGAAGGCGTCGAGCAGGATCTTGACGTTGCACTTCACCGGATAGCTCTTGCGGTGCACGAAACGCACCTGCTCCGGCTGGATCTCCTCGAGCATCGCCGGCATCGGTCCGAGATGCGTGAGCAGCGGTTCGGCGTCCGGGTCTTCGTTGACGAAGATCCAATTGCCGAAGCGTTCGCAGCGCACCGGGGAGAGCGGGTGCTTCGAGAGGTCGAGGTCGACGAAGTCGCGCTTGTCGCGCAGGTTCATCAGGCGTCCGTCGAGGCCGTAGGTCCAGCCGTGGTAGCCGCAGACGAGTCCATCCACGCGACCTTTGCACTCGCGCACGAGCGGTGCGCCGCGGTGCCGGCAGGTGTTGTAGAACGCACGCACGACACCTTCCTTGCCACGCACGATGAGGATCGGTGAACCGGTGCGCTTGAAGAGCTGGAAGCTGCCGGTCTCGGGCAGTTCGTCGATGTGACAGGCGTAGAGCCAAGCCTTGCGCCACAGATGACCGTCTTCGAGGGCGAGGAACGACGGGTCGGTGTAACGACCGCCCGGGATGACCGGCAGAGCCGGGAAGCCCTCGGGGGGCGCGACGCGCTCCGCCTCGAGGCGCATGGCGTCCTTCAATCGTTCTACTGTCGCTGCGTCCATGGGGGGCGTCTCCGCGCTACACTCCGGCGGTATCAATGATAACCCGCTGCCATCCTGAAATAAACAAACCTGACTGTTTTTTTAGCGCGTGAGGCGGTAAAGTGAGGTCATGGCCGACCTGATCCTCCACCACCACGATCCCTCGCCGTTCGGCGAGAAGATCCGGCTCTGCTTCGGGCTCAAGGGGCTCCCCTGGGACTCCGTGCAGGTGCCGATGTTGCCGCCTCGGCCGCTGGTGGAGCCGCTGACCGGGGGCTACCGGAAGATCCCGGTCCTGCAGGTGGGTGCCGACATCTACTGCGACACGCGTCTGATCGCGCGCGAACTCGAACGCCGCTACCCGCAGCCGACCTTGTTCCCGCAGGGCAGTGAGGGCTTGGCGATCGCGCTCGCGGCTTGGAGCGACCGCAGTTTCTTCGACCCGGGTGCCGGATTGTCGATGGGGCTCAACCGCTCGATGATCCCGCCGGCGATCATCGAAGATCGCAAAGATTTCTTCAATTTCATGGATTTCGACCGTCTCGAGGACGACCTGCCGCACCTGTTCACGCAGTTCAGGGCGAACCTCGCCTATGTCGAGCGGATGTTGGCGGATGGTCGCCGGTTCGTGCTCGGTGATGCGCCGTCATTCGCTGATATCGACGCCTATTTCCCGGTCTGGATGGCACGCGGCAACATCGGCGATGCGCCGCGCTTGCTGCAGCCTTTCGAGCGGTTGCGATCTTGGGAGGCGCGGATGGATGCGCTGCCGCGCGGTCTGCGCCGCGACATCGACGGTGAGCAGGCCTTGGCCGTGGCGCGTGCGGCGTCGCCGCTCGAGCCGCTCGGCGTCGAGGCCGACGATCCCTTGCGGCTGTCCGCGGGGGATGCGGTGGTCGTGACGCCCGACGACTATGGCCGCATCCCCGTCACCGGCGAACTCGTCACCCTCAATGTCGATGAGGTCGCCCTGCGCCTGCGTTCAGCGCCGGTCGACGAAGTGATCGTGCACTTCCCGCGGCTCGGCTATCGTGTCGAACGCTGTCGCTGAGCGCTCAGGTCACCCCTTGACGGTGCAGTTCGGCGATCGCGGCCGCGTCGTAGCCGAGTTCCCGCAGCACTTCGTCGGTGTGCTCGCCGAGCAGCGGCGGGCGGCGGGTGATGCCTGCGGGGTTGGCCGAGAAACGCAGCGGCAGATCGGGCACGGGCGCAGGGCGCGGCAACCCAGGATAATCCGCCACCGGCTTGAACCACGCCATCGCGGCGGCCTGTGCATCGTCGAGCGCTTGCTGGGGCGTAAGCACCTGGGCGGCGGGCAGACCCGCAGCGGCGAGTGCTTCGAGGGCGCTCGCCGTGTCGCGCTCGGCGCACCACGCGCGCATCCGCTCGAGGATCGCGGCGCTGTGCCTGCCGCGGCCATCATCCGTCGCGAATCGCGGATCGCCGGTCCATCGCTCGGCATCGCCCATCAGGCGTGCCCAGCGGCGGAACAGCCCGTCGCCGACCACATGCGTCAGCACATGACCGTCGCGCGTCGCGAACACATCGGAGGGCGCCGAGGTCTGCACCCGGTTGCCGGTGCCGACCCGGTCCGGCTTGGCGACAGCTTGTTCGATGAGGTGCGAGCCGAAGACCGACAGCGCCGTCGCCTGCAGCGCGGCCTGTACATGTTGGCCGCGTCCGGTGCGCTGCCGCTCGAGCAGCGCCGCGAGCGCACCGAACGCCGAGAGCACGGCCGTCGAGTAATCGACATAGGGTGCCGCCGCTTTGGCGGGCGAGCCGGGTGTGCCGGTGATGGTCATCGCGCCGGAGAGCGCTTGGCCGACCCCGTCGAATCCGCCCTGCGCGGCACGCGGGCCTTGGTCGCCGAACGCGGTCTGGGTGACCAAGATGATCTCCGGGCGCAGCGCCGAGAGGCTCGGCCAATCGAGGCCGAGGGCGGTGAGCCCGCTCGGCGGCAGGTTGGCGACCACGATGTCCGCGGTGCGCAGCAGCCGCTGCATGATCTCGCGACCCGCGGCGCTGCCGGGATCGAGCGTCAGCGAGCGCTTGTTGCAGGCGGTCTGGAAGAACACACCGCCTTCACCGCCCTCGCAGATCGGTGCGATGTAGCGGTCTTCGCTGCCGCCGATCTTCTCGATGCGGATGACCTCCGCGCCGAGGTAGCCTAGCAGGGTCGCACAGTAAGGACCGGCGACGTAGCGACCGAAGTCGAGTACGCGGACGCCGGAGAGTATCGGTCGGGTTTCGATCATGGGAGATGCCTGGGATGGATTTCAGTCTGACGGAAGAGCAAAGCGCATTGCAGGAGACCGCCCGCAAGTATGCACGGGAACGGTTGCCGCCGATCGCAGCCGAGTGCGAAGAGTCCGACCATCCGCCCTCCGCGGAAGTGGTGCGTGAGTACGCCTCGATGGGGTTCCTCGGCATCAATGTCGCCGAGCAGTACGGCGGTCTCGGTCTCGGCAATGTCGAGGCGTTGATCGTCATCGAGGAGCTCGCCAAGATCTCTGGTGCGGTGGCCTTCCCGGTGTTCGAGTCCTGCGTCGGACCGGTGCGCGCGATCGAACACTTCGCGAGCGAGTCGCTGCGCCAGCGGGTGATCCCCGCGGTCTGCCGCGGCGAGGCGATGGTCGCGGTGTCGATGTCCGAGCCGCAGGCCGGCTCCGCGTTGACCGATCTCACCACGCGGGGCGTGATCCACGGCGACACCGTGGTGCTGAACGGCACCAAGCGTTGGTGTTCGGGCGGCGGCCATGCGGATGGCTATGTCGTCTACTGCCGGTTGTCGGATGATCCTGGTCCGAAGGGCATCGGCGCGGTGTACATCGAGAAGGACACGCCCGGCATGACCTTCGGCGTGCGCGAGAAGCTCATGGGCTTCCGCGGTGTGCCGTCCTCGGACATCTATTTCGACGACTGCGCGGTGCCGGTCGACAACATCGTCGTGCCGGCGGGCGGTTTCAAGAAGCTCATGGAGGCGTTCGACCTCGAGCGCTGCGGCAACGCGACCATGGCGCTCGCGCAGGCGAGCGGGGCGCTCGATGATGTGCTCGTCTATGTGCAGGAGCGTCGGCAGTTCGGCAAGCCGATCGTCGAGTTCCAGGCCGTGCAGTTGCGTCTCGCCGAGATGCGCATGCGCATCGATGCCGCACGCTTGCTCATCTGGCGCGCAGCGGCGAACGCCGAACGCGGACTGCCCTCGGTGCTCGAGTCGTCGATGGCGAAGTGCTTCGCCAACGAGATCGCCCGCGAGGTCTGCGGCCATGCGGTGCAGTTGATGGGCGGCTACGGTTACTCGCGGGACTATCCGATGGAACGCCGGCTGCGCGACGCCTGGGGCTGGGGCATCGCGGGCGGTGCGGTCGACATCCAGAAGGTGAACATCGCCGCAGCGATGGTGGGGCGTCGGTTCGATCAACGGCGTTGAGCCCTCAAGGGCGCAGCGCGACCTCGACCTGGCCGTCGACGATGCGCAGCGCGTGGGTCTTGAGCGGGGCGACGGCCGGTGCGCCGAGCACCGCGCCGTCACGGACATCGAACGAGGCGCCGTGCAGCGGGCAGATCAGGCGACAGCCGCGCAGGCGGCCCTCGCTCATGCGCGCGTAGGCGTGTGAACAGACATCATCGAGCGCGAACCAGCCCTCGCGCGAATGACAGACGACGATCTCGCGCCCCTCGAGGGTGAACGCGCGCATCTTGCCCTGTTCGATGTCGCCCTCTGCGGCGACCGGCCACCATGTGTCCATCGTCCGATATTTTACCACTGCACCGCGTTCAACCCGCAGCCGCGGTGCGTCCGGCTTTCAGCGCCGCGTTGATCTCGGACGGGCTGGGGTTGCGGCGCAGCGTCAGGCCACCGTTGACCTGCAGCACCTCGCCCGTCATGAAGCTCTCGTCGCTCGCGAGCCATAGCGCGGCATTGGCGACATCGAGCCCGGTGCCGATGCGTCCGAGCGGATATTCCTTGACGAAGGTCTCGCGGAGACCCGGCAAGCTCATCTCCCGGGCCGTCATCGGCGACTCGGTGAGCCCCGGCGCGAGTGCGTTGACCTTCACGCCGCGATGCCCGAACTCGTTGGCGAAGCAGCGCACCATGGCCTCACCCGCGGCCTTGGTGGCGATATAAGCGGCGTGGTGGTGCAGGACGGCGTGCACCGACGCCGAGGAGAGGGTGATCACCGATCCGCCGCCCAGCTGCGCCATGCGTCCGACGAAGGTCTGCAGGAAAAAATAGGGCCCCTTGAACTGCAACGCCGAGATCCGGTCGAGCTGCTCCTCGGTGGTGTCGAGCAGCTTCGCGAGCAGGCCCCAGCCGGTGCAGTTGACGGCGACATCGAGCCGACCATGGCGCTCGAGCGCGGTCGCGGCCAGCGCGTCGACCTGCGCTTTGTCGGTGATGTCGCAGAGTGCGGCGCTGCCGCCGATCTCGGCAGCCAGCGCCTCGAGCGGTTCGGATCGGCGACCGGCGACCACCACGGTCGCGCCTTCCTCGGCGAACCGTCGCGCCATCACCTGGCCCATGTTGTCCTGTCCGGCGGCGCCGAGCACCACCGCGACCTTGCCTGCGAGTCTGCCCATCCCTGTCTCCTTGATCGGTGGTGTGCGGTCGGTCATGTGAGGCGTCGGAGCGGCTCTGAGCCGTCCCAGTCCACCGCCTTGCGCCGGATGAAGGCATAGAAGCGCGTCAACGCCTCGCCCGGTTCGTAGAGTTCGAGCATGTGTCCGAGACTGCGGCGGGTGTCGAGCATCGCGAAGGACACGCCCGTGGTCGTGCGTGCTTCGAGTGCGGCGCTCACGCCGCGCGCCGCGAAGTCGGCGATGGCCGCGCTGAGATCCGGGACGAAACAGGCGACATGATGCAGCCCCGTCTCCTCCGCCGCGAAGCAGTCGCGCAGGGCAGAGGGCGAATCATCGTGCTGCGTGATGAGCTCGACCATCATCTCGCCGGCTTGACCGTAGGCGGAGGAATGATCGAACCGGCCGGGCGCACCGCGGTGACGGACCTCCTCCAGCGCGATGTGTTCCATGAGGTAGAACGGACCCCATCCGTGCTCGCGTGCGAAGCGCCGCGCGGCCTCGGCGGGGTCGGCCACATGGTAGGCGACCTGCACCGGCCTCAGCCCGAGGATGCCGGGCCCGAGGATGCCGGGCCCGAGGATGCGGGACCCGCGGGGCATGGCGCCCTCGAGCGGCTCAGCCAAGCCGTCGCAACGGCCGCTCGCCGTCCCAGCCGTCCGCTGCCGTGCGGACGAAATTGAAGAACGCGTCGATCGCCGGTCCGCGCTCGATCAGTTCGATCATCCCGCCCGGATGCGCACCGGGCAGCGCGTCGGTGTCCACATAAGCGAAGCGGATGCCGTTCGCCGTGCTGCCGGATTGGGTCGCGGAGATCCCCCGGGCGGCGAGCATCGCCAACTGTGCCTCCACCGAGTCGGTCATGACGCCGAGATGCTGCAATCCGCTGCCGCCGACGAAGCTCGAGTAGATCGTCGGCACCGCATCGTGCTGCCGGATCAGCTCGACCTGCATCTCGCCCCATTGCCCGACCGCGACCGACATGTCGAACGACACCGGCTGGCCGCGGTATCGGCACTCGGCGTACTGGATGTGCTCCATCAGGAAGAACGGGCCGACCCCGAGCCCCGCCCAGTGCAGGGCGGCGGCCTCGAGGTCCGGGACCACGAAGCCGAGCTGCATGACCGGCCCGAACAGCGTCGATCGCGCGGCGGGGGTCATCCCACCCACTCGAAGAAATCGATGGTCATGCCCTCAGCGCCGCCGTCGAGGCAGGCAAAGATGGGCGGGACCAGGCGGTCGTGGAAATCGGTCTTCTGGTGGAACTCGAAAGCCGCCGGATCTTTGAACCGCGCGTAGACCGCGTACACGCCGGGCTTGTCGACATGCCGCACGACATCGTAGACGAAGGTATCGGGTTCGGCGTCGTGGGTGAGGCGGGAGAGCTCCTGCTGCAGGCGCTCGAATTCCTTTTCCTGGCCGGGTTTGACCTTGAGGGTCGCGAAGAAGACAGTCATGTTGACCTCGCTGCTGCGGGATGGGTTGTCAGGCGGAAAGTCCGAGTTCTTCGATCAACGCCGTGCGTAGCCGGAACTTCTGGATCTTGCTGGAGCTCATCGGCCATTCGGTCACGAAACGGACCTGCCGCGGCACCTTGAAGCTCGCGATCTCGCGACGGCAGAAGTCGATGAGTTCCTCCGGGGTCGCGGTCTGGCCGGGCTGCAGCTCGACGAACGCCGCGGGCACCTCTTCGTACTTCGAATCGGGTATGCCGACCACCTGCGCGAGCTTCACCGCCGGATGTCTCTGCAGCTGAGATTCGATCTCGGCAGCGGCGACGTTCTCGCCGCCCACTTTGAGCATGTCCTTGATGCGGCCATGGAACAGGATGGTCCCGGCGGCATCGAGCGAACCGATGTCGCCGGTGTGGAACCAGCCGTCGGCATCGAGCGCCTGGGCGGTCTTCTCGGCATCGCGGTAATAACCCTCGAACAGGCTGTAGCCGCGCACCAGCACTTCGCCGCGTGTCCCGAGCGGTTGATCGGCACCTGTGGGGTCGATCACGCGCACCTCGAGGCCCGGCAGCGGCCGCCCGAGGCGGGTGATGCGCTGGCTCTCGGGCTCCGAGGGTGAGCCGGTGCTGACCGTGCCCGACGCCTCGGTCATGCCGAAGCTGCCGACCTGCACCGCGCTCGGCATCGCCTTCATGATCGGCTCCGCGACGCCCGGCGGCTGCACGGCGAAGTTGGAGTTCATCAAGCGGATATGGGTCAGGTCCCGGCTGGCGAAATCCGGGTGGTAGATCAGACCCTGCATGATGGTGACGAAGCTCGGGTAGGTGGCCGTGACCTTGTGCTCCTCGAGCATGCGCAGCGCCACACCCGGGTCGAAATAGCCCATCGTGAGATAGGTGCCGCCGACATCGAAGATGGCGAGCATCGGCAGCACGGCGGCGATGTGGAACATCGGCAAAGGCGACCACAGCGAGTCCGCTTCGGTGAGCCGGTAGCGGTGACGCCCCAGCGTGATCGAGTTGCGGACCTGCGCCTCATGCGTGATCAGGCAGCCTTTCGGGTTGGCGGTCGTGCCCGAGGTGTAGAGCATCAACGCGACATCGCGCACCCGCACACCGAGGCGGGTCTCGTGCACGGCGATCTCGGGGACGGTGTCGGCGGCGGCATCGAAAGCGGCCTCGCTGACGAAGCCGGCGCGCTCACCTGCGCCGAAGCGCACCACGCTGCGCAGCCGCGGTGCGGCAGCGAGGGCGACGCGTTTCGGGTCGGGTTGCGTAACGAGACCGGGCAGCGCCGATTCGAGGCGCTCCACGAAGTCCACCTGCTCGGCGATCGCAGCCGTCGTGAGCACGGTGACGAGGTCCGCGTTCTCGATGACATAGCCGATCTCCGCGGCCTTGTAGCGCGCGTTGATCGGCACGATGACGGCGCCGCACATCGCGATCGCGAAGTAGAGTTCGACGAACTCCGGGCAGGTGTGCATCAAGATGCCGACATGGTCGCGGGGCTTCACCCCGAGCGCCTGCAGGCTGCGCGCCCGTCGCAGCGCGCGGGCGGCGAGTTCGGCGTAGGTGTGGCGGCTCTCGGGGAACACCAAGGCGAGCTTGTCGGGATGGCGGTCCGCTGCGCTCAGCAGCAGATCGCCCATCGTCGTGACATTGATGCGCAGTGTCGCGAGGTCTTCGCTGTACTGCCGCGATCCGGTGGTCATCTCATTTATCCTCGGGCGCGAACGCCAGCAACACATTACCCGGCATGTGGAAATACGTGCCGTAGCCGGAGGCCGCGAACAGCATCCCGTCCTGCACGATCGGTCCGGCGCCACCGCCGAACGAGCCGCCGTGCGCGCTGCCGCCGTCCGTGGTGGGGAAGGTCTGCGTGGCGTCGAACTCCCAGATCACCTGACCGGTCGCTGAGTCGTAGGCCCGCAAGCGCCCGTCCATGTGGCCCGCCAGCACGGCGCCGGGCATGGAAGTGATCGCGGCGGAGATACCAGGTTCACAGAACTGACGACCGTTGCAGACGTTGTCGGCCGGCGTCGACCACAGGAACTTTCCGGTCGTGACATCGAGCGCGTAGAGGCCGGCCTTCGAGGCCACGGCGTGGAGGTTGGTCTCCGCCTCCGGGTTCGACATGTCCGTGATCGGCACGAACAGTCGCTGACCGTCGAGCGCCATGCCGAAGTGCACGCCGCCCTGGATACCGCCGCGACCGACTTTGGTGCCCCAGACTTTCGCGCCGTTACGGGCGAGATCGAGCGCATAGACATCGCCGGATTTCTGTCCTGCCAGCAGCAAGGCTTGGCCATCCGCACCGCGCGCGACGATGGTGCTCGCGCCGAAATCGAAATCCGGGCCGTCTTCGACCGGGCAGTTGGGGTTGTCGGGCATCATGCAGGCGACGTTCCAGGCATCGCCTGCGGTCTTCTGCCGTGACCAGAGAACTTTACCGGTGTTGAGGTCGAAGGCGAGCAGCGCGTCGCTGCGATCGTTGGAGGGCGAGGAATAGTTCTCCCCGGTGCCGACATAGAGCAGACCGCGCGCGGTGTCGATGGACGGACTGTTCCAGATCGGGGCGCCCGAGGGCGCGAGGATCGGCGTGCCGACACGGGTCTTGCCGACTTCGCGCGGCGCTTCGTCGATCGAGTAGCTCTTCCAGGCCTGCGAGCCATCGCGGGCGTCGAGCGCCACCACCGAGCCACGGAACGAGCAGCAGGGATATTTGGGATCGGCGGCCGAGGTGACCTCGAGCGAGGACACCGGCACGAACAGCCGACCCTGATAGAGCACCGGCGCGCCCGTGACGGTCGCGTTCGGGTGGTCATCGACCTTCGCCGACCAGACGAGTTCGCCGGTCTGCGCATCGACGGCATAGACGCGCGCGATCAGGTCGGCGAAGTAGGCGAGGGGGCGCTGCGGCGGTGAGCCCGCGTCCCAGCCTTCGAGGGTGACGGGCGAGCGCACCTCGGCGCTGGCACGGAATGTCCAACGCACGCAGCCGCTTTCTTTGTCGAGTGCATAGACCGTGCCGTTCTGGCTGCCGACGAACACGGCGCCCATGGCGACGGTCGGTTGCGAGCGCGCGCGTTGGGCGTTCGGGAAGGCGAACGCCCATTTCAGCTTGAGCTTGGGCAGATCGCTCGCAGCGAGCTGGGCGACCTCCGCCGGGATATGCCGCTGGTTCTCCCGCGACACGCCCCAACCGGCTTTCGCGGGCGGTCGGCGCAGGTCGAAGTCGCGGGCTGGGCCCATGCACATCGGTGCGGCTGCGCGGGCGACCAAGGTATCGAGCGACACGCCGGCGAGATACTCGGCGACCGCACGCCGCTCCGCGGCATCGAGCCCGGCGGATTGCGCCTGCATGATGCCTTGCTCCATCGCGAGCAGCAGGCCGTCCGCCGGCATCATCTGCAAGAAGGTCTTGTGGGGCGCCTTGGCGACGCCGCCCTCGTGGCATTGGGCGCAGGCGCGGGCGTAGGGTGCCGCCCCGGGGTGCGGCGTGGCCTGTTCGGTCTGTGCGTGCGCGAGTGATGAAGCGCCGAACAGGACGGACAGCGCGATGGCGAGCCCTGCGCCCAGCGCGCTTCGTATGGAAGATGTATTCATTGACGGTTCCCCCCTCGTTGAACTGCGGCAGCGGTTGTCATTGCTTGACCAGTCTGCGTATCGCGGTCTCGATGGCCTGCGGACTTGGCACATACAAGCGCTCGAGTTCGCGCGCGAACGGCACCGGTGTGTGCGGTGAGGTGATCTGCACGATCGGCGCCTTCAATGCATGAAAAGCGTTGCTCGCCACCAAAGCGGCGATATCCGAGGCGACCGAGCAGCGCGGTGGCGATTCGTCGATGATGACGAGCCGACCGGTGTTCTCGAGGCTCTCGTAGATGGTCTCGTCATCGAGCGGCGAGAGGGTGCGCGGGTCGATGAGATCGGCGGTGATGCCGTCGGCCGCGAGCGCATCGAGCGCCTTCTCGGCGAACGACACCATGCGGCCGATCGCGACCACCGTGACATGCTCGCCCTCGCGCACGAGCGCCGCTTCGCCGAACGGGATCGTGTAGTCGCCCTCCGGGACCGCGCACTTGCGCGGGTAGAGCGCCTTGTGCTCGAAGAACACCACCGGGTCGTCATCGCGGATCGCGGTGAGCATCAAGCCCTTGGCATCGTAGGCGTTGGAGGGCACGACCACCTTGAGGCCCGGCACGGCGGTGACCAGCGCGTACATCGATTGGCTGTGCTGCGCGCCCATGTTCATGCCGGCACCGGTGGCGGTGCGGATGACGATGGGGCAGGCGGTCTTGCCGCCGAACATGTAGCGGAACTTCGCGGCCTGGTTGAAGACCTGATCGAAACACACGCCGAGGAAATCCGCGAACATGAGCTCGGCCACCGGCCGCATCCCCGCGAGCGCCGCGCCGTTGGCCGCCCCGATGATCGCGGACTCGGAGATCGGGGTGTCGATCACGCGGTCCTCGCCGAACTTCGGCAGCAAGCCCTTGGTGACCCCGAACACCCCGCCCGCCGCGTCGCGCTGGCCGGAGGTGCCGCCCGCGCCGCCGGAGACGTCCTCGCCGAGGACGATCACGCGGGGATCGCGTGCCATCTCGAGGTGCAAGGCCTCGTTGATCGCATCGCGCATGGAAAGTTGTCGCATGCTTCCGGTCTCCGCGCCGCGAGGGGGCGTCAGTATGAAACGTAGACGTCTGTGAGCAGGTCGGCCGCGGTGGGCGGCGCCGCGCTGCGCGCTGCGGCGACCGAGCGGTCGATCAGCCCCATCACTTCGGCATCGACCGCATCGAGGGCGGCGTCATCGAGCAGGCCTTCCGTGGTGACGCGGGCGCGGAAGATCCGCAGGCAATCCATGGTCTCACGATGCCGCGCGACCTCGTCTTTGGCGCGGTAGAGCATCGGATCGCCTTCGAAGTGGCCGAAGAAGCGCGTGGTCTTCGCTTCGATGGTCGAGGGTCCGCCGCCGTTGCGCGCGAGCTCGAGCGCCCGTGCCATCGCCGCGTGTACCGCAAAGAAATCCGACCCGTCGCAGGTCTCGGCGGGCATGCCGAAGCCGCGGGCGCGGCCGGCGATGTCGCGCGAGCCGACCGCATAGTCCGCGCCGGTGTGCTCGGAGTAGCCGTTGTCCTCGAAGACGAAGATCGCCGGTGCCTTCAGCACCACAGCGAGGTTCATGGCCTCGAACACGGTGCCCTGGTTGCAACTGCCGTCGCCGCCGAAGGCGACAGCGACCTTGCCGTCACGGCGGGCCTTGCAGGCGATGGCGGCGCCGACCGCGATCGGCGGTCCGCCACCGACGATGGCGTTGGCCCCGAGCATGCCCTTTGACATGTCGGCGATGTGCATCGAGCCGCCCTTGCCCTTGCAGAGGCCGTCACGGCGGCCGTAGATCTCGAGCATCATGCCCGTGACATCGCAGCCCTTGGCGATGCAGTGGCCGTGGCCCCGATGGGTGCTCGCGATCCAGTCGGCATCGCCCAAGTGCTCGCAGACGCCTACGGCGACGGCTTCTTGACCGGAGTAGAGGTGCGTGAAACCCGGGATCTCGCCGGTCTGGATCTCGACGTGCAGGCGCTCCTCGAACTCGCGGATGGTCTTCATCTGCCGGTAGGCGCGGAGCAGTCGATCAGGGGGCAGCGGCACGCGTGTCTCCTTAGAGGGTTCGGTCTTCGGCAGTGGCGGTGACGCCGCCTTGAAGTCTACGGACTGGCCTAAAAACGGTCAATTGTGACGGTTACGAGCATCTTTGCTTTTTTACCGTCCTGCGGCCTCAGGCACCGCCTGGACCCTGCACATAATCGTCCAAAACCTTGTGGAAGTGGCGGATCCGCAGTTCCTGCGATCCGACCCACAGCCCCTCGAACGCCTTCGATTGCATCCCGGCTTGTACGCCGGGCAGGTTCTGGGCGTCCTGGTCGAGCACCAAGCCGATCGATTTGTCGCCGTAGGCGAAGCGTTGGTGCCGCGGCCGTGGTGGCCGCTCTTGGCCGTCCGGCACGAGTTCGAGGGTCCAGATGTCGTAGAACATCCGGTTCGGGTCGGTCGGGTGCGGGCGCTGCCTGAACAGCATCAGGTCGTCGGCATGCGCGTTGAGGGTGACGTTCGGGAAGATCAGGTAGTGATAATCGTCGGTCAGCTGGTCGTCGTTGAGGCGTGAATAATCTTTGCCCTGCGACGGTCCGACCTTGCGCTTCTGCTTCTGGACATCGCGGCGGATGTTCTCGATCGGCTCGTCGTAGTCCGCCGGGTCCATCCCGGCACCCTTCATGATCGTCTTGATGGGGTCGGGGATCGAAGGCGGCTTGCGGACGCGCGGACTGACCACGCCGAACGGGATCAGGTAACGGTTGTGACGCTCGTAGCAATCGATCTGGATGTCGAGATCGTGCAGGTAATAGAGCAGCTGCGGATGGATGCCCTGCACATGGTAGCTTTCATTGAAGGCATCGACCGAGGCCTTCCAGTTGCATTCCCATTCGACCGTGATGTCGCGGGTGAGCGCCATCTTCGTGAAGTTGTACGGGTCGAGATGCAGCGGCATCGGCTCGAGGAACTCGCGCAGCGGGCCCACGGACTTGTCGAGGCTGAACCAGACGAACCCGCCCCAAGTGTCGCAGGGCAGTTCGACGAGCCCTCGGCAGGGCGGTGCACCCTGCGGGAAAGTGTCGAGGTCGGGGATGCGCTTGAAGCTGCCGTCGATCTCGTATTCCCAGTGGTGGTACTGGCACTTGAACGACGCCGCGCTCGAGGCGCCCTCGGCACGCAGGCGGTTCCCGCGGTGCAGGCAGACGTTGTAGAACGCGCGCATCGCGCCGTCTTTCTGCCGCACCAGCAAGACCGACTCGCGGCCGATCTCGGTGCAGATGTAGTCGCCGGGTTCGGTGACATCCGATTCGAGGCCGCCGAGCAACCAGACCTTCGTCCACATGCGCTCCCACTCGAGACGCATGAAATCCGTGGAGGTGTAGCGTTCTTTGGCGATCGGGTCGCCGCCCAGGCTGGGGTCGGGGGCCTTCTCGGTGGGTGTGCCGCCGGGGATCGCCTCGGCGCGGCGTACCTTGCGGTAGGCGGGCGCACGCGACGCAGCCGCCAAGGCTTCGCGGTCGAGGCCGGCGGGCGGGCCGGCGGGCGGGTCGGTCATAGGCTTATCGGTCATGTTCGGATCGGTCATCCCAGCGTTCCATCGAGTCTTGCGGCCCAGCGTACCCCGCGGCTGAGCAGTTCGCGGAACGCCGGCACGGGCCAACTGCCCCGCTCGACCGCAGGATACTCCGCCATCAAGGGTTGCATGTCGTAGCGCCCGCGGGCGTGTCCGAGCGTGAAATAGAGCAGTTCGCCGTCGCCCTCGCGCTTGAGGTACATGACGGGGCGCGGCTCGTCGCGCGTCCAGTCACGATCGACGAACAGCGGCGTCTCCCCGCTCCAGCGCGTGTGCAGCAGCACCTCGAGCGGGCCGTGCAGTTCGGAGAGGTAGAGTTCATCGTCCGCGTGGAAGGGCTCGATCCCCGCCACCAACGGATGGTCAGGCTGCGTGATCTCGACGAGATAGGGCGCGATCGGCGGATGCGAGAGGAACTGGCTGCCGACGGTCTGCATGAACGCGGCGCGGTCGCGCGGCGCCTCCCAAGCCTTCGCCGCCTTCGACCAGCGCAGCACCGAGTTGGTGCCGTGCAACGCGAGCCAGCGGTGCCCGGCCGCCAGCCACTCGCGCAGCCGCAGCGCCGTGGACTCCTCGGGCACCACATCGACCGTATAGGTGACGAGCAGGTCCGCCGCCGTGATCGCGTCGATGTCGCGGTAATCCTCGAACACCCGCACGCGGATCTGATCGTGCGCCGCGAGCGTCTCGAGCAGCTGCAGGCGTGCGTAGTCCATGTCGTGATAGCGGCCGCCCACCACGAGCGCCGCATTGATGCGGGGCGGCAGCATGGGCGATCAGTACTGGACGCGCTTGGTGAACCCGTTGTCGGCGACCAGGTTCGCACCGGTGATGATCGAGGCCGCCGGGCTCGCGAGGAACGCGACCGCCCGCGCGATCTCCTCGGGCGTCCCGAAGCGTCCGTTCGGCATCGCCTTCAGCGTGGCATCGTGCATCTTCTGGTTGGTGCTCTTGATCATCTCCCAAGCGCCGCCCTCGAAGTAGATCGGTCCCGGCGAGACGGTGTTGACGCGGATGTTCTTGCGGCCGATGAACTGCGAGAGCTGCTTGGAGTAGGTGAGGAGCGCGGCCTTCATCGCGTTGTAGGCCATCGGCGCGTAGAAGGTCTCGAGCGCGTTGGTCGAGCCGATGATCACGATGCTGCCGTGGCCGGATTTCTCGAGCTGCGGCATCAGCTGCTCGCAGCCGCGCACCGTGTGCAGCACATCGACCTCGAAGCACTTCCACCAGTTCTTCTCGGAGTCCATGCCGCCGCCGGCGCTGACGTTCGGCACGAAGATGTCGCAGCCGCCGAGCTCCTCGACGGTGCGATCGAGCCAGGCCTTGTAGGCCTCGGCGTCGCGCACATTGACGGCGCCGCCCGAGACCGTGACCCCGCGCGCTTTGAGATCGCGCACGGCATCGGCGACCTCATCTTCGCTGCGCGCGCAGAGACCGATGTCGCAGCCCTCCGCGGCCAACAGTTCGACGATGGCACGGCCGATGCCCTTGGTGGAGCCGGTGACGATGGCGCGTTTGCCGCGAAGTCCGAGATCCATAGGTCTTTCCCCGATCAGGTGAGATGGTGAGGCGCAGGGTTACTGGATGACGAGGGCGTTGTCGAGCAGCAGCTCGGCGCCGTTGATGTAGCGCGACTCGTCCGAGGCGAGGAACACCACCACATTGGCGACATCCTCGGGGCGGCCGAGGCCCGGGCCGCTCTGCGTGTAGAACTCGTCCGGGATGCCGAGCAGCTTGTTGGCCTCGGCGATCATCGGGGTGTCGGTCGCGCCCGGGTGCAGCGAATTGCAGCGGATGTTGTACTTCTGCATCTGGCACCAGATCGCGATCGCCTTGGTCATCCCGCGGACCGCACCCTTGGCGGCGCTGTAGGCGAAGAACACCGGGTAGCCCAAGTGCGTGGCGACCGAGGCCATGTTGATGATCGAGCCGCCGCCCGATTTGTGGATCGCCGGAATCGCATGCTTGCAACCGAGGAAGGGACCCTCGTTCATGACGGCGTTGTGCAGCCGGAACTGCTCCAGCGTGCAATCCTCGGGGGTCGCCGGGACGACCAGGCCCGCGTTGTTGACGAGCACATGCAGCCCGCCGAATTCGGCGACGGTGCGGGCGATGACCTCCTGCCAGCGCTGCTCATCGCGCACATCGTGCTGCATGAAGAGGGCGCTGCCCGGGCTGCGCGCGTTCAGTTCGGCCACCAAAGCCTCGCCCTCGGCGATCTTGATGTCCGTCACGACGACCTTCGCGCCCTCGCGCACCAAGGCCTCACAGTCCGCCCGTCCGAGTCCCTGCGCGCCGCCCGTCACGATGGCGACCTTGCCCTGTACACGTCCCATGGCCTGCTCCTCAGCGTTGATGACGGGTGGATACCCGCCCCTACAAGGTACCAATCAACACTGCCGGTTTCAATCATCTTTGACTTTTTCCGACAATGCAGACAGGCTTTGCGCCATCATTGCGTTTGCCGCCTCAGTCGAGGCGTCGGGGGAGGCCAGCGGTGACACGACGCGGATCGACAGAACAGGCCCCGGTCGGCTGGCAGGCTCAGAAGAGCGCCGCGACCCGTAACCTCATCATCGAAGCGGCGATCAAGTGCTTCGTGGACTTGGGCTATGCGAGGACCACCACCACGGTCATCGCCGATCGCGCGGGTCTGTCGCGCGGGGCGATGTTGCATCACTTCCCCTCCAAGATCGATGTGGTGCGCGCCGCGGTCGAGTACCTGCACGCCAAACGGCTGCGGGCGTTCCGTCGGGCGGCGCAGCCCACGAACATCAGCGCGGATCGCATCCGCCTGAACCTCGACGCCTACTGGCAGCATGTGCGGCACCCGATGTTCGTCGCATTCTTTGAGTTGACGGTCGCAGCCCGGACCGACCCCGAACTCGCCGAGATCCTGCGGCCCGCGCAGGAAGCCTTCGAGGACGCCTGGCACCGCACCGCCCGCGAAGTGTTCACCGATTGGGATACCACCGATGAGTCCTTCGATGTGGCCTTGGATCTGACGCGCTATGTGCTCGAAGGCATGGCGATCAGCTTCCTCGTGCATAAAGAGACCGAGCGCGACCGTCGGGTGCTGACCTATCTCGCCTCCAAGCTGCAGGAACTGCACGACTCGCGCCTCGGCCAGTCGCTGCCTGCGCCGCGCTGAGCGCAGCGCGCTCCCGGGATGACCCAGGCCGGACGGTGCCTCGAGGATCTCGCCGTCGGCGAGTCGGCGCAATCCCCGTGGAGCCGCGTCGATCGCGAGGAGATGCTCGAGTACGCGCGGCGCTACGATCCGCAGTACTTCCACGCCGATCCGGAGGCCGCCAAGTCATCGGTGTTCGGTGAGGTGATCGCCTCGGGGTTGTTCACCGCGGCGCTGTGGCGCCGGCTCGATCACGGCATCAGCGGCGACATCGCCTGGATCTGCGGCGTGGCGTGGCAGGATGTGCGCTGGCCCGTGGCGCTGCGTGCGGGCGATGAGGTGCGCGCCCGGTGGGAGTGCGTCGGTCTGCGCCCATCGGCGTCGGACCCGGGTCGGGGCGTCGTCGAGATGCGCTACACCCTCGAGAATCGCCGCGGCGAAGTGGTCTTCACCTGCCTCAGCATCAACCTCGTCGAGACCCTCGCGGGTCGCGCCCAACGCTCAGCGCGGCTCGAGACCTGATTCGAAGACCTGCAGCAGGCGTGCGGCGAGGGTCTTCGGGTCGAGCGTGCCCGCTGCGGGGGACGACTCCGACCGGTGCCAGAACGCGATCCAGTTGAGCGCGCCCGCCAGCGCGAACGCCGTCATCTTCGGGTCGCAGGGCGCGATCGAACCGTCGGCGATGCCTTTGCGGATCAGCGACCGCAGGCCTTGGTCGATCTCCGATTTCAGGGACTTGATGCGCGCGCTCATGGCCGGGCTCAGATCCTCGCCCTCGACCCGCACCATCACCCAGCCGAACTCCCCGGTGATCGCCACGGCATAGCGGTGCGCCACCGACAACAGCCGTTCGCGGCCCGAGGCGCCACGGGTCTCGACTTCGCGGAACGCGGCGCGCAACGGCTCGACGCCGGCGAGGAAGCACTCGAAGAGCAGGTCTTCTTTGCCGTCGAAGAGGGCGTAGATGGTCGGCTTGGTGATGCCGAGGCCCGCTGCGATCTCATCGAGCGAGGTGTGGTGGTAGCCACGGTCGCGGAAGGCGCGTGCCGCCGCGAGGATCACCGCTTCGCGCTTACGCGCCCGCAGCCGTGAGCGGTCTTGCGGGGCGAGCCAAGGAGAACCCGGGACAGGCGGGGCGAACGGCATGACGACAGTCTGCCGGGACTTTACTCATGAGTAAAGACTGATACCATCGGGTAAAATCGGGCGATGACGCCCCGCTGGCCATCCTCGCGTCGACCCTGGAGCACACCATGTCCGCCGAACCCGCCCGTCTGCCGATGTCCGAGGAAACCGGTGCCGCCGAGAGCACGGGCACTCCGCTGCGGTTCGTCACCGCGGCCTCTCTGTTCGATGGCCACGATGCCGCCATCAACCTCATCCGTCGCCTGCTGCAAGCCGAGGGCGCCGAGGTCGTGCACCTCGGTCACAACCGCTCGGTCGCCGACATCGTGCGGGCCGCCATCGACGAGGACGCCGACGGCATTGCGGTCAGCTCCTACCAGGGCGGGCACAACGAGTACTTCACCTACATGGTCGACATGCTCCGCGAGCGCGGCTGCGAGCACATCCGCGTGGTGATCGGCGGGGGCGGGACCATCGCGCCGCACGAGATCGAGGCGCTCGAGCGCCACGGCATCGAGAAGATCTACACCCCGGAGGACGGTCGCACGCTCGGACTGGTCGGCATGATCCGCGATGTGATGCAGCGGGTCCGGGCGAGCCGTCGCCCGCCCTACGAATACCAGCCGCTCGAAGCGCGCGACCACCGGCACATCGGTCGCACGATCTCGGTGCTCGAGGGCGCCGATGACGCCGAGGCGTCGATCCGGGGGAAGATCCGTCAGGCGATCGCGGCCAATGTGCGGCGTGCACCGGTGGTCGGGATCACCGGCACCGGCGGCGCCGGCAAGAGCTCGCTCAACGACGAGCTGCTGCAGCGCTTCGTGCGGCACTTCCCCGATGCGCAGATCGCCGTGGTGGCGGTCGATCCGACCCGCCGTCGCTCGGGCGGGGCGCTGCTCGGCGATCGCATCCGCATGAACAGCCTCGCGGCGCCGAACATCTACATGCGTTCGCTCGCGACGCGGCGCCGTAACCTCGCGACCTCTGCGGTGCTCAACGATGTCATCGCGCTCTACCAGTTGGCGGGGTTCGATCTGATCGTCGTCGAGACCGCCGGCATCGGCCAGAGCGACTCCGAGGTCGTCGATCATGTCGACCTGCCGGTCTATGTCATGACCAGCGAGTACGGCGCGGCGAGCCAGCTCGAGAAGATCGACATGCTCGACTTCGCCGAGATCGTGGTCCTCAACAAATTTGAGCGGCGCGGCGCCGAAGACGCGCTGCGCGATGTGCGCAAGCAATGGCGGCGCAACCATCCGGCGGACTTCGCGCGCACCGATGCCGAGCTGCCCGTCTACCCGACCATCGCCAGCCGCTTCAACGATCCGGGCGTCAACCGCCTCTTCGATGCGATCGGTCGGCATCTCGATGGCAAGTCGATCGGCGAGCGTCGCTGGACCGTGGCCGATCCCGGTCCGATGGAGTTCGTGTCGCGCGACCCGCTGATCCCCGGCGCGCGTGCGCGTTATCTCGCCGAGATCGCGGCCCAGGGGCGCGAGGTCCGCGCCCGCGCGGAGCGGCAGACCGAGGCCGCCCGTCGGGCGTATGTCTTGCACGAATCATTGCGTGAGCTCGGTGATCCGGCGCTGCCGGCGCCGCTCGATGCCTACGGCGCGGCAGCGGCCGCGGCTGCGACCGGCGGCGCGGCGGACGGCTCGATGGTGGCGCTGCGCACGCGTTACGATGGCGCGGTGGCAGCGGTCGGCCCCGAGGGGGTCGCGGCGCTTCGCGAGTGGCCGCAGCGCGCCGCAGCGGTTCGCGCCGAGGAGTACACCTACGAGGTGCGCGGGCGCGAGCTGCGCGGCCCCAACTACACCGAGTCGCTGAGCCGCAACCGCATCCCGAAGATCGTCGCGCCCTCGTTCCGCGACTGGGGCGAGACCCTGCGCTTCTTGTTGCTCGAGAACCTGCCGGGCGCCTATCCCTACACCGCGGGCGTCTATCCGTATCGCCGCGAGGAAGAGGACCCGATCCGCATGTTCGCCGGCGAGGGTTCGCCGGAGCGCACCAACCGGCGCTTCCATTATCTTGCGCGGGGCCAGAAGTTCGCCCGGCTCTCGACGGCGTTCGACTCGACCACGCTCTACGGCGAGGATCCGGACACCCGGCCCGACATCTACGGCCGCACCGGCAATTCCGGCGTCTCCATCGCGTCGCTCGATGACATGAAGAAGCTCTACTCGGGTTTCGATCTTTGTGCGCCCACGACCTCGGTCTCGATGACGATCAACGGTCCGGCGCCGATGTTGCTCGCGATGTTCATGAACACCGCGATCGATCAGCGCGTCGAGCGCTTCCTCAAGGCCGAGGGCCGCTGGCCGCAGGCGGCCGCACGCATCGCCGAACTGCGGGCTCTCGACCGCGCGCGCGGGGTGCCGTCTTGCGCCTATCGCGGCGAGCTGCCCGAGGGGCACGATGGCTCTGGGCTCGCGTTGCTCGGGCTGCATTCCGGGATGATGGTCGGTCATGGCCTGTCGGAGGCCGAATACGCGCGTCTCGTCGCCGAGACGCTCACGCTGGTGCGCGGTACCGTACAGGCGGACATCCTCAAGGAGGACCAGGCGCAGAACACCTGCATCTTCTCCACCGAGTTCGCGCTGCGGATGATGGGCGATGTGCAGGAATACTTCAGCCGTCACGGCGTGCGCAATTTCTACTCCGTGTCGATCTCCGGCTATCACATCGCCGAAGCCGGCGCGAACCCCATCAGCCAGCTCGCGTTCACGCTCTCGAACGGCTTCACCATCGTCGAGTACTACCTCTCCCGCGGCATGAAGATCGATGAGTTCGCGCCGAACCTGTCGTTCTTCTTCTCGAACGGCATGGACCCCGAGTACGCGGTGATCGGCCGCGTGGCCCGCCGCATCTGGGCCCGCGCGATGCGCGAGCGCTATGGTGCCGGGCCGCGTTCGCAGATGCTCAAGTACCACATCCAGACCTCGGGGCGTTCGCTGCACGCACGCGAGATCCAGTTCAACGACACCCGCACCACGCTGCAGGCGCTGTATGCGCTGTTCGACAACTGCAACTCCTTGCACACCAACGCCTACGACGAAGCCTTGACCACGCCCACCGAGGAGAGCGTGCGCCGGGCGGTCGCGATCCAGCTCATCATCAACCGCGAGCTCGGCCTCAACAAGAACCAGAACCCGTGGGCGGGCTCCCTGCTCATCGAGCACCTCACCGATCTCGTCGAGGAGGCGGTCTACCGCGAGTTCGAGTCGATCAGCGAACGCGGCGGCGTGCTCGGCGCGATGGAGACCATGTACCAGCGCGGCAAGATCCAAGAAGAGAGCCTCTACTACGAGACCTTGAAGCACGATGGGCGTCTGCCGATCGTCGGGGTCAACACCTTCCTCGCAGAGACCGATGCGAGTCAGGAGCACCAAGGCGCCGCGCTGATCCGTTCCACCGAAGAGGAGAAGCAGGATCAGGTGCAGGCCGTGCAGGCCTTCCAGCGGCGGCACGCCGAGCGCACGGCCGCCGTGGTCGCGCAGCTGCAGGACACCGCAGCACGCGGTGGCAATGTGTTCGGCGCCCTGATGGAGGCCGTCCGGCACGCCTCGCTCGGGCAGGTCTCGCGCGCCCTCTACGCCGTCGGCGGCCAGTACCGCCGCAGCGTCTGACCGGCCTCGGCGGCTTCAGCGGCCGGTGAACTTCGGCTTGCGGCGCTCGGAGAAGGCGGCGAGGCCTTCTCGCGCGTCAGCGGTCGTACCGCCGAGCGTGGAGATGGCATCGCCCTCCAGGGCGAGCTGTTGCTCCAGCGTGTTGTGGTGGCTCGCGGCCAGCAGACGCTTCACCTTGCCGTAGGCGAGGGTGGGTCCGGCGGCCAATTGCCTAGCGATCTCCATCGCGCGCGTCGCCAAGGCATCATCCGCCACGACCTCGGTGAGCAGCCCATAGCCCAAGGCTTGCTCCGCGCTCAGCACCGGGTTGAGCAGCATCAATTCTTTGGCCCGCAGGAGCCCGACAAGACGCGGCAGATAGAAACTGCCGCTGCCGTCGGGTGACAGGCCGATCTTGGTGTAGGCCATGGTGAACTTGGCGGAGGCGGCGGCGATGACCACATCGCCCGCGAGCGCCATGCTGAAACCCGCGCCCGCGGCCGTGCCGTTGACCGCGACCACGAGCGGCGCATCCATCCGCACCAAACGCGAGATCGCGGCGTGCAGCGGCGTCGTGATGTCGCGTAACAGCGCACCGGCGCCATCGCCCGCGGTGACGAAGGCGGGCACATCGCCACCGCCGCTGAACATCTTGCCCTTGCCGGTGAGCACCACGGCGCGCACGCCCGGGCTCGTCGCACAGTGTTCGGCGGCCGTCAGAAGATCGCGCGCCATCTGCAGATCGACCGCGTTGGCGGCATCCGGCCGGTTCAGGCACAGCGTCACGATGTCGCCGTCTTGCGTGATCTCAACGGTCTGCAGTGACATACGGGGCTCCATGGTTCGT
Organism: uncultured Pseudomonadota bacterium; assembly: GCA_937920275.1. GTDB lineage: Bacteria > Pseudomonadota > Gammaproteobacteria > Steroidobacterales > Steroidobacteraceae > UBA964. The sequence continues at coordinate 71,473 of CALGVD010000018.1, forward strand.
TCCTCGGGTGCGACGGGCATAGTCGCTGAGATAAGTGATGCCCTCGATGGCGCGGCTACCGTACCACGACACCTGTTCACCATCGATGAGGGTCACGCGGGTGTCGGGCAGCGCGGCGGACACCTCGGCGAGATGCTTGTCACGAAAGGCATAAGGTTCGCTGCTCAGCAGCACCCGATCGACGGCGCCTGCAGCCGACCCGAGTTGCAGCGTCGGGTAGCGGTCGGTGCTCGGCGGCGACCACGCCTGCCAGCCGACGAGCCCGAGCATGCGGGCGATGTAGGTGTCCGGACCGACGGTCATCCACGGGTCGCGCCAGATGAGATACAGCACGCGCTCCGGCGGCGCCCCGTGGTCTGCGGTCTGCGTCGATTGAAGTGTCTGCAGCGCGGCATCGAACCGCGAGGCGAGCGCCTCGGCCTCGGCACTGCGCCCGAAGATGCCGCCGAGCAGCCGATAGAGCGGCGGATTGTCGAGCGGCCCGAGCGGGTGGGTGACGATGAGGTTCGGCACGCATTGCGCGAGTCGTTCGGCGGTCTCACGGGTGTTCTCGTCGATGTTGACGATCACATGGGTGGGATCGAGGCTGCGCACCTTGTCGATATCGACATCCTTGGTGCCGCCGACCTTCGCGACCGAGCGCAGCGCCTCGCGCGGATGGATGCAGAAACCGGTCCGACCGACGAGCTGTCGGGCAAGGCCCAGATCGCAGAGCAGCTCGGTGAGGCTCGGCACCAAGCAGACGATGCGCGCCTCGGGCGCCGTGGCGTGCGCCGTCCCGGCGGCGTCGATCCATGGCGTCACAGACTGCTGCCCACCTGGTTCCGCCGTGGTTGGTACGGCAGCACTTCGAGCAGCTCGCCGCCGCGCACGCGCTGCTGGATGCCGCGCCAGAAATCCGCGGTCAGCAGATCGCCGTGGGTGTTCAGGAAGGCGGCCCGTTGCTCCTCGGTGAAGGCGAGGAAGTTGAGGAAGGTCTCCGGGAAGACATCGTTGTCGGCGACATAGAACCAGGTCTCGCCGCGCATCTCGTCCTCGTCGTTGTCCGCCACCGGCACTTCGCGGAAGCGGCAATCGGTGACCTGACACAGCTCGTCGTAGTCGTAGAAGATCACGCGGCCGTGACGGGTGACGCCGAAGTTCTTGAGCAACAGGTCGCCGGCGAAGATGTTGCTGAGCGCAAGATCGCGGATCGACTGCCCATAGTCGAGCACAGCCCGCTCGGCATCCGCCGGCTGCGCGCTGCGCAGGAAGAGGTTCAGCGGCACCATGCGCCGCTCGATGTACATGTGGTCGAAGATGAGATCATCGCCATCGATATGCACGCTGCCTGCGGCCTCCGCCGCGAGTTCCTCGAGCAACGCGGGCGCGAAGCGGGCGAGGGGCAGGCGCACGCGCTTGAACTCCTGGGCATCGACCAGTCGACCGGCGCGGTCGTGACGGAACACGAACTGGTACTTGTCGAGGACGTCCTGACGCACCACGTTCTTGACGGGCGGGAAACGGTCGCGGATCAGCTTGAACACCACATCGAGCGAGGGCAGGGTGAAGCAGATCATGACGAGGCCGCGCTCGCCTGCGGCGTGCTCGAACTGGTCATCGGAGGAGCCGAGATGGCGCATCAGCTCGCGGTAGCGCTCGGTCTTGCCCTGACGGGCACGACCCAGCACCGTGAAGAGCTCCGAGAGGGGCTTGCGGGGCAGCAGCTGCCGCAGGAACACCACGGCTTCCACCACGCGCTCGATGTCGACATGGAAGTAGGATCGCGTGAAGCCGAACACGACGCTGGCGTCGTCCTCATCGAGCATCACCGCATCCACCGACAGCCCCGGCTCGGTGTGTTGCAGGGCGAGCACGAACGGCAACGCCCCCTCGACGGTGTCGAGCCGCCCGACGAGATACGCGCGGGTGCTCTGGAAGAAGATCGGTTGGAGCATCTCGACTGCACGCACGCCTGCATCGGCGTCGATGCCGCGCCCGCGCAGATAAGTCGCGATGTCCTCCTTGACGTGCCGTACGCTGCGCTCGAAGTCGATCCACGGGCACTTCAGCGCGATGTCATCGAGCAGGTCCTCGACCAGCATGCCGACATCACCGCGGTTGCTGTAGAGACGCGTCTCGGCGTTGCCGCCTGCGCCCTCGAGCGGATCGAGGTCGACCGCCGCGAACTCGATGCCCTCATCGACGCCGACCGTACCGAACAGCCGCCGTGAAACGGAGCTGAAGAACGTCCGTGCGAACGCCGTGTCGGGCAGCCCGGCGCTGCGTTGCAGGAACCGATCACGCAGCAGACGCCACAGATCCCGGTCGGTGGCCTGGTCGCCGAACGCCGTGCGCATCTCGGTGACGGTGCGAACGACCCAGAGATCGTAGAGATCGATGCGCTCGACCGCGTCCTGCTGGCTGCCGTGCCAGTCGCGCGCCTCGAAACGCGGCTGCGCACGCCGGGTGACCGCGCGGAAGTCCGCGTTGTACCCGGCGAACGCCATCGCGAGGCGCCGCGCACCGTCCTCGATGGGCAGTCCGTTCACGAACGAGGCCAGCGACCGCGCCGCGCGCTCAGAGGTTGCGGATCAGGGCATCCGCGAACTCGCTGCATTTGACCTCGGTGGCGCCTTCCATGAGCCGCGCGAAATCGTAGGTGACCGTCTTCTGGCCGATGGTGCGGTCCATGGCCGTGATGATGGCGTCGGCGGCTTCGGTCCAGCCCATGTAGCGCAGCATCATCTCGCCCGACAGCAACACCGACCCGGGGTTCACCTTGTCGAGGTTGGCGTACTTCGGCGCGGTACCGTGGGTCGCCTCGAACACCGCGTGGCCGGTCATGTAGTTGATGTTGGCGCCCGGCGCGATGCCGATGCCACCGACCTGTGCTGCGAGCGCGTCCGAGAGGTAGTCGCCGTTCAAGTTGCAGGTGGCGAGCACATCGAACTCTTCGGGGCGCGTGAGCACCTGCTGCAGGGTGATGTCGGCGATGGCGTCCTTGATGATCACCTTGCCCGCTTTCTTGGCGGCGTCCATCTCGGCGTTGGCGGCCTTATCGCCTTGTTCGGCCTTCGTGCGCTCCCATTGCTCCCAGCCATAGGTCTGGCCCGGGAAATCGCGCTCGGCGAGCGCGTAGGACCAGTTGCGGAAGGCGCCTTCCGTGAACTTCTGGATGTTGCCCTTGTGGACGATGGTCACGGTCTTGCGCTGGTTGGCGATGGCGTACTCGACCGCCGCACGGAACAGCCGCTCCGTGCCTTCCTGCGAGACCGGCTTGATGCCGATGCCAGAGGTGTCCGGGAAGCGGATCTTGGCGTAGGACTTCGGGAAATGCTGCTTGAACAATTCCTTGAACTTGCGGTTCTCCTCGGAGCCCTGCTCGAACTCGATGCCGGCGTAGATGTCCTCGGTGTTCTCGCGGAAGATCACCATGTCGACCTTCTCCGGTGCCTTCACCGGTGAGGGAACGCCCTTGAACCAGCGCACCGGGCGCAGGCAGACATAAAGGTCGAGGAGCTGGCGCAGCGCGACGTTCAGCGAGCGGATGCCGCCGCCGACGGGCGTCGTGAGCGGACCCTTGATCGAGACCAGGTACTCGCGGCAGGCGGTGACGGATTCGTCCGGCAGCCAGGTGTTGAAGAGCTTGTTGGCCTTCTCGCCCGCGTAGACCTCGAGCCAGTGGATCTTGCGGCTGCCGCCATAGGCCTTGGCGACCGCGGCGTCGAGGACGCGCACCGAGGCGCGCCAGATGTCCGGGCCCGTGCCGTCGCCCTCGATGAAGGGGATGATCGGGTTTGCGGGCACCTTCAGGATGCCGTTCTCGATGACGATCTTGGCGCCGCCCGCGGGCGGTACGATGTTGACGGGGACAGCCGTGGTCATGGCTAGGGAGTCTCCTGTTGGATGGCAGACAGCCTTGGAACCCCCACGGCCGTCGCGATGATGAAATGCTAGCACAGCACCCCTCGGACGATTCCGCGAACCGGGTCGCACCCGCGCCAAACCGCTAGAATATCGGCATGTCCAAGACCCTGACCTCCAAACCCGCCGCCGACGGCTTCCGCATGCCGGGCGAGTTCGAACCGCACCGCGGTTGTTGGATGCTGTGGCCGCGTCGGCCCGACAACTGGCGCCGCGCCGCGCAACCGGCACAGCAGGCCTTCGCTGCAGTCGCCGCCGCGATCTCGCGTTTCGAGCCGGTGACGGTCGGGGTCGCAGCCACCGAGTTCGACCGCGCGCGGGCGGCCCTGGACCCGCGCGTGCGCGTGGTGGAGCTCTCAAGCGACGACGCCTGGATGCGTGATGTCGGCCCGACCTGCGTCGTGGGCGATCGTGGCGAGGTCCGCGGCGTCGACTGGGTGTTCAACGCCTGGGGTGGGCATCTGGGCGGGCTCTACCACCCCTGGGATCAAGACGATGCCGTCGCGCGCAAGGTCCTCGAGATCGAGCGGTTCGATCGGTACCGCGCGCCGATGGTCTGCGAGGGTGGGGCGATCCACGCCGATGGCGAGGGCACGCTGCTCGTCACCGAGCAGTGCCTGCTCAATCCCAACCGCAACCCCCATCTCGGTCGCCGGCAGATCGAGACCTTGCTCTGCGCCTACACCGGTGCGACGACCGTGCTGTGGTTGGGCGAGGGCGTCTTCAACGACGAGACCGACGGCCACATCGACAACCTCGCCTGCTTCGTCGCCCCGGGCGAGGTGGCGCTGACCTGGACCGATAACGCGCGCGACCCGCAGCATGCGATCTCCCGCGATGCGCTCGAGCGCCTGATGGATGCGCGCGATGCGCGAGGCCGGCGCCTCAAGGTCCACAAGCTGCCGATGCCGGGTCCGTTGCGCACCACGCGGGCCGAAGCCGCCGGTGTCGTCACCGGCACGGGCGCGAAGCCGCGCTCGCCCGGCGAGCGCCTCGCGGCAAGCTACGTCAATTTCTACATCGCCAACGGGGGCGTCGTGGTGCCGCTGCTCGATGCGCGCACCGATCGGGCGGCACTCGCCAAGATCCGCCGCCTGTTCCCGGGGCGTAAGGTCGTCGGCGTACCGGCGCGCGAGATCCTGCTCGGCGGCGGCAACATCCACTGCATCACGCAGCAGATCCCGCTCGGGCGGGGAGGGCGCCGCTGATGGCCCGCTCGGAACGCGCTGACCTCCCCGCGAAGCTGCGGGTCGCCCCGGGCAAGCCCTACCGCTTGCGCGATCCGGATGCTGCGCGCGTGTTCGGCTGGGAGCGCGCCGCCGCCGAGACCGTCACCGCCGACAACCTGCGTCAGCTCGGTGAGTTGCAGATGAAGATGTACGCGGATGCGCGCCACGCGCTGCTCGTCGTGCTGCAGGCCATCGACGGCGGCGGCAAAGACAGCACCATCCGTCGCGTGTTCGGGGCCTTCAACCCGCAGGGCTGCAATGTCGTGGCGTTCAAAGCCCCTTCGAGCGAGGAGCTGTCGCGGGATTTCCTCTGGCGGGTGCATCGTCATGTGCCCTCGCGCGGCTCGGTCACCGCGTTCAACCGATCACACTATGAAGATGTGCTGGTGGCGCGGGTCGATTCGCTCGTGCCCAAGACCGTCTGGGAGCGACGCTATGCCCAGATCAACGATTTCGAGCGGATGCTCGCCGAATCCGGCACGCGGGTGGTCAAGATCTTCCTGCACATCAGCCACAAGGAACAGAAGCTGCGCTTCGAGGAACGGCTCGCCTCGCGCGAAAAGCAGTGGAAGTTCGACCCCGCCGATCTCGACAAGCGCAAGCGCTGGGTCGCCTATCGGCAGGCGTTCGAGACGGCGCTCGGCCGTTGCAGCACCCCGCATGCGCCGTGGTATGCGATCCCTGCGGACCGCAAGTGGTTCCGCGATCTCGCCGTGTCGCAGATCCTCCGGCAGGAGCTCGAATCGCTGCCGCTCGAGTGGCCGAAGCCGTCCTTCGATCCGACGAAGATCCGTATCGTTTGATCTGACTCCGAAATTATTTTTTCAGTCACCGTGGTCGGGTTTGGTCTGCTGACGCGACCGATTCACTTGTTTTTGTTGCTTTTCCGATTCTGCAAGTGCTGAAAGTCACCTATTTTTAGGTTGTCCGGTTATCCGCGCGCTGCGCGTACTCCCTAATGAACCGCCAAAAATTTTTGGCAGTGGGGACGTCAGCGTGCGTGAGGGCGACATCGCGACCGACAAGGTGACCGGGGGCCTCGCCCCAGGCGGTGCGTTCCCTCCGCCGCCGCCCCGTGATTTCGGGGGGGGGGGTGAACCGTCGCCCGCCTCGCCGCTCTTCCGTCCTGAGGCCTTAGCCGCCCACACCGAACTGCGCTGGGGTCGCCCGATCGGGCTGATCCCGCTCTCCTGGAAGATTGTCAGCGTATTTTTGGCGGTGCTCATCGTCGCAGTGGGGGTGTTCCTCACCACGGCGACCTACGCCCGCAAAGAGACCGTACGCGGCATCCTCAAGCCCGTCGGTGGCGAGGCGCGCGTGCTCGCGACGCAGGGCGGGGTGCTGCGGGCGCTCTATGTCGCCGAGGGTGCGCTCGTCGAGCGCGGTACCCCGCTCGCCAAGATCACCCGCGAGACCCTGCTGAGTGATGGCGCCATCGCCGATGAGCAAGTCCTCGAGGGTCTTCGGCAAGAAGAAGCCACGCTGCGGGATCGTTTACGCGCCCTTGCAGGCGCTGCGCCGCTCGATGCGGTCTCGATGGCCTCGAGCTTGGCGGTGCTCGAGTCCGACCGCGCCGCCGCGCTCGAGTCCGCCCGCTTGGGTGATGCGCGGCTCGCCATCGCCACGCAGCGGGTGACCAGCGCCCGGCCGCTGGTCGCCTCGGGGCTGATCGCCGCCGAAGAACTTCGCCGCCGCGAAGAAGCCGAACTCGCCCTGCGCCAAGAGATCGCCGCAGCCCGCGGCCGCGCCCGCAGTCTCGAAGCCCAGATCCGCGAACTCGGCGCGCGTCGCTCGCGATTGCCGTTCGACCAAGCCCAGCAGCGCTCGCAACTCGAGGCCGCGCTCGCCTCGCTCAGCCAGCGTCGCGCCCAAGCCGAAGCCGC